>JAQCJI010000061.1 GCA_027593175.1 Bacteroidota bacterium | reverse complement strand
GTATGCAGGATTTAGAGGAAGTGTTGGCTTCTTACCAGCAACAGATGAAAGGCTCGGGGTTTTGGGAAAAAAATCGGGGAGTTCAACGACTTACCTGGTTGGAAGATCAGATTCAAGAACTACTCGGCCAAGCTTTTTTGAGCCATCCAGTGGTTAAAGATACTTTGGAACGGGAAAAACCTTCAGTACAATCTGGATTGCTTAGTCCGAGTCTGCATGCGCAACAGGTGGTGGATCTGTTTTTAAATTTAAAGAAGTAGGAGAGCGGAAAGAAGGATGCTAAGCTCAATAGGAGCGCATCTTAAACTTCTTTTTAAGTTCATTGACTGCATTGCGGAAACTAGTATCCGTCTCCATGATGTCATTGACTGTTTGGATGGCATGAATCACCGTACTATGGTCACGGCCTCCAAAATGGTAGCCGATGGATTTTAAGGAATGGTTGGTGAAATCTTTGCAAAAAAACATCGAAACTTGTCGGGCAATTACAATTTCCTTTTTTCTAGTTTTGTCCTTCAGCTCATCCACCTGGATGCCGTAGTAATCTGAAACCACCTTTTGGATAAAATCAATTCCTACCTCGGTTTCAATGTCTTTAATGAAATTTTTGATGATAGATTTTGCAAGTTCCAGGCTGACTTCCACGCGGTTGAGGGAAGCATGGAAAAACAAAGAGATCAGAATACCTTCTAATTCCCGCACATTCGTATCAACCGTGTAGGCCAAGTATTCGACCACGCTATCGGGAATGTTGATGCCTTCTGATTCCATTTTTCGGCGGATGATGGCCACCCTCGTCTCATAATCTGGCATTTGAAGATCTGCAGTCAGCCCCCACTTAAATCTAGAAAGCAGTCGTTCTTCCAAACCCTTTAGATCCCTTGGAGGGCAGTCCGAGGTCATGATGATCTGCTTTTTATTTTGGTGGAGGTGGTTAAAAATATGGAAGAACATCTCCTGAGTTCGGTCCTTACCCGCCAAAAACTGAATATCATCAATGATCAATACATCCACCTGCATGTAAAAGTTGGTGAAGTTCTTCACATTGCCGTCTTTGATTGAATCCATGAATTGGTTCACAAACTTTTCGGAAGATACATAGAGCACAAATTTTTCTCCGACCCCATTTTTTATTTCGTTGCCAATGGCTTGTACCAAGTGCGTTTTTCCCAAACCGACCCCTCCATACACCATCAATGGATTGAAGGAAGTAATGCCAGGTTTGCTTGCTACTGCAAAACCTGCTGATCGAGCCAGTCGATTGCAATCACCCTCAATGTAGCTTACAAAGGTATAATTGGGATTAAGATTGCTCTGAGTAAGAAGTCCCGCATCTAAGGATTGCATTTCAAATGGGGTCCTTACCTCAGAGGCATTTGGACCACTTTTTTTATTGGAGGCATTTCCCTGCGGGAAGGAGACCACATAGGGCTGGTTACTCGGGTTGCCTTTGTCCACCACAACCGCATATTCAAGTCTTCCTGCTGCACCTAAAGTATTTTTAATTGCCAGTTTGAGCTCTTCAACATAATTATCTTCGAGCCACTCGTAAAAAAATTGGCTAGGAACCTGAATGGTGAGAGTGGAGCCCTCTAACTTAACTGAAATAATGGGTTTAAACCAGGTAGAATAGCTCTGCTCGTTGACGTGTTGTTCGATAACACGCAAGCATTCACTCCATACAGCATTGGCTTCTGAACTCATTCGTAAAAGATAGGATTCACACTACTGTCAATAGTTGACAAAGGGGGTTTCAAAAATGTGGAAAATTAATTTAAATAAAAAATCCATTCAGTAAGGAATGCTTATTTTTTAAACAATTTCTGTCGATTTATGGTTTTCTAGTTTTTATTCTTAAAAAATTTAGTTTTCAAGGGCAGTATTTTTTTTTAAGAATTAATTCAAATGCGGTTTTCTATAAAACGAGCGTAGATTTCTCCCATTTAGAATCCATTTGCGAAGATACTGTTTTTTGTTTCAATCCTTCCGGATCAATTTGGCTCGAAATGGTTAATTTTGATCTTTGACTTTTTAAATTCTAATTTTTATGGAGCAGGATTTATTTTCGGGATTTTCCAATACAACCAAGGAAGACTGGTTGCGACAAGCTACTGCAGACCTCAAGGGTAGGGGAGAGGCCCAAAATTTAGGGAACAAGCTCTGGGATACCCTATCTCTTCAGCCCTTGTATGCCCTAGAAGATCTGGCACATCCCGTACAGCAGCGTCGATTTCATGCTGTATCTGAATTTCCAGGCATGCCTCCGCGACTTTGGACTAATGTAGTAACCGTGTTGCCGAACGATACCAACGCCGATCTACTGCTTGCCTTGGAAAATGGAGCAGAGGGTTTGGTTTTGCCTCTTCATGGAACTGAGGATCTCCAGGAGCTTTTGGATGGAGTGATGCCCGAGTACATTTCGATTTATTTGCTTCCTTTAGGAAATCCCGTTTCAGCTTTGCGGCTTTTTCAAGACTGGGTGGAACGCAGCGCAGTAGATCCAGCTCTGATTCAAGGTGGAATTTTATGGAGCCCTTCAGATCTGGTATTTGATCATAAGCAAGAGTTAGGCCTTGGGGTAGAGCTTTTGGAAGAACTCCTAGAGTTGACAGAAGGCTACTCCTTATTTAAGGCTTTTTGCATCAAAACCTCACGATACAGCGAATCGGGTTCACATCCTTTGGATGCCCTAACTTTTGTGTTGGGAGAATTGGTGGAAATTTTGGATCGGGTGTCCGCTGCACCTTCTTTGGTGTTTGATAAACTATTTTTGGAAACTGCTGTGGGGGACCATCATTTCGGAGAGGTAGCCCGACAGCTTGCCTTTCGACAGCTGGTGCAGCAATTGGCCCAATTATACAAGGTTCAGGTCATGGAGCAGGAGTTGCATTTATTTTGCCAAACTTCCCACTGGTCCCAATCCATTTTGGATGTGCATACGAATATGATTCGACAAACCTACGAGGCGCTATCAGCAGTTCTGGGTGGTGCCAATGTGCTTTGGATTAAGCCTTTGGATGAAGAGAATGCTTCTGTTAGGGAGCGTCGGGTGGCTCGAAATGTATCTACCGTATTGAAAGAAGAAGCGTATTTGGATAAGGTGCAAGACCCTGCTGCTGGTTCTTATTTTTTGGAAAATTTAGTTGTCGACCTGGTGAAAGAATCGCAAACTGCATTGACCCAGTTGGAGCAAGAAGGGGGCTGGTGGATAGCCTGTCAATCTGGAAAGCTGCAAGCTCGTGTAAAAATACATCGTGCCAAAATTCAGGGAGAGCTCCTAGATAAGGCACGGGTAAAAGTAGGGGCCAATGCCTATGCCGCACCCAGTTCCTTGACTTACAATAAGCCTTTCTCTCCCTTTAAGGAAGCTGCCAAAGAGCTCAAACCTACTCGGGCGACCTATTTGGTTGAAAGTTTAACCCTCGACTCTCAATGAGACCTGATTTTAATAACTGGAAGCCGACTAGCGCCCCAAAATCAGTCAAATTGCCTACTAGCAGCTGGGAGGCCCCTGAGCAGGTAGTCATTCCGGACCAATTTGCAGCGGAAGACATTGCTCAACTCCGAGAATTGCATTTTACAGCTGGCATTGCCCCTTTTTTACGAGGACCATACACCACCATGTATCTGCAAAGACCTTGGACGATTCGCCAATATGCTGGATTTTCTACTGCGGAGGAGTCTAATGCTTTTTATCGGCGCAATTTGGCAGCAGGCCAGAAGGGGCTTTCAGTAGCCTTTGATTTGGCCACCCACCGGGGCTATGATTCCGATCATCTGCGTGTTCAAGGCGATGTAGGAAAGGCTGGGGTCGCCATCGATACCGTGGAAGACATGAAGGTCTTGTTTGACCAAATCCCCCTGGATCAAATCTCGGTTTCCATGACCATGAATGGTGCAGTAATTCCCATTTTGGCATTTTTTATTGTTGCAGCAGAAGAGCAGGGCGTAGCCATGGAGGCGCTCTCCGGGACCATACAGAATGACATTCTCAAGGAATTCATGGTTCGGAACACCTACATCTATCCTCCTCAAGCCAGCATGCGTTTGATAGGTGATATTTTTGCCTTTACTTCCAAGAACATGACCAAGTTTAATTCCATTTCCATATCCGGCTACCACATGCAAGAGGCAGGGGCTACGGCGGATTTGGAACTGGCCTACACCCTAGCGGATGGGCTGGAGTACCTTCGAACAGGCTTGAAATCAGGCCTAGAAATAGATGAGTTTGCCCCACGCCTTTCATTCTTTTGGGGAGTAGGTATGAACTATTTTATGGAAATAGCCAAGCAACGGGCAGGGCGCTTGCTTTGGTCTAAGCTAGTGGCGCAGTTTGAACCTAAGGATCCAAAATCCTTGGCTTTACGCGCCCATTGTCAAACTTCCGGTTGGTCGCTCACCGAGCAAGATCCTTTCAATAATGTGACCAGAACTTCCATGGAGGCCTTGGCGGCAGTATTGGGACATACCCAGTCTTTGCATACCAATTCTCTGGACGAGGCCATTGCGCTTCCTACTGATTTTTCGGCACGAATCGCACGGAATACACAGCTGGTCTTGCAGCAGGAAATGGGCATCACAGAGGTAGTCGACCCTTGGGGAGGCTCCTACTATGTGGAGTATCTCACCGATCAGCTGGCGAAAAGAGCCTGGAGTTTGATTGAAGAAGTGGAAAAATTGGGAGGGATGGCCAAAGCCATTGAAACGGGGCTGCCCAAACTTCGAATCGAAGAAGCAGCTGCCAAAAAGCAGGCTAGAATCGATTGCGGGAAGGATATTATCGTAGGGGTAAACCGATACCGAGTAGATGAAAAAACAGAGTTGGACCTCTTGGAAGTAGACAATCACTCCGTACGGGATTCCCAAATTCTACGGCTGAAGCAGGTGAAAAGCGAACGAAATCAAGAGGAAGTCACACAGATTTTAGAACAAATCCGGGAGGCGGCAGCTTCGGGTGAGGGAAATTTACTGGAATTGGCTTTAGTCGCTGCCAGAAAAAGAGCTACTTTAGGAGAAATCTCCTTCGCAATGGAACAGGCATTTGGGCGCCATAAAGCCCAAAATCAGTCTATTTCGGGGGTATATGCAGCAGCCGTGAACCAGCAGAAATCATTTATAGAAGCACAGCGACTTTCGGATAGCTTTGCTCAAATCGAAGGTCGAAGACCTCGTATCCTTGTCGCTAAAATGGGGCAAGATGGACACGATAGAGGAGCCAAAGTGATTGCTTCCGGATTCTCAGACTTGGGTTTTGATGTAGATATTGGACCCTTGTTCCAACCTCCCCAAGAGGTGGCGGAGCAAGCCGTAGAAAATGATGTCCATTTGGTGGGCGTGTCTTCTTTGGCGGCAGGACACAAAACCCTTATTCCTGATCTGATCTCCTGGCTGCGCCAACTTGGGCGCCCAGATATTCGGGTAGTGGCAGGGGGTGTTATTCCAGCCATGGACTATGCATTTTTGAAAGAGGAGGGGGTTGTGGCAGTTTTTGGGCCTGGAACCATCCTTTCTGAAGCTGCTTGTGAGATTTTAACCGCCCTACTCCAAGAAGAATAGCTCTTAGATCTAAGGTTAAAATTAGGAACGTGAAAATACGGGAAAACTTAAAAAAAATTAGGTCAGTCAAAGGCTGACCTAATCAATATGGAATTTCTGATAACAAATTAGATCAGGAATGGGCATTTTAAAAGGCGAGAACAGGTTTGTTACCTTCGCAAATTACCTCACGAGGAGGCCCTACGAATAAGCAATCTGAAATAACATTATTTTTTTCATTGTATGCCTTTTGCAGGGAAGTGAAGCGCTCCACTAAATCTAAAAATTCACGCTCTACGCTTCGATGGTAGGCAATGTATCGCGCTGGACCACCACAAGCTTTGCTTCCCATGGGGGTAAATTTCCACTCCGAAGCATTTGTGCAGGCCACGGACTGCGAGAGTCGGATAATTTTTTCTTGAGAGTTGATAAGCTCCTCATAAGAAACGAGGAGAGGTTCAGTGGTCGCTAGTTCACAGGAGGACAGGACCACAGCGAATAAAAAAATCAGGATTCGTTTCATAGCTATTTGCTTTTTTTACTTGTAATGCAAGGCGGAAGATTTTTGCTGCAAAAAATTAAAAAAAAATTCAGCCTAATAGTATGTATTGGGCTGAATTGATGTTTTTTAAAGGCTGAAAAGGAATTTGTAGTGGAATTTAAACTACATCTTCACCTCGAAGTTTGATTACCGCACCCTCCAATTGGTCACCAATTCGAATTTGGCAAGCTAAACGAGAAGTGGGAAAATATTCGGGGAGGTTTTCCAGCTGATCCAGCTCTACATCCGTAGCATCACCTAGCCCTGCTTGGCCCTCCAGGATTTCCACATGGCAGGTCGAACAGAGCGCCATACCACCACAGGTGGCCAGAATAGGGTATTCAGAAGCTTTAAGAATTTCCATGAGGCTTAGCCCCATGTTTGAAGGTGCCTCTACTTCTTGGCACCCGCCTTGCTGATCTTCTACGGTAAATTTGATGAGTTCCATACGTTTTAGAAGGCATTTACCCCGTTGACGGTTGTATATTTGAAACTTAGTTTCTGATCTGGATAGACATATTTGAAGGCAGAGTGCATCATGATGGCTGCCTCATGGAAGCCACAGAGGATTAGTTTCAACTTACCTGGGTAGGTGTTGATATCCCCAATGGCATAGATGCGCTCCAAGGCTGTAGAATAATCACGGGTGTCTACTTCGATGGCATTTTTGTCAATACTCAGACCCCAATCAGCAATCGGACCAAGCTTGGGTGAGAGGCCAAACAAAGGGATCAAATAATCTGCATCCAAGATGATTTCTCGATTGTCCTTGTTTTCTAAAATCACTTTTTCTAGGCCGTCGTTTCCACTTGCTTCCTTCAAGTTGGCGGAAAGGATCAAGTCAATCTTCCCTTCTTGGGCGAGATCAAACACCTTGGATGTGGAATCTGGTGCTCCACGGAAGGTTTCGTTTCTGTGCACCAAAGTGACATTTTCAGCTATATTAGCCAAGTAAATGGTCCAATCCAGGGCCGAATCACCACCACCTGCAATCACCACTTTTTTATTGCGGAAAGTTTCTGGATTTTTTACCATGTAGTGAATGCCTTTCCCTTCAAAAGTCTCGAGGTTGGTCAAAACGGGCTTTCTGGGCTCGAAGCAACCTAAACCTCCCGCAATGATGATGACCTTGGCATGTACTTGCGTTTTGTCGCTGGTGGTCACGATAAAGCTTCCATCCTCCTGACGATCCATGAGATCTACGCGTTCGCCAAGGGTAAAAGTAGGCTGGAAGGGCTTAGCTTGCTCCATCAGATTGTCTACCAAGTCCTGAGCTTTGATTTCAGTGTATCCAGGGATGTCATAGATGGGTTTCTGAGGGTATATTTCAGAGAGTTGCCCGCCAATCTGTGGCAAGGCATCGATGAGGTGACATCTCATTTTGAGAAGACCTGCTTCAAAAACTGCAAAAAGACCGACCGGCCCGGCGCCGATGATACATAAATCGGTGTGTATTGTGGAGGTATTCATGTGTTCGTTTACTGGATAAATTTTGGTTTAGCTTTTGAATGTATTTGGGGTCTAACTTCCTGTTTACTCTTTATGTTTGATTGCCCAAATTGTGGTAAATGGTATTGAGAATGTATTTGAATTCTAAGAAATCTTTTTCAGTCAAATTTTCCCAGGCCTTCTCGCGAATGTGCAAGACTTTTGGTTTTAATTCAGCAACTTTTATTACCCCATCTGGAGTCAAGTGCAATTGAAAACTACGCCTATCCTGTGGGTGTTGTACCCGAATGATGTATCCTTTTTTGGTAAGTAGATCTAGAATACGAGTAAGCGTGGGATGATCCTTGAACACTAAGTTTGCCAATTCTGTCTGGCTCAGTTCAGGATGTTCAGCTAAGTTTTTCAAGACTAGCCATTGATCTACCGTCACGTCAAAGCCCCCTTGCTTAAATTGCTGCTGCGCATAGTGCTTCACCTTGCGGGCAGTGCGGTCCAGTAGAAAGGAATAGCTAGCAAAGAGTTCCTGTGTCATAGCAATTGTTAGTGTGACAAATATATGTATAAGTTTTTTTAATTTCTAAAAATGAATATCCGCTTTATAATCGGCAGCCAAAGAAAAGTAAGTTTGAAGGTAAAAAAATGTGCTGTCGACGGTGGAATGTTGGCGTTCAGCTGTCAACAAATATCCACTACTATCAAAATATGTTTTTGATTACCTGGTATCCCATTCAAAAAATAGAGTAAAAACTAGGCAAATAGGCCTAGTTTTTCTCCAAAGGATGCATTTTTAACAATTCTTGAGGGCTCCAAAATCCTTTCTTGCCTTTGACTTCTTCCCTGACTTTCTTAACAAGATTAGCAGAGATCGGAGAGGCTTTGTTGCCAAAGGAGTTGCGGACGTAGGTAAGTACGGCAGCTATCTCTGTGTCGTCAAGCATGCCTTCGTGTGGCGTCATCGGAACCTGTCCCGAATAGCTTCTTCCTGCTACTTCCATGGGACCCATCAAACCTTTCAGTACCAATTTGATGAGTCGCTCTGGGCTGCCGGTGACCCATGGGGTACCCCGAAGTGGAGGAAATTCAGAGGCAGTCAAGCCTCCACCATCGGGCTGGTGGCAGGTGCTACACAATCCTTCCCGAGCATAGATTTCCTTTCCGAGCACAAAGAGCTCCCGATCCGAACCGGTCAGGGAAGATTTGATGTCTTCCTCCTTCTTTTGAGCTACAGAAAGCCCATTGAGGTGGGCAATGGCAGTTTCTAGGGTTCCAGGAATCCAAATTGCATCCTTGGCTTGTTTTTCAGCTTGTGCCAAAATGGGGATTCCTTGAGGAGCTGGCAGCCAGGAGGCAGCAGCGATGCCTTCCATCCGTACTCGTCCATGGGGATCTTGTACGGAGGCGGTTAGCAGCTGGGCTTGGTCTGGCACCTGGTGTCCAGAATAGCGTAGCACACGGGTAGCGGCAGCACGCATTTTGTAATCTTTGGAGGCAAGTAGCTCCTTGAGGAGCGGAGTGTTTACCTTATTGGCACCCCAGGTCACCCATAGCGCTTCGAGTCGCTGGTGTTCGTAGTTTGGATCTTTTTTGTCCAAGCCTTTGACCCATTTTTCAAGTGCGGTGGTGACGGCAGTTGCATCTCTTCCTCTTAGTTCACGACGGGTACGGTACCTACTTCGGTATTCAGGAAGTTTCAAATTTTCCAAAAGTGCAGGTATGGATTCCCCATCGATTTTGGCAGTAGTGACCAAAGGTCGGGAAGGGTAGGTCACTCGGTAAATGCGTCCATGCACATGGTCTCTCAAGGGATCTCGCGCGTTGTGCTGCATGTGCCCGATTAGGATATTGTGCCAATCCACAATATACAGAGATCCATCAGGAGCAATTTCCATGTCTACCGGACGGAAGTTGCGGTCCGAGGAAACGATCAAATCTTGTCGCCACTTGGTAGTAAATCCAACCGTGTCGTCTAGCATTTGATGCTGCTTGGTGCCCAAAAATCCAATGGTATTGTTGATGATCAAATCGCCTTGAACGTCCTCTGGGAAGTGTCGGCTTGAGATAAATTCAAGCCCTGATGTAGGGCGGACCATGTGTTCTTTTTCTATGAGATTGGGCCCTTTAAAGTTTCCATTTCCATAGCGAGGTAACGTAGATCCTGGCAGCATCCAATTGACATTGGGACCGGAGGTTTCTGCGTAGAAGTTCTGTCCCCAGCGGTCAAAGGCAATGCCCCAGGGATTAGGAATGCTGACCTGGTTTACTCGCTCCAGCTTGTGTCTTTTGGGTTCGTAGCGGTAAAATCCCCCATTGGTTCCTCTTACAGGACCGTAGGAAGTTTCCACATTGGTATGCAAAAACACCCCCTCAGCCATGTAGATTGCTCCGCTTTCATCCGCTGCAAATGCCGAGATGGCGTGGTGGGTGTCGTGGTCATCAAATCCGGAGAGCAGGATGGTTTTCTTGTCTGCTTTTTCGTCTCCATTGGTATCTTCTAACAAAATCAAATTTGGACCTTGGGACACATATACTCCTTCTGCGGCAAGTTCGAAGCCTACAGGAATGTGGAGGTTGTCCGCAAAGACCGATTGCTTATCGGCCTTTCCATCGCCATTGGTATCTTCCAAGATGAGCAATTTGTCTGAAGGGCGTGCATCCCCTGGCTTGTAGTGTGGGTAGCTCGGCATGGTTGCCACCCAGAGTCTACCCTTGTTGTCAAAGGAGAGTTGCACCGGATTTGCGAGATCTGGAAATTCTTTTTCAGAGGCGAAAAGCTCAATTTTGTATCCCTCAGGAACCTTTAGGGAATTCAGGGCATCTTCACCGTACAAATAGTTTAGGCTTCCATTGGCTTCTGGGTTGTAGTTGGTGGTCACCTCTGGCAGGGACTTGGTTTTTGCATCCGCAGCCAGGAGGTCTTTAACTTTTCCTTGACCAGCTTCCCAGATAGCCGTATCGCGAATGGCAGTCATCTGACGGATTTTCTCCAATTCAAAAGGATAGTTTTCCGGCCCAAAAGGATCGTAGCGTCTACCGAAGACATGGACACCGTTGGGAATTTTGTAGTCATTGTGCCAAAACCAGTTTTTCTCCATCACCGCCTCTTGGATCAGGTCACGGTGAGTAATTGCTTTTTGCTCTGCCTTGCCGAATACCTTGTCAGCAAGGAGCACGGCTAATTTTTCATAGCCCGCTTCATTGAGTTGGCTTCCATCGAGGGTAAGTGGTTCTTCACTAGCTGCATACCAACTTTTACTTGGGGAAAAAGCATCCACAAAGACTATTTGATGCTTTTTGGCTACTTCCTCCATGGCGTCAGTGTAGCGCTGTAAGTTTTCGTTTTCAAGTTTCCCATTGGGGACATCCTTGATTTCGGAAAGGTCTTCAAAGGCAATTGGAGACACTAAGGCAAGTTGCGGAGCTGCCCCTCCATTGTATCGCTGCACTTTGGAATGAAGGATCCAGGCTTCCAGTTCGTCCTTGAAATTTTGAAGTTTGGCTTCCCCTTGGAAGGATTCATTGAATCCAAAAAATCCGATAACCACATCTGCCTTCAATCGGGTCAACCACTGATCAGGTTTTTCAAAAAAACCTTCTGACCCAGATTTGGTGGCATATTCCTCTTGAAATTCTTCGGCTCCAGGAAAAGCCCAGGGATCTTTCGTGCTTGACCGAGGGCGAAATCCAGGGGTATCTCCAGGATCACATAGGTTGCGAATAAGTAGGGTGCTATCGGGGTATCGGAGATGTAGTTCTGTTTCCAAACCACCAAAGTCCATCATTCGAGAGCCTAAATTATTTCCCACTAGAGCGATACTAGTTCCCTTGGCAAGTTGCAAGGTAGGTCCGGAAGTGCAACTAAAAAGTGAGAAAAGAGCAATTAGGAGTACGGGAGTGAAATTGAGTGAGCGCGAGGTTATCATTCTGGGCTTGATATTTTACTTAATACTAAGCAGATTGAACTCAATTGTCAATTTCTTTTCGCCAATTGTGCAAAAAATGAAAATTATATTTTGCGAATTGACCAATTATAAACGCTACTAAAAATCCTTTTAAACACATCAATTTTTTAATTGTAAACCCACTTGCGCTTTCAGGTAATTAGTAAAAATATTAGGGCTATACATTTGAGTTTTGGGTTATTTCAAATGACCCATAGGGTGCCTAAAATGAAAGCTAGAAGTGGAAGAAGGGCGCGATTTTTATGGAGTAGATTCAATTCTGGGTTGCCTTAGTTAAAAAGCAGTAGTTTAATTCAGTGAAAGCGGATCCAACTTACACCAAAACTACCCGCAAACTCTTAGCTCCTTGTGCGCCAATGACTAAGGACTGCTCAATGTCTGCGGTTTTGGAGGGGCCAGCAAGGAATAATCCAAAGCCGGATTGGGTGCCTGCCACTTTATCATAGCCCTGATGTAGGGTGTCTTCAAGACTGTTGCGATCGAGGACAATCACCAAGTGCTCGGTAGCAAAGGGGAGCGCACGAAGTCCAAGCTGGGAGTCCTCAAGCCAAATGGCACCGTTCTCTGCTACGCCAAATTGCCCGTCCAGGATGGCTACTTCCAAGGTCTCCAAGGCATGCGGGTCCTCTGGCAAAGGAAGGCTTGCCAGCTCGGAGAACTGGGGGGAAAGGGAAATTACTTTTGAAAATCCCGAAGTGGAAAACCATTCTTCGAACTCGCTTTTGGACATCACTTCCCCCTTGTTGCCGGAGATGGATTGCGTGAATCTTTCCACCAAATCTCCTGAGCCGCTGAAATTAGGGATATCGGGCAGCGCTTTGGGTTCGAGGGTCAGGCTCCGAATAGTGCTCAGTATTTTTTTTCTGCTGCTCATGACCTGTTTTTTCGATACCACTGTTGAAAAGATTCTGTAGGAGGATCTGGGAGGTTTCTATTTTTTCCCCAGATATTCAAAGGATGATAAATCAGACTATTCGGAAGGGATTTTAGCGCATTCCGCATCAAGCTTCCAGAAATTTTGTAGGCGAGGGGACTCTTGAATATTCCGTTTGCCAACTTCATGGATAGCCCTTTAGCGAATTCGCCCTGCGTTTTGGTTACCTCCTGTCTCCATTCGTACAGTTGCTCGTGGATGTTGATTTTCACTGGGCATACATCCGTGCAGCTGCCACAAAGTGTGGAGGCAAAGGGAAGGCTACTATGCTTTTTAAGATCTAGCCCTGGCGATAAAATAGAGCCAATCGGTCCTGGAACAGTGCTGTTATAACTGAATCCCCCACTTCGGCGATAGATGGGACAGGTGTTCATGCAGGCCCCACAGCGGATGCATTTGAGGGAGTTTCTAAATTTCTCTCGTGCCAGCTGGGCGGTACGGCCGTTGTCCACGAGGATGATGTGAATTTCCTTTCCGGGCGATGGATTTCTGAAATGTGAGTTGTAATTGGTGATAGGCTGCCCTGTGGCCGATCTTGCCAGTAAGCGAAGAAATACCCCCAGGTCTTTCCGTCTGGGGAGGATTTTTTCGATGCCCATGCAAGCGATATGCACATCTGCTAGGTGAACCCCCATGTCGGCGTTGCCCTCGTTGGTGCACACGACAAATTCCCCTGTCTCCGCAATTCCAAAGTTGACCCCGGTGATGGCCACCTTGGCAGCAAAGAATTTTTCCCGCAGGTGAACTCGGGCGGCCTGCGTGAGGTAGGCCGGATCTTCATTGCCTTTTTCGGTTTGCAGCTTCTCGTGAAAAAGTTCGGAAATCTCTCTTTTTTTCAGGTGAATAGCAGGTAAGACAATGTGGCTTGGGGGCTGGTTGAGAAACTGAACGATGCGCTCCCCCAGGTCTGTATCCACCACGTCGACCCCGTGCTTTTCTAAATAGGGATTGAGATGACATTCCTCTGTAAGGATGGACTTACTTTTGACAACAGCCTTACAGTTTTGCTGTTGAAGGATTTCCAACACCAGCCGATTGTGTTCTTCACTGTCTGCTGCCCAATGGACAATGATTCCATTTTTTGTGGCATTGCGCTCAAATTCTTCCAAGTAGTCGGCAAGATTTGCAAGGACATTGTCCTTAATGCCAGAGGCCAACTCTCGTAATTGTTCCCATTCAGGGATGCCTTTGCTGACTTTGTCTCGCTTATCGCGAACAAACCAGAGGGTTTCATCATGCCATTTTGATTTTTCGCTATCCTTTAGGAATTCGGCTGCATTCTCCGGATGTGTCATGACAGGGCCTGGTTTAGAATTTCTGCTAGGTGAAGGAACTTCAACTCTTGCTTGGATCGGGTGGCAATGCCTTGCAAATGCATAATGCAGGACATGTCTCCACCGGTGAGGATTTCAGTTTTGTGCTGCAGGTGATCCTCCAGTCTATCTTTTCCCATTTGGATGGATAGCGCCTCTTCGGTTACGGCAAATGTTCCTCCAAAGCCACAGCATTCATCTGTTCTGGTTAACTCCACCCAGTCCAATCCTTCTAGATTTTCCAGCAGCTTGCGGGCCTTATTAAATGGCGGTTGGTTGAGTTCTGATCCAGAAGAGAGATGCAGTCCACGCTGTCCATGGCAGGAGGAATGGAAGCTTACCCGGTGGGGAAATTTCCCTTCCAGTCGCTCAATTTTCAGTATGTCGGTGATGAATTCTACGAGTTCAAAGATTTTATGCTCCAGGGCTTCCTGTTCTTTTTGTAGACCAGCAATAGCAGGAAAGTGGTCTTTCACGTGCAGGGTGCAGCTCCCAGAAGGACAAACCACGTAGTCATAGTCGTTGAAGGTCTCAATAAAATGGGTTGCTGTGCCTACTGTATCCCGTGCATAGCCCGCATTGGCTAGGGGCTGTCCACAGCAGGTTTGACCCGAAGGATAGGTCACCTGGCAACCTAATTTTTCCAATAATTCCAGCGTAGCAATGCCTACCTGCGGGTAGAACTGATCTACGTAGCAGGGGATAAACAAGGCGACGGATGGAGAATTGGTTTTCATTGGTGTAAGTTAAGCGCTAGGGTTCATATTCACGAGCATTGCAGCCCCTAAAGCAGAGCCATTTGGAAAATCACTCGGAATAAGTTCGATTCCAGGAAGTTTTTTACGCAGCAGCTCTAGAAAAATCGGGTTGGCATTGAATCCACCGTCTACAAATAGGCGAGTAACAGGTGCGCCCTCTAAAACAAGCTTGACAGAGGCGGCTTGAATGCTGGTTAGCTCATGTAGAAAAGTGTAATAGGCTTCAGTAAATTCAGAGAAGCTACCCCAATCGCTGGAATCCCCATTTTCTATCCCAAAAATTTCTGGCTGGATGTAGTGGAATCGAATTCTTTTTGTAGTCTGGTTGCTAACTTTTTGGTACCAGGATTCATCGAATTGAAGTTTCTTGTAGGTGCCTAAGTGAAGGTTCCAATAGGCATACATTTCTTCCACCTGGTACTTGTGTTCTTCTCCGATAAAGAGGCGTGATATTTTGATGGGTTGTCCAGAAATACTCAGAAACTGGAGGCAATCTTTGGTTAGCTCCGATTCTGAGAGCGGGGTCTTGTTGAACGGATTGATGCTGATCGCCCAGGTGCCCGTAGACAGCAGGGCGAAGGGTTGGGTTTCCTGCTTCAGGTAGGGAAGAAGGGCTGCCGAAGAGTCATGCACGCCGATTCCACAGGGGATTCCACCGAGCTCAGGCTTGGTTTTCAAAAGTGAATCTCCAGGCAATATGGCTGCCTGTAGCCGATCTATTCCTTCTCGTTTCACCCAGTTGTGGTAGTTCATCTTCTCAAAATCCCACAAGGCTGTATGGCAACCGATGCTGCTGTAGTCAGACACAAATTGGCCAGTAAAAATCAAACTCAAGTACTGCGGGAGGTGGAGGCTTCGTTGGATTTTTTGGTAAACTTCTGGCTTGGCATACTTGAGAAAATAGAGTTGCAGGCCTGAATTGAGCATGGCCAAGGGAGGGGAAGAGGTCTCCTTGCAAAAGGCAAATTTTCCTCCATTTTCGGAATAAAACCGTTCCAATAGCTCTTCTGGAAAAGGCTTCAGGTAATCGTACAATGGGGCGATGGGCTCACCATCAAGGTCAGTATGAACAAAAGATGCGCCATGTCCAGAAAAATTAAGCCGCTTGATTTCAAATTCAGCGGAACCCAAAGCCGCGTGAAATGTGTCCAGCATCCAGTTCCGAAGCGGAAGTA
>JAQCJI010000060.1 GCA_027593175.1 Bacteroidota bacterium | reverse complement strand
TGGAGTCCCCATTCTACCTATCGGTTGGGTGGCAGCAAGTTGCTCAAACATTTCTTGCTCTCTCCCAGGGTAATTTTTAGCCAAAAAACCATCTACAAATGGGGTATGAACCCTTCCTGGAGAAATGCAATTGCAACGAATCCCCTGCTTTACGTAATCTCTAGCGATGCTTAAGGTCATGGAAAGTGTGGCTCCCTTAGTCATGCTGTAGGCAAATCGATCCTGAATTCCCATTGTCGCGGCTACGGAACAAAGATTGAGGATGGATCCACCGCCTTGTTCGATCAATTTTGGGAGGGCCGCTTGGCTGCAGAGAAACATTCCCGTGACATTCACTGCGAATAGTCGCTCGAAATCAGCTAGGGAAGTGGAGGCTAAGTTTCCGATATGCGAGATGCCAGCATTGTTGATCAGCACATCCAATTTGCCAGAAATGGATTGAATTGCGCTCAGAACTTGACTTTCTTCCCGAATATCGACTTCCAAAAAAATTACAGGCTTTCCTTTTTCTTGAAATTCTTTTTCAACTTGTTTTCCGAGGAAGGCATTGGAGTCAATAAAGAAGACTTTACTCCCTTGGCTTGCGAATTTTCCGACGAGAGCAAGCCCAATTCCACTTGCTCCACCGGTGATAAGAATGGTTTTATTTTCCATTTACTTGAGGTTTTGGGTTTAGCCTTACTTTTCTAGGCCGATATTTTTAAAGGGAAATTCCTTTTCCAGTTTTTACAGATTCATCGCAAGCGAAGGCAATTTTAAGGCTATTCAGCGCATCGTCCAAATGCTCTTGCAGGTCTAAATTAGTACGAATAGCCCGTAGAAAATAGGCTTGCTCTCGGTTGCACAATTCCTGATGGCTAGGTTCATCTTTCAAATCTATCCATTCATCTTTTTTGGCAAATAGTTGCTTTTCGTTCAAGTCAGCATGGTGAACCAATAACGATTCGGTTTTGGTATGCGAATCGATTTGGTCGGACTGTCCTGCGGATGCAGCTTTTTTGGCTACAATGGAAACCGCCCCTTTTGGCCCCATGACATCCTTGATGAAAAAGGCTGTTTCACTAATCATAGGGCCCCATCCCGCTTCGTACCAGCCAACGGATCCATCTTCAAAGCGAATTTGAAGTTGCCCATAGTTGTAATTGTCGGTGGAGACCTCCTCGCTGAGACGGGCGCCGATGGCAGAAACCCATACGGGTTTGGATCGGGTCATTTGGCACATCACATCAATGTAATGGACCCCACAGTCCACAATTGGGCTCAAGGTCTTCATCAGATTTCGGTGCACCTCCCACATGTAGCCTTGGCTTTGTTGATTTAGGTTCATCCGCATCACCAAAGGCTTGCCTAGCTTTTGCGCTTCTTCAATAAATCTGATCCAGGAGGGATGGTGCCGAAGGATGTAGCCGACCACCACTTTTTTATTGGTTTCCTGAGCCACTGCAAGGATTCGTTCCGCTCCAGAAATGCTGTAGGCCAAGGGTTTTTCTAAAAACACATGGCAACCCGCTTTCATGGACTTGCAGGCAAAGGCCTCATGGGTGTCGGGGTAGGTAGAAATGCAAACGGCATCGGCTTGACTCTCCGCTAGTGCGGTATCGAAATCCTCAAAAAGCGGATAGTCGCTCCCTAATTTTTCTTTGAGGCGCATCTTTGAATCACCTCTGGAGACAAGGCCACAGATCACAAATTCGGGCATGTGGTGGTAGGAGGTAGCATGGGAAGCTCCCATATTCCCACAGCCTACCACAAGGATTCGGATGGGTTTACTCATGAGCAGTTGGGGTTAGGATCGCAGCGAATTCCTTTTTGCTAAGGTATTTTATTTCTACGCGAAGGGTGATGGGTTCCAGAGGTTGATCTTGCTTGTCCCGTGCTACGTTTACGATGCGGTCAATGATATCCATCCCATTGATGATTCTGCCAAAAACTGTGTAATCTCCATCCAATCGAGGTATTCCTACCGGATTTTGGACGATATAAAATTGACATCGTGCAGAAAGTTTACCTAGATTATCGTCTCTTCCTGCGCCCAAAGCTCCATATACATGCTTCAATTCTGGGTGAAATTCCGGACCCAGGAGGTATTCAGGATCGGTAAATCCTGCTGGTGTATCGGGGCAACCCCCTTGAGCTACAAAATTTGGAATCACCCGATTGAAGGTGAGTGAATCCCAATACCCCGCTTCAGCGAGTTCAATAAAGCTTTTCTTATGGTTGGGGGTGCGATCATCCAACGCTATCCAAAGTTCTCCTAGCGGAGTTTGAATGTGTCCTACCGCAATTTTATTTATTTGCGCGTGACATACATTCCAAACGACAAAGCAGATGCAAAAGAGAAGTACTGTTTTTTTCATTGCAGAAAAAGTTTACTTCCTAAACTACGGATTTCTCTGCTACATTTTATTTCCTTTTTGAGGAAAGCTTGATTTTTCTATACCAAACAAGACCTAGCGTAGGGTAGCAACCTAGCTTTTTGAGAAGTTCCAAATTAAGTAGGTTGTAGAAAAAAAAATTAAAGTTCGAGTTGATTGACTACAGGATGGGCATACATCTGTAGAAAATTATCCACCTCTAAGGGATTTTTTTGATTTACTTTTTTGGACAGGCGTTTTTCAAAACTCGCTTTTTCTGCTTTAGTGTACTGAGATGCAAATTGACTTTTCTGGTGTAAAAGATCATAAGCAATGTAATTGCTGGGCCAGAGTTTGTATCCTTTCCAAATTTCCTGATCGATCAACTCCGTAAGTTTGCTTAGTTTTTCGTTTTGGGTAAGCTCCTCTTTTTTAAGGTGACGAATCTCCTCAGTCAAAAATTTATTGATTTGAATATGAATTCTCTTTTTGGAGCCAATGATACCCCTCAAAAGTGTAATAAAATCTTCATTTTCTCTTTTCACATATATTTCTTCCTTTGATTTTGCAATCAATTCAGGGATTTTCAAGGAATCGGTTGGGTCATATTCATAGGAGATCGAAACTGGGACCAGTTGTATTTTTTCAAAAAAACCAAAAGAATTATTACCTCTTTCAGCAAGGGTCAACATTTTCAATATTCCTTTTTGTGTACAGTCATTTCCATCTTTTGTTCTTCCTTCTCGCTGCGCGGTCCATACGGATCGATTTTCACGCAAAAGGGATTTGTGAATAAATTGGGATACCAGTAAGGAGCTTTCCAATAAGGCTCTGCCGCTCAGACCTCTTCGAATGGCGAAATTTCGATTTAGCCTGGAAAGGATATGAAGGAAAGGCTTTTTGATCAAATTATCTCCTATGGCAGAAGTAGTCAGGACTAGCCCATTTTCAAAAAGGCTGGCATTTAGGAGGGAAGTATCTAGGATGATGTCTCGGTGGTTAGAGATAAATAAGTAGGCCGTATTGGGTTCCAATTGTTCGAATCCACCGAGTGTAAGTCCTTCCGAACTCATTTCCAAAACCTTCTTTATGGCAGGGTAGATGAAGTTTATTTGAAAATCGCGCAAGGAATGGGTGTGTTTCATCCGATCCTTCCATGACTTTCCTTGGTCCTCAGGAAAGGTAAACTGCATCATGGCTTCCAGCATGCTGTCATCCACAATCTCTCGGATGGCAGTATTTACTTCTGCGTCGTAAAAGGGGCGGATTGAATCGAACTGGGACATGATTGAACAAGCTTAAACTTAGCGCGTAAAGGTAGTTTAAATTTTGAAGGGGATTAAAATTTGGGAATCGAGCTCATGGAGAGGTTTAGCGCTTCAGGGATTTGGATAAAAAGAAAAATTGTACTGGCAAAGCTTCGGTCCAATAGTTCCAAGTATGTGCGCCGGGTCTTTCAATGTAATCGTGTGGGATTTTCTTTTCCATCAAAAGCAAATGCGTTTGTCGGTTGGTTTCGATCAAAAAATTATCTCTCATGACAGTCGAGCAGGGCGAGTATTTGGCCTTTTTGGGTAAACCGACTTCCAATTGAAATAGAAGTACTAGCATGAAAGCTTTTGGCTGTTATTGAGCGATGAGGTATCCGTGAATGATGGGATGGAGAATTTTTGGAAAACTTGGAAATAAAAAAATTAGGTTTTGGATAAAGTAAGTGAAGGGCAGTTTTTTAACAATAAGTTAGAAAAATAAGTCGGGGTGGCAGGATTCGAACCTACGACCTCCACATCCCAAATGTGGCGCGATACCGGGCTACGCTACACCCCGAACTTGTGCTAAGGAACTTTTTCCTCAGCGAGGTGCAAAAATAGAGAAAAATACCTTCTTAACTACTAGTGTTGACTAAAAAAGCGAAGATAATAACTACGGCTAGCTATTCAATAAGTCGAACAAAAAAATACGTTTTGACAGCTGGATTTCCCTCTTACACCGCGAATACAGGCAAGATTACAATGAGGAGGAGTGCAAGAATCACGATAGAACCGATAATAGACTGGGTTCGGTTAGACTCCGATTTCTCGATTCGATACGCAATCGATTCTTCGATTGCAGATAAATCAACTCCCTCAAGAATTCTTTTTGGCGAAGTAACCCCTGTTTTTTATCGATTTTTTTTTAAGACTTTGGTTGTCTTGAAAAGACTGCGAACATTGCCGACTAAATTTTATACCTCCTGTCAATTGAAATAAACGAGTAAGTTTTACAAATAATAACTCTTAAAATTAATGATTTCGTACCAAATAGAAGTTGAAATTTCATTAAAAAAATACCAATCCATTTTAGAAGAATCGGGATTGGGGCGAAGGAGACCTATGGAAGACTTGAACTTGTTGGAACGCATGATTTCTGGATCTAATCTGCTCACTACCGAGAGAGTGGAGGGGCAGTTGGTAGGTTTACTACGAGGATTATCTGATTTCTGTTACCGAAGCTTTATTGCGGATTTGGCAGTCTTTCAAACACATCAACATCAAGGAATTGGGCGCCAACTACTTAAAATGGCTGGAAATCAAGCTCCAGGAGCTAGGCTAATTCTATTTTCCGTTGAAGAAGCACTTTCTTTTTATCAAAAACTAGGGTTCCATTTACATGAACGATGCTATCAGTTGAAGGCCGGAGAAGAACTTCTCTAGCAATTCTCTTAACTTGCTTACCCATCAATTCGAACTCACTGATGAAAAATAACTTACTCACGTTACTCGCCTTCGGAATTTCCTTGACGGGAATCGCCCAAACTACCTTTATTCATGCGGGTAGATTGATAGATGTAAAAAATAAAAAAGTGCTTACCGAGCAAACACTTGTAGTAGAGGGAGGAACTATCCTTTCGGTGAATCCAGGATACCAAGCGCCTAGCAAAGGAGCAACGCTTGTGGATTTAAAAATGGCAACGGTGATGCCTGGTCTAATGGATATGCATGTGCATATTGAAAACCAAACCAGCCCGACGCGCTATGCGGATGGTTTTAGAGATAATGAAGCAGATGTGGCCTACAAGGCACTTCCTTTCGCTCAAGTGACCCTTATGGCAGGCTTTACAACTGTACGGGATATGGGAGGTACTGGAGTGAATATTGCCCTTCGAAACGCAATCAATGCGGGCTTAGTAGTAGGTCCTCGCATCTACACGGCTGGAAAATCCATCGCACCCACGGGCGGCCATGCCGACCCAACCAATGGGGTCAAACGCGACTTGATGGGGGATCCAGGACCTGAGTCTGGAGTAATCAATGGTCCTTACGATGCCCGAAAGGCTGTTCGCCAAGCCGTAAAGTATGGTTCGGATGTCATCAAAGTAACTGCGACAGGTGGTGTATTATCTGTGGCTCGTGATGGATCTGCCCCCCAGTTTCAACAAGATGAACTGGAAGCAGTGGTGGAGACAGCCAAGGATTTTGGGATGCACGTAGCTGCGCATGCACATGGAGATGAAGGCATGAAAAGAGCTGTGAAGGCAGGGATTCACTCTATTGAACATGGGACACTCATGACTGAAGAAACCATGGATCAGATGGTAGCAGCCGGCACTTGGCTAGTTCCTACCGTTACTGCGGGGATGTCTGCAGCCGAGTATGCAAAAATACCAGGCTACTATCCGCTTGTGGTACGTGATAAGGCTATGAGAATTGGCGCACAAATTCAACAGACTTTTGCAACTGCCTATAAAAAGGGGATTAAAATCGCATTTGGAACCGATGCGGGCGTATTTCCTCACGGAGACAACTACCGAGAGTTTATCTACATGACGGAGGTAGGCATGCCTAATCTGGAGGCTATCCAATCAGCCACACTAAATGGTGCCCTGTTGATGGGTATAGAAGATAAATTAGGCAGCTTGGAGGGAGGTAAACTCGCAGATATTATTGCTGTAAGGGGAAATCCTGACCAAGATATCAAAGCCATGAAGGAGGTAATCTTCGTGATGAAAGAAGGTAAAGTGTACAAGCAATAAATTTCCTAGACTATAAAATATTTACATCTTGTTTATACTTATTTTATCACAAATTGATGCGCTCTAAATGGGTTAGAAGTTCAAAAATAAAAATTTATATTCCTTAAAACTATCCGTATGAAATCAAATGTAGTTGTTCTCCTTTTGTTTATTTCAGGGTTTTCCTTTGCTCAGAGCAGCAAAGATTCGGGAGCCATCGCTACACCCAAAGCACAGGTGGCGGAGTCCAAACAGTCTGTGACCTTAGATGGAAAAGTGATTCCATTGCTTGCCAAGGCGGGCACCATGGAGTTGAAAGACGAGAATAACCGTCCTATTGCTCTTTTTGGATATACCGCATACTTCAAAGAGAATCCTGAGAAAAATCGCCCCGTTGTCTTTGCATACAATGGAGGGCCAGGATCTTCTTCCTACTGGTTACACATGGGAGTAATGGGGCCCAAGCGTATTGTAGTGGACGACCCTAACTATAATTCAGCAGCTCCCTATCAGTTGACTAACAATGAGTTTTCGATACTTGATGTAGCCGACGTGGTGATGATGGATCCTGTAGGAACAGGCTTGAGCGTACCGATTGGCGATTCCAAAGGGGCAGATTTCTGGGGTGTGGACCAAGATATTCGTAGTACCAGCTTGTTTGTCATGCAGTTTTTGAAGGAGCACAACCGTCTCAATTCGCCGAAATACATTTTAGGGGAGAGCTACGGAACCTTTCGAAATGCTGGGGTAATGAATTACCTCTTAGACAAAGGCTATGCCTTGAATGGGGTAATCATGGTGTCTGCTGTTTTTGACCTACGAACCCTGTTTTTTGCGCCAAATGAGGACTTGCCCTACCTTGTTTATCTTCCTACCGTAGCAGCGACCAGTTGGTACCACAATAAAGTAGCCAATAAGGGAAGTGATTTACCTTCCTTTGTACAGCAAGTGCGTGATTTTGTAGAGAAAGAATATGCTCCAGCCTTATTTAAGGGGAATCGAATTACCAGTACTGAAAAATCTGCTATTGCCAAAAAACTGGAAGGTTTGACAGGAGTTACCGCTAAAGTTTGGGAGCGGGCAGACCTGCGAATTACTCCAAATGAGTTTTACCAAGAGCTTTTACGAGATGAGGGAACGACCTTAGGTCGTTTGGATTCTCGTTACAAAGGCATCAACCTGGACCCGATGTCTATGTCTGCATTTACTGATCCACAGAGCGATGCGATCTCACCTGCCTATACTATGGGCTTTTTGGATTATTTCTATGGCAGCCTAGGAGTGAGTAAAGACCTGCATTATGCCACCTCTGCTTATTCCAAAGAAGGATTTAAATGGGATTGGAAGCATCAAGGTAATAATTTTTGGGGTGCAGATGCAGCTGTCACGACCTTGCCTGATATGGCGGAAGCTTTGAGTAAAGATCCTCATGTAGAGGTCTTGATCATGAATGGCTACTACGACCTGGCGACTGTATTCCATGGAGTGGAGCATTCCATCGCCCATATGGGATTGCCAAGTTCGGCTACAGATCGAATCAAAATGACCTATTACGAAGCAGGTCACATGATGTACACGCATTTGCCTTCTGCAGCCCAATTCCGCCAAGATTTGAAGTCCTTTATCCAGAGTACACTCAAGAAGTAAAATTAAATTACAAGGCATAAAAAAAAAGGAGATCCAACTTGATCTCCTTTTTTTTGTAAAAGCAGTAAGAATTACATCATGCCACCCATTCCGCCGCCACCCATTGGAGGCATGGAACTAGAATCTTCCTTCACATCCGCTACCACACATTCGGTAGTCAAAAGCAAGGCTGCAATGGATGCTGCATTTTCCAATGCAAGGCGAGTTACCTTGGTTGGATCGATAACACCAGCCTTAAATAGATCTTCGTATTTATCAGTTCTAGCATTGTACCCATAGTTTCCTTTGTTGTCGCGAATCTTATTCACTACTACTGAAGGTTCCCCACCGGCGTTGCTCACGATAGTTCTTAATGGAGACTCAATCGCAATTCGAACAATGTTGATACCTGTATCTTGGTCTTCATTAGCTCCCTTCAGAGAATCTAGGGCAGAAGCAGCTCTTACAAGCGCTACACCACCACCTACAACTACACCTTCTTGAACGGCAGCTCTAGTGGCATGCAGTGCATCATCTACACGATCCTTTTTTTCCTTCATTTCTACTTCAGTAGCTGCACCAATGTAAAGGATAGCTACCCCACCAGAAAGTTTAGCAAGTCTCTCTTGCAACTTCTCTCTGTCGTAGTCAGAAGTTGTTTTTTCGATTTGAGTCTTGATTTCAGCGATTCTCCCTTTAATTCCACCCGCATCCCCAGCACCATTGACTAAAATGGTGTTGTCCTTATCGATATTGATTTTCTCTGCTCTTCCAAGCATATCTGTAGTAGCATTTTCAAGCTTAAAGCCTCTTTCTTCAGAGATTACTGTTCCTCCTGTGAGGACGGCGATATCTTCCAACATTGCTTTTCTGCGATCACCAAATCCAGGTGCTTTAACAGCTGCTACTTTTAAAGCACCTCTGATTTTATTAACAACAATGGTAGCAAGTGCTTCACCATCCACATCTTCTGCGATGATCAAAAGTGGCTTTCCAGATTGAGCTACTGGCTCAAGCACAGGAAGTAATTCTTTCATGGAAGAGATTTTCTTGTCATAGATCAAGATGTAAGGTTGATCTAATTCCACTTCCATTTTTTCAGTATTAGTTACGAAGTAAGGGGAGAGATAACCTCTATCAAACTGCATTCCTTCCACAGTTTTTACTTCAGTTTCGGTTCCTTTTGCTTCTTCAACTGTGATTACTCCGTCTTTGCCTACTTTATCCATGGCATCGGCGATCATTTTACCGATTTCTTCGTCGTTGTTTGCAGAAACAGTTGCAACTTGTGCAATTTCTTTAGATGTAGAAATCGGCTTAGAGTTAGCCTTTAATTCAGCAACAACTGCAGCTACTGCCTTATCGATGCCACGCTTTAAATCCATCGGATTTGCGCCAGCGGCAACATTTTTGATTCCTACATTAAAAATTGCTTGAGTCAAAACAGTTGCAGTAGTAGTACCATCACCTGCTTGATCAGCAGTTTTAGAAGCTACTTCCTTTACCAATTGAGCACCCATATTTTCAATAGGCTCCTTCAATTCAATTTCCTTTGCTACAGTAACCCCATCTTTGGTGATGGTTGGAGCACCGAATTTTTTGTCAATGATGACATTTCTTCCCTTAGGTCCAAGGGTAACTTTCACTGCATCAGCAAGTGCATCGACGCCTTTTTTGAGTTGATCTCTAGCGTCCGTATTGAAAAATAGTTGTTTAGCCATTTTTATGTTTTTTTCAGGTTGGAATAATCTAATTAAAGGATTGCGAAAATATCAGACTCTCTCATGATGAGGTAGTCGTTTCCATCGACGCTCAACTCTGTGCCGGAATATTTACCGTACAATACAGTATCTCCGACTTTTACAGTCAATGGTTCATCCTTTTTTCCGTTACCTACTGCAATTACGAGACCTTTTTGAGGTTTTTCTTTTGCAGTGTCCGGAATGTAAAGACCGGAAGCAGTTTTTTCTTCTGCAGCAGCTGGCTGAACCAGAACGCGGTCTGCAAGAGGTTTGATGTTCACTTTTGACATAAATATAAAATGTTAAGGGTTATAATAACTTACTTGCACTAACGTGCACTTTTTGTGCCAAGGGTAGATCTTAACTTTATTCTGACAAATCGACGCTAAATCTTGGCTTTTCAATAAGAAAATAAGTTTTAGATAATGAATCTATCTGCCAAAATTTCTCTTTTCTTGGTTAGCTGTCATTAACTTGTCAGGTGACCTAAAAAAAGAGCCTCACTGTTAAGTAAGGCTTCTCATATATTGTAAAGTTGGTTTAATTAGTGGCGTTAGAATCAACAGGAGCTGCTTTTTGACCTGGAAGGACATTTTGCGTATCTCCAAAAGCTGGCGCAACAGCCTGCTCTTTTGCAGTTTCAATATTTGGAGATAGGTTGGGTTGGCTGCTCGTATAAAATACGGAAGAGGCAAGGGCTAATGCCAAGATAGACACTGCTAAAATCCAGGTAGCCTTCTCCAAAACATTTCCTGTGCGCGTTACGCCCATAATTTGTGAAGCACTCCCACCAAAAGCGGCACCAGCTCCACCCTTTGAGTTTTGGCCTAAAATCACCAAAATTAACAATACCGCCAAAACCAAAATAACACTGATTAATATATTAAACATACGATTTGAATTATTCTTTCGATTTTTCAATTAAGTCCACAAAGTAAGCCCTTTTCTCGGGAAACTTCAAAGCAAGCTTCTCATAAATTTCGATTGCCATAGCTTTTTTACTCTGCTGAAGTAGAATTTTAGCGAAAGTTTCGGAAATTAAACCTTCGTTTAAGCTGGTACTAGCGCTGGCTAAATTCTCATTATTATGGTTGGCTTCAATCTCCTTGATTGTTGCTAGCTTGATTTCTTTTTTGCTGAATGCCTTGATTAGATCGATTTGCTCTCTTTTTTTAGAGTCTAAAATTTCTTTCTTTTCTTTTTTTCGGATACTCTCGATTAAATCGTCTTTGGGGGCCTTTCGTTTTTTGGATTTTGCCTTCTCCGAAAAATTCCATGATAACTCCATTGAAGAAGAAACTTCACTTTCTGTGGCTAATTGATTAGTTGGTTCTGTCTCATGCTGCTTATTACCTAATTCAAATGATTCAGCTAGCCAATTTTTCAGCCAAACTCGGTCTGTACTTGTGACGGCAGCTAATGGAAGTGAAGGACTGCTATCTTGATTTTTTACCTCAAAGCGAGTGGAAAGCGCATGGGAGAGATAGAAAAAGGGAAAATTTTCTTGAACCTTCTTTAAGAGGAGGTAATCCACTTTTTCCAGCCGATCTGCTTTTTGGATGAGTTCTAGAAATTGAGTTGCGTTCACAGCTGTTAATTTAAAAACTTAATATACGGATTTTACCAGTTGGCGACGGTAGCTGTGAAAATATCTTGGATGATCGTTTCGAAAATATCCTCTACCAATTGATTTTCTACATCTAACAAAGTCACCGATCGAGGATCATAATCCTGAAAAAAGGTAAAGGTTTGTTTTTTGTTTTCCTCTTCATTGCTCAAGTTGATGTACTCCACTTCCACTGCAATGGTGAGTCGCATTAGTCCAGCCCGGTCGGGCAGATTGGGGTCTCCAGAAGATACTACGGCCTGTGGAGATAGGGAGTATCGGACAACTGATCCTGAAAATTGTAGGTCACCATTATTTCGTACCAATTCCAGTTGCGTGTTACGCTGGTAATATTCTTTCAATGCTTCTGTAAACCGTTGTTCCATGTTGGCAGGACCACCTCCAGAGTCATTGAAAAAATTTTCAACAGAGAAGGATTTCACCAGCTCGTAATTAATATTAGTGCCCGTAAAGCTGTATTTTATGGAGCAGGCAGAGAGTCCTAAGGACAGGACAATCAGCATCAAAGAGGATCTACTCAATATCATATTGCTTGATTTTTCTATAAAGTGTCCTTTCGGATATTCCGAGGTCATTGGCCGCATACTTTCTTTTGTTGTTGTGTTTCCGCAATGCTTTTAGAATCATTTCTTTTTCTTTCCGCTCCAATGAAAGGGAATTATCGTCCTCTTCATGCACTATATCTTCGATGACATCTTCCTCATAATTATCGTCTTGTGGGGCTTCCATACCTTTTGATTCAAGTAGTAAAGGCATGGTAAATTGGCTTTGTGATTCTGGTGCCTCCTTAGGTAAAATGTTTGCATCCATATCCTCAAATAATTCCTGATGTTTTTGAATTAGGGAAGAATTGATTCCCCCACTTTGGTAAGATTCCAAAATGAGCTTCTTTAATTCATTCATATCCTTTTTCATGTCGAAAAGGACTTTGTATAAGATATCCCTTTCTGAGAAATCCATGGACTCTGAACTACCACCTTTAAAAGCCAAGGGGAGACGGGTACTCGCTTCAGGCAAATATCGAGATAAGGTGAGTGCATCCACTTCCCGTTGTTCCTCTAAAAGAGAGACCTGCTCCGCAATATTTTTAAGCTGGCGGATATTTCCTGGAAAAGGATACCGAAGTAATACTTCTTGAGCAGCGGCATCTAAGGTAATGGACTTGACATGGTATTTTTCCGAGAAATCGCTGGAAAACTTTCTAAAAAGAAGAACCATGTCTTCCCCTCTTTCCCGTAGTGGGGGGACAAAAATGGGAACGGTGTTCAGTCGGTAATACAGGTCTTCTCTAAATTTTCCTTTTTCTACCGCTTTGATCAAATTGACGTTGGTAGCCGTAATCACTCTTACATTCGTTTTCTGGACTTTGGATGATCCTACTTTGATGAATTCCCCATTTTCCAAGACCCGCAGGAGCCTAGCTTGGGTTCCCAATGGCATCTCTCCAATTTCATCCAAAAAAATTGAGCCCCCATCCGTCACTTCAAAATATCCCTTCCTAGCTTCATGAGCTCCAGTAAATGAACCTTTCTCGTGACCAAATAACTCCGAGTCAATCGTACCTTCAGGAATAGCCCCACAGTTAATGGCGATGAATTTACCATGCTTTCGCAAGGAGAGGGTGTGGATGATTTTTGAAAAGCTCTCCTTACCACTTCCACTTTCTCCAGTAATAAGCACTGTCATTTCCGTGGGAGCGGCTTGCATGGCCACCTGAATCGCATGGTTAAGCAAAGGACTATGACCGATAATCCCAAATCGCTGTTTGACACTTTGAATTTCCGGTGCTGTGATCATATCTGAGAAGGGTTTATCTCTAGTACCTCACCAAAGAGGGTAGCCGGAGAGCATTCTTTAATTTTCACCCGTACATAATCCCCAAGCTTTAAATCAGCTCCAGAAACAATCACGACTTTATTGGCGGAATTCCGGCCCTTTAGATCTGCTATTGATTTTTTTGAAGTGCCATCAATCAGGATGATTTGTTCTTTCCCAAGATCTAAACGGTTTCTATCAAAGGCAATTTGGCTTTGCTTTTCGATAATTTCCGCTAACCTTCTTTTCTTGGTTTCCAAAGGAATATCATCCGCATACTTTTTTGCAGCAAGTGTTCCTGGGCGTTCTGAATAGTAAAACATATAGGAGAAGTCGTATTTCACTTGCTCCATCAAACTTAGAGTATCTTGGTGTTCTTCTTCGGTTTCTGAGCAAAACCCTGCAATCATGTCTGAGGAAATGCCGCACTCCTCTCCTAAAATCTCGCGAATGGCTAGTACCCGATCCATGTACCAGGCTCGATCATAGGTTCGATTCATGAGCTCCAAGACTCGGTCGCTACCAGATTGTACCGGGAGGTGGATGTATTTGCAGATGTTATCGTATTTCTTGATCGTATACAGCACCTCGTCGGTGATGTCTTTTGGATGCGAAGTAGAGAAACGGACCCGCAGTTGAGGACTAACCTGAGCCACCATTTCGAGCAGGTGGGCAAAATGAATCACTTGGCTTATATTTTCACCTTTTTTATTAAGTCGGGCTTTGTTGTTTTCTTCAGGAGACCATTTGTAGGAATCTACATTTTGACCCAATAAGGTAACTTCCTTGTATCCTTTACTCCACAGGTCTCGGGCTTCAGCAAGGATAGATTCTGGATCTCTGCTTCGTTCCCTGCCTCGAGTAAAGGGGACCACGCAAAATGAACACATGTTGTCACATCCACGCATGATGGAGATAAAGGCCGATACCCCATTAGAGTTGAGGCGTAAGGGTGAAATATCCCCATAAGTTTCTTCTCTGGATAGAAAGGTATTGATCGCTTTTAATCCCTCCTCGGCAGTGGCCACCAAGTTGGGGAGGTCTCTGTAGGCATCTGGTCCTACCACCAAATCCACAATTTTCTCCTCTTCCAAGAGTTTTTCCTTGAGTCGCTCTGCCATGCAACCGAGGATACCGATCGTCATTCCTGGCTTAAATCTTTTGAGGCCATTGAAATGGGTTAGGCGATTTCGGACGGTTTGTTCTGCTTTTTCTCGAATCGAACAGGTGTTGAGGAAAACGACATCTGCCTTCTTTAAATCAGAGGTTGTGTCGTATCCGTTTTCTTTCATAATGGAAGCGACGATTTCTGAATCTGAAAAATTCATCTGGCAACCATAGCTTTCGATGTATACCTTTTTTTGCTTTCCAGTACTATGGTCTTCCGTAGTCTTGAAATCACAAACTTGTGCTTCTTCAGCAGATAGGATGTCTATGTCTTTAATCAGATCCATGGAACTCTGGTCGTATGGGTAATTGAACAATCTTTGTACATTCTTAAACTAGGGGTAAGGAAAAAGAATTGCTGTTGAATACAAATTTAAGAAAATACAGACAAAATGGCAGGATTTTTATCCTTTTTGAAAATACATATTTAAAATGGGATGGGTAGTTGTTCAGGCAAGCCCATGAGGTATTCACCCTCAGAAAAGTTGGAAACTCCCAATCCCAGCAGTCGGATAGGTTTGGAGAGCATCTCCTGGCTTAGTAGCTCCAAGGCAGTTTGCCAGAGCTGCGCATCTTCAGGAAATCGATCAAAAGTTTTACTGCGTAGTTATCTCGCAAAATCATGGTATTTGATTTTTAGGGTGAGAGTCCTACCCCGAATACCTGTTTTCTTTGATCTAAGAAGTAATTTCTGGTAGATTAATTGAAGTTGTTGTTCCAATTCATGGGACATAAAAAGATCTTTTTCAAAGGTGTTTTCTGCGCTCAATGATTTCCGTATGCGTTCAGGCTGAACAGGAGAAAGATGAATTCCTCGGACAATTTGAAAATAGTGAGCTCCAGCTTTTCCAAATCGTTTTACCAGGTACTGCAAGGAATATTCTTTTAAATCCTTGCCACAATGAATACCTATCTGACGCATTTTTTCACCAGTTATCTTACCTATTCCGAAAAATTTACCGATGGGTAGTTTTTCCAAAAATTCAGCTGCCTCCTCAGGGAGGATAATTGCTTGACCATTTGGTTTGTTGAGGTCTGAGGCTATTTTGGCTAAAAACTTATTATAGGATATACCTGCTGAAGCATTTAAGCCAGTTTTAAGGTTGATTTTTTCACGGATTTGTGTGGCGATAACTGAGGCAGAATTTAATTGTAGTTTGTTTTCAGTCACATCCAAAAAAGCTTCATCCAGAGAGAGTGGCTCCACTAAGTCGGTGTATTCGAAGAAAATCTCTTGAATTTGACTGGAGATTTCTTTGTAGCGTTCAAAGCGGGGCTTGGCAAAAATTAACTGGGGGCATTTTTTTGCGGCCAATGCGGAAGACATGGCGGAATAAATACCAAATTTTCGAGCCTCATAACTAGCAGCAGCCACCACTCCTCGGTTTTCATTCCCACCAACTACCAAAGGTT
>JAQCJI010000059.1 GCA_027593175.1 Bacteroidota bacterium | reverse complement strand
AGACATTTTAAAATATTAAGTAAGTACAAAAAGTTGAAAAAGTCTTTAGTGAAGTAAAAAATTATTTTGATTAATTTCATTCCTATTTTTTGACCGATAGATTCCTATTTATTTGCGCAGCGAAAAACAGATTTTTAATATTTTAAGGTATGTTTGATCAAAATCTTTAACATGAAAAATATACTCTGGGCCTTTGTCATTGGATTTCTTCTAATTTTAGGATCATGTCAAAAGCCTGCACCCATTACAGAAGCTGGTTTGATTCCATTACCTCAACAACTTACGAATGGAAGTGGAACTTTTCAATTGCAGCCTACATCTGGAATTCGTTTAGTAGGTAGTAGCGAACGGTTGTTTTCGATCGGTGAGTTCCTTGCGAAAGGTCTTCGACCTGCCACTGGTTTTGAAATTCCTATTTCCAATGCTTCAGGGGATATTGTTCTTGAATTAACCGGTTCAGATGCAACCGAAGGCTATGAATTACTTATTTCAGATCAGGAAATTCGGATTAAATCTTCAGGTGAAGCGGGGCTTTTTTATGGCATTCAAACGTTCATTCAACTTTTTCCCGCTGAGATCACGTACCAAACTTTGCAAGAGATGGATTGGCTTCTCCCACAGGGTAAAGTGGTCGATACGCCTGAATTTGCCTATAGAGGGTCAATGCTAGATGTGGCGCGGCATTTTATATCTGTAGAGGATGTCAAGTTTTACATCGACCAGATGGCTAGCTTGAAGTTTAACTACCTGCATTTGCACTTGACCGATGACCAGGGATGGCGGATTGAGATCAAATCTTGGCCTAAATTAACCGAAATAGGAGGCAGCACCGAAGTCGGAGGTGGTAAAGGAGGATTTTATACTCAAGAAGAGTACAAGGAACTGGTCTCCTATGCTTCAGCTCGATTTATTACCATTGTTCCTGAAATTGATATGCCTGGTCATACTAATTCGGCACTCGCATCCTATGCAGAATTAAATCCTGGTGTCAACTTACCCGTAGGTCAAGGGCTGGATTCGCTTAATAAGAGTCCTTTGGATTACCAACTGCCTTTGACGGTTCCTCAAGCCTCTCAAATGTATACGGGCATTGAAGTAGGTTGGAGTACTTTTGCGCCACAACTTGAGGTTACCTATGCTTTTGTGGATAGTGTGGTTCGTGAGATTTCTGAACTTTCACCAGGCCCTTATTTCCATATTGGGGGAGATGAATCGCATGTGACTGAGAAGGACGACTATGTCTATTTGGTGGAGCGGGTCCAGGACATTGTATCCAAGTATGGCAAGACCAGCATGGGCTGGGATGAGGTGGCCATTGCAAAATTACTTCCTGGAAATGTAGCCCAGTTTTGGGCCAAAGAGGAGAATGCAATCCTAGCCAAAAACCAGGGAAATAAGGTTCTCCTTTCTCCTGCAAAAAAGGCCTATCTAGATATGCAATACGATAGCCTTTCCCGAATTGGATTGCATTGGGCCGCTTACATTGAATTGGATTCTGCTTACCTATGGGACCCGACTACTTATGTCAAGGGGCTTGCCAAAGAGGATATTTTGGGGGTTGAGGCTCCACTATGGTCTGAGACTGTGACCAACCGAGCAGATATCAACTACCTGGCATTTCCAAGGTTGGCAGCTTTTGCGGAAGTTGCTTGGACTAAAAAAGAACAGCGAAGTTGGGATGGTTTTTCGGCTCGTATACCTGTTCAAGGTGACAGATGGACGATTCAAGGGGTGAATTTTTACAAGTCTCCAACTGTCGACTGGGCATCTAAAAAAGAGGGAGGATTAGAAACACTCATTATTGACTTTAGTAATTGGATATGGGGGCCACCTATCCTAATCTTACTTTTGGGTGGCGGTACCTTCTTTTTTATCTATTCTGGCTTCGTTCCCATTACCAAAATAGGTCATGCTATCGAACTATTGAAAGGAAAATATGAGGATAAATTGGCCCCAGGTGAAATCACTTCAAAACAGGCACTCATGTCAGCCATTGCCTCTACGGTGGGTTTGGGAAACATTTCTGGCGTGGCCATTGCCATAAATATGGGAGGCCCAGGAGCACTTTTTTGGATGTGGGTTGCTGCTTTTGTGGGGATGGCCACCAAGTTTTATACCTGTAGTTTGTCCATCATGTACAGAGGCAAGGATTCGGCAGGGGTAATCCAAGGGGGGCCCATGTTTATCATCGAGCACGGGCTGGGAAAGAAATGGAAATTTTTATCCTACATCTTCTGCGTTGCAGGGCTCATTGGTCTTTTGGCCGTATTCACATCGAATCAATTGACATCTGTGATGCAGGCCGTACTTTTGGAGCCTGAAACAGCAGCAGAAACGACAAGAAATAATTGGATCATAGGAATCATCATGATGTTGATGACGGCGGTGGTAATTTTGGGTGGTATTCAGCGTATTGCCGCAGTGGCTTCAAAAATGGTTCCGTTTATGGTGGGAATCTATTTTTTGGCCGTATTAATCATTATCATTCAGTATTTTGGAAATATTCCAGAAATGTTTCAACTCATCCTTGTCGACGCCTTTACTGGAAATGCTATAAAGGGAGGGGCCGTCGGATCGGTAATTATTATTGGAGCTAGAAGGTCTTTGTTTTCCAATGAAGCCGGTTTAGGTACTGCCCCGATGGTTCATGGTCAATCCAAAACGAATGAACCGATCCGAGAGGGTTTAATTGCCATGTTGGGTCCATTTATCGATACGGTGGTGGTTTGTTCGCTCACCGCTTTTGCAATTTTGCTTACAGGCGTCTGGGAAAATACTGAAAATAACGGGGTCAAACTTACACTCGAAGCTTTTGAAATAGGGATTCCGGTGGTTGGAAAATACTTATTGATGATTTCTGCATTGGTTTTTGCACTTTCAACGATGTTTACGTACTCCTATTACGGTCAAAAATGTGCCAGTTACCTCTTTGGTGCGAAGAAGGCGAAGTACTACAACTTTTTTTACTTGATTACAATCGTGGTAGGAGCGGTTGCTTCCTTGGATTTGGTAGTGAGTTTGGTAGATGGAATGTATGCGGTAATGGCATTTCCCAACATGATTGCAGCGCTCTATTTAGCACCTAAGGTAAAGGCTGCTGCTAAGAATTACTTTGCACGAATTAAGCAAGCTGAAGCAGATATAAAGCAGACATGAAATTTTTAATTGCTCCCAACGCCTTCAAGGGTACTTTTACCGCTTTAGAAGCGGTTTCACTATTTGAGGAGGTCTTGATAGAGGTATATCCAACCGCGAATATTACTAGCCAAGCTATTGCAGATGGGGGAGATGGAACCTGTGAATTGTTGTCGCTATCCCTCGGCTTAAGCAAGACACACTGCATCTCTTTAAATGCGATTGGGCTACCAATCTTAGGTTTTTATGGTTGGGAGGAGTCTACAAAAACTGCTTATTTGGATGTTTCTACCTGTTCAGGCATTGGGGTATTGAAGGTCGAGCAATGGATACCCGGTATAGCTTCCACTTTTGGAACAGGCTTGCTCATCCTTGAGGCACTGAAAAGAGGAGCACGACAGGTAATCCTAGGTTTAGGGGGATCAGCCACGATTGATATTGGAGCTGGTATTCTTCAAGCTTTAGGATTTTTATTTTTAGATGAACATGGAAGGGAGCTACCAGCCTTTTCTCCAGATTTTTTAAAACGGTGTCGGCATATCCAAAAGCCCATGAAGCTACCTAATATTTCTTTTACGCTACTTTGTGATGTTAAGAATCATTTTTTTGGTCCTATGGGGTCAGTTCGTGTTTTTGGACCTCAAAAGGGGCTAAAGGAAGCTGAATTGGAGACTACTGAATCGATTACTTCAGCTTTTGCAGAACTTCTCTATCGCAAATCAAAAAGGGAAAGATTGGATCAAGCTGGTTACGGAGCTGCTGGGGGCATTGCGTTGGGTTTAAATCAATTTTTCCCCTGTAAGCTTAAGTTCGGTGCACCTTATTTTTTTGAAAGGGTAGGGATGTCTGAAAAAGTAGCGAATGCAGATTGGATCATTACTGGGGAGGGGCGATATGATCTTCAAAGTAAAGAAGGAAAAGCCTGTTATGAATTGCTGCAACTTGCCAATAATCAGGGTAAAAAAATCGCCCTGATTACATCCGGAAAAGAGGGATATACATCCGGATTTGATGCTATACTAGAATTACCACCTCTTGATTTTACTGATCCTGCTTATAAAAATAAAGCCCAAGAACAAATTCAAGGGCTTTTAATGGAGGCATCTTTGAGGGGACTTTTTAATTGATTAAACGCGTAGGTAGTCGCCCTTCCAGTCTTTAATTTGTTGCTTTATTTCCTTTGAAGATAGGTTTTCAGTAATTGCACGCTCCATTAAAGTTAAGAGCTCGGTATCGCTAGCAAAACGTAATCCTATAATTTGACCTAGCTTCAATTCCTTTTCCTTTTCTTCAAAACCCTTTTCTGTTAGGTGGAAATACCGATTTCGCATCTCATTTAGGATAATTCTATTTTGAATTTTAAGGGCATACATGCGAGCTATTAATGGAAGTAAGAACAAGATGAACGCGCCAATAAAAAGGTATAAACTTTCAAGAGTCGTCCCTTGGGAGGAAAAATCCATCTTTTTGACTGTCCACCCTAAAAAAAGAAGAGTTAGTGGCGTGAGTACAAAATGATGAAATGGGTAGTACCGAGTATGGTTCTCATAATTTTGATTTTTCATGGTTTAGAATAAAAAAAGGAGGTTTTTGGCCTCTTATATTATCAATAGGTTTTATTCACCTTTCTTTTTCTTTGTAAGGACACTTCGCGCATCTATTGCAGATATTCCTGCACCCAGCCCGATCAAGATGCAAACAATCAATAAAAATAATTGTGCTCCAGGCATAATGGGCGAGCTAAAAATATCTACTAGGATCATATGGATTAAATTTATCATTGAATCTGCTGCAAATATAGGCTAGAGGCCTCAAATTAACAAGGAATTAGCGCAATGACTGGGTCATTCTATTCATCTGAGTCCTCATCAAACTCTTCTTCATCGTCTCCTTCTTCTTCATCAAAGTCGACAATGCTGTCATCCAAAAATTCATTGTCTTCATCGAAGTCATAGCCGTCCTCAAAATCGTTTTCAAACTCATCCTCTTCCTCAAACTCATCCAATTTTTCGAATTCTTCTTCAAAATCCCCCATAACTTTCTTTAAAAGAGTTTTTATGATTCAACAATACGAAATAAACTAAAAAATTTATTAGACATTTTTCATAATATATCCTGAATAATTCTACTTTCTGTTGCGCCTATTTAATTTCTGGAACCTTTAGGGATGGGTTAGCAGCAATCCACTTTTCTCTCAATAAGTTAGCCCAAACTTGCAAGTAAAAAATCACATCCTCTTTTGAATTTTTATTTAGGGAATTCCTTCTTCCTTTTTCGATTTGTAATAGAATTTCTGGATCGGATAATCTTTCAAGATAGCCTAAATCTAATAGGCTCAGTCCTTTCTCTAGCATTTTTGAGACGATCAGGTCAATGGGATAGCCACTGTTTGGACAGTAATCGATAAGCTGTTCGTTCCAATCTCCATGGCGCTGCATGGCATATTGATGGATTTGTGCCTTGGAAAAAGGAGTAAGTTCTTGGGCTAAATTTCCACAATTACAAGCACCCATATGTCCCCATTGGTAGGAGGCTCCTTGCTGTAGCTTGAATGCTGTCCTTTCCAATGCCGCTATTAATTCTGGAGTTGCTGTTGCCATTTTTGTTTTTCGTAAATCTCAATTCTGATCAGATGATTTTCTTTTTTACATCCAATTTTGATGCACACTAAATTACCTCAGATTTTGAAAAATTCAGTATACAGTTACTGCATTACCAAATTTTTTCTTTTCCTCGAAGCAAGTCAAAAAACAGCAAAAAATCTGATGCAAGGCTGTAAAATGGGTAGGTGAAGGTCGCAGGTTTATTTTTTTCAAAAAAGAAGTGACCTACCCAGGCAAAACCGTAACCTATCACTGGTATTCCAGCCAACCAGCTGTAATTTTCCAATGCTATGGCCAATCCAAGCACAACTAAAACCAAACCCGTACCCACAAAATGAAGGATACGAGAGGTGGGATGCTGATGCTCTTTTAGGTAGTACGGATAAAATTCTTTCAAAGAGTGATACTTCTTTTCCATGGTTATTATTTTTGGGTAAAATTAAACTGAAGAAAGGTGTTTGCTGTCTTTTCTACAACTTTTAGGGTAATTTTTTGCTTACTTTTGGGCTGAGTTACTTCAGTTACTCCTGTGAGTGTCATCAGGTACTTATCCTGTTTCGGATCAATCACATCGAGAATAACCTGAAGTAATGCATACTTAGTCGTAGTCACCTGGGACTGGAAGTTTCCCATCATAGGATTAAATAGCCAAGGATCATACATTCTCATGCCCCAAAAAGGATAGGGATTCATGTTGTTCACGCGTTCTCGCTGTCTGAGATCTTCATTTGAGTGATATCGGATCACCAAATCAGGCTGCTTGGCATCGTAAACAAGACCAGAAGCAATTAATTGAGCTTCCAATTCAAGCTGCACCTGTTTGTCCAGTTCGGAATCCGTAAACCCCTCTATCCCCAATTCCTTATTGACCAATACAAAGCTGGTATATGTTTTTTCAAAGGAGGCTTCTCTATTTTCCACAAAGATCTCTACACCGTTGCAGGCAGTAAGCAGCCCTAGCAAGCAGAAGAAATAAAAATGAGAAAATTTTAACCTATGCATGTATGCTTTTCTTTCTTTAAACGGCAGATGGTGAAGTTAATTTATCTTTTTCATGAAAAAAATACGGGTATTCCAAAGAATGTGTTTTTGGCTTCCGCTACTAATGTTATTTTTGACAAATTATACTCATGAGTAGACCTGATTTTGATGATATCTATATGGAATTGGCTGTAAATCTCGCTAAGAGATCGCATTGCATCAAAAAGCATGTAGGTGCTGTCTTGACGAAAGATACGCGTATTATTTCCATCGGATACAATGGTCCACCAGCAGGTACGCACAATTGTGATGTAGAATTCCCCACTGAGGGCTGTGTGCGCGACTCAAAGGGAAGTTGTTCCTTGGCTTTGCATGCCGAACAAAATGCCATTCTATATGCAGTGAAGAACAATACCTCAGTTGAGGGGTCTACCCTGTATGTAACATTATCTCCCTGCCTGGCTTGTGCCAGAATTATTTTTTCAATGGGAATTTCTAAGGTTGTTTACCTCTTCTCGTATGCAGAATACAAGGGAATAGGCTCGGATGAGGGGGTAGACTTCTTGTTAAAATTTGGCGTAAAAGTGCAGCGTTACACTAAAAAACTGGAGGTAGGTGATCTTTTAATCTAGATAAAATTTACTTCAGGCTGAAGTTGAATTCCAAATTTATCAAATACCGAAGTTTGGATCTGTTGCGAGAGCTGTTTGATGTCTTCACCACTTCCTTCTCCATAGTTCACTAACACAAGAGCCTGTTTAGCATGTACGCCTACATGGCCAATTCGTTTGCCTTTCCATCCAGCTTGTTCGATTAACCATCCAGCAGCCACTTTCACTCCTTCCGGATTTGAATATCCTGGTAATGTTGGGTGCAATGCTCGTAGCTCCTCAAATTGATTGCTTGAGATGGTTGGGTTTTTGAAAAATGAACCTGCATTCCCAATTTCTTTAGGATCGGGAAGTTTGGACTGTCGGATTTGAATTACCGCCTCACTCACCTCGCGAAGGCTAGGATGTTGAATTCCATTGGCTTGAAGTACCTCTTTAATTGCTCCATATTCCAAATGAAATTCAGGTGCTTTTGACAAGTGAAAGGTGACGGAGGTGATCACATATTGATTTTTGAGGGTTTGTTTAAAGATACTTTCTCTATATCCAAACTGGCAGGCTTCCGGATCAAAAGAATGGACTTCCAAAGTTTCTCTATTCATGGCTTGCAGGCTATGAAATACATCTTTAAGTTCCACGCCATAGGCGCCTATATTTTGCATGGGTGAAGCACCAACTGTTCCTGGGATTAAGGAAAGATTTTCTAATCCAGCCCAGTCTTTATCAATGCAATGCAGGACTAGATCATGCCAAACTTCCCCTGCACCTACTTCTATCCATAGATGATGAGCCTCCTCTTTAACTACCTGTATTCCTTTGATTTCTAGTTTTATTACTAGCCCTTCAACATCTTGTGTTAATAATATATTGCTTCCTCCCCCGAGAATTAAAACAGGGATTCGTTTTTCCTTTGCAACCAAAAAGGCTGATTTTAATTCGATCATTGAACCTACCCTTACGAAAAATTTTGCCTTTTTATCAATTCCAAAAGTGGTAAAGGGTTTCAAAGAAATGTTTTCATGTATCTTCATAGGCCAATACTTGTCCTGCGAAGTAAAGAAGATTTTACGCCATTGTGAAATGGAATTGTAGAAGCAACTACTCAATTATGAAAGAATTAATGATTCACGGAGTTAAGGTGAGGGCTAGAGAAAAGGCCAATATTGATTCCTATTGCTAAGCTTCCCACCCATACCGTAATTGATTTGCCCATTTTTATACGCTCTTCATTACTTGAGGGCCCGGTGGTTCTTATCAGTTGGGGGGGGTGCATGGCAATGAAATTAATGGGATCGCTACAGCCAATAAGCTTTTGGAAGCCTTTGATCAAGAGTTGGAATTGGTTCGTGGTGCAGTGATTGTCATTCCTTTGGTAAATATTTATGGATTACTATCAAATAGTCGCACTTTCCCGGATGGGAGTGACTTAAATCGAAGTTTCTCTGGAAGTAAAAATGGCTCACTTGCTTCGCGTATTGACCATATCTTAAGTCAAGAAATCCTACAACTGATTGATTTTGGGATTGATTTTCATACTGGAGGAAGAATGATTTCAAATCAGCCTCAAATCCGGGTAGACTTTAAGGATAATGTAGGTCTAGAATTAGCTAAAGCCTTTGGGACGCATTATGTGGTTCATCCAAAACATATTGACCAGTCTTTTCGAAAAAAAGCCTACAAAAGCCTGAAATACCTATTGGTGTACGAAGGAGGGGAATCTATGCGCTTAGATCCTTATACGATTAAAGAAGGGATTACAGGAACTAAACGGCTCTTATCCTACTTGGATATGATCAATGCACCATTAATCCCACAACCTACTCTTGTTTTAAAGGGAAGTACTTGGATCCGTGCAAAAGCTTCTGGGATATTTTTTTGTATTGCGAAGCTAGGTGATTTTGTTCGGAAAAGAGAAGTGTCGGCTTCCATTTCCGATCCTTATGGGCAGGTAGTGATCAACATACTAGCAACTACCTTCCGACATCTCATTGGAGTCAATAATAATCCAGTGGTAAATGTGGGTGATGCATTAATTTATGTTGGAGAGGAATAAAAATCAATTCCCAGGTCAACCAAAAACAGACACCCTAGAGTCTTTTTTTTTATACTTAATTAAAGTATTTTTTTAATCCATCTAATTTTTCAAGTAAGACTTTTTCAATATTTCTATAATCAGCTGTATTTGAAATACTTATGTTAACAGAAAAGTAGTATTTTATCTTTGGTTCTGTGCCTGAAGGGCGAGCAGAAATTTTGCTTCCATCAGCTAGATAAAATTGCATTACATTGGATTTGTCTAAATCCAAGGCCTCTACTGTTTGAGTTTTTGGATAGGTGATGCTTGCATTTTTCACATCGTATATCTTTTCCACAGCAGACCCATTCATTTCCTTCGGAGGATTGGTTCGGTATTGATTCATCAGCTGCTGGATTTGTTCTGCACCATCTTTTCCTTTTTTGGTGACTGAAATAAGGGCCTCTTTGTAAAAGCCGAATTTTTGATATACTTCCGCTAGAACATCAAACACATTTTTCCCCTGGGTTTTGTAGTAGGCCACGGCTTCGGCTACAAGCGCACAGGCACTTACACCATCTTTATCCCTAACGAAGTCCCCAACAAGGAAACCAAAAGATTCTTCCCCACCTGCAATAAAAGTTTCTTTACCTTCTTTTTGAAGGATTAGTGAAGCGATATTCTTGAAACCAGTAAGTACATTATAGCAGGGTACTCCGAAATCTGCTGCGATTTTATTGATCAGTTCAGTGGTCACGATGGTGTTTACCATGAAATCAGTTGCACTGGCAAGGCCCAGCTCTTTTCTGCGGGAAAGGAGGTAATAGGATAGTAAAGTAGCCGTTTGATTTCCATTGAGCAATTCATATTTTCCCAGTTCATTGGGTACTATCGCTGCATATCGATCTCCATCCGGATCACAGGCTAGTACAACTGCAGCACCTACTTTTTGGCCCAGCGCTACCGCTAGGGTGAGTGCCTCAGCTTCTTCCGGATTGGGATAGATCACGGTCGGAAAGGTTCCATCTGGTTCTGCTTGCTCCTTCACGATTTGGATGTTTTCAAATCCAAAGGCCTTAAGTGCTGCCGGAACCATTTTGCCAGAGGCTCCATGGATAGGCGAAAACACGATAGGCATTGATTTTTGTAACTTAACCGCATCCTTGGATAGACTTAGTTTTTTCACTCTTTCGAGGTAAATGGCATCAAAGTCTTCATCAATATACTGGATTAAGTCATCCTGCTTTTTCCAATTTACTTGTTCAAAAGAGGTGATTTTTCGAACTTCTTTGATGATATTCTCATCGTGAGGCGTTAATACCTGTCCTCCATCTTCCCAATAGGCCTTGTAGCCATTGTATTCTTTGGGATTGTGTGAAGCGGTAATCATGACCCCTGACTTACAACCAAAGTGTCTCACTGCAAAGGAAAGCATGGGAGTTGGTCGCATTTCCCTAAAATACATAACAGCTATACCGTTGGCTGTAAAAACATCCGCGGTTGTCTTTGCAAATAAGGTATTGTTTATTCTGCTGTCGTGGGTGATGGCAACCTTGAGATTTTCACCAGGAAAACAAGCAATTAAATAATTGGCTAAGCCTTGGGTTGCCATGGCAACGGTATAGACATTAATCCTGTTGGTTCCCACACCCATCAAACCACGCAAGCCTCCAGTACCGAATTCTAGATTTTGGTAAAATGAATCGACCAATTCGGTAGTATTCGTTGCCATTAATTGTTGAATGCTCGTTTTGCTTGCTTCATCTATTGAACTTGCCAACCAGCTTTCGGCCTTTTTTAAAATCGAAGGATCAATGCTACTCATGGGATAGAAAAATTTGGTTTTACAAGTTAGGAAAAATGTAACGATCGGCCAGAGCTAAGCCAATGCCTCTAATTGCTTTCAAAACATAGAAATTATAGATTGCCTCTCAGTTGTTGTTCACGCTCTATGGCTTCAAAAAGCGCTTTGAAATTTCCTTTTCCAAAAGAAGTGGCTCCCTTTCGTTGAATGATTTCAAAGAAAAGCGTTGGGCGATCTTGAACTGGTTTGGTGAAAATTTGAAGTAAATAGCCTTCCTCATCACGATCGACCAAGATATTTAGCGCTTTCAGAGTCGTTAAGTCCTCGTCGATTTTACCTACGCGATCTAGAAGATCATCGTAGTAGGAAGCAGGCACTTCCAGAAATTCGACTCCTCTTTTTCTCAATTCTCCAACTGTATGGATGATGTCTTGCGTGGCAATTGCTATATGCTGAACACCTGCGCCCCCATAAAAATCAAGATACTCTTCAATCTGGGATTTTTTCTTTCCTTCAGCAGGCTCATTAATTGGGAATTTGATATATCCATTGCCATTGGACACTACTTTGGACATGAGGGCGGAATATTCCGTAGAGATGTCCTTGTCATCAAAGGTCAATAAAAGCTTGAATCCCATCACTTGTTCATAAAAATTCACCCAGTGGTTCATTTCACCAAGAGCTACGTTCCCCACGCAGTGATCGATGTACTTTAAGCCAATTGCTTGGGAAGGATAGCTGCTTTTTCGTGGGTGGTAACCAGGAAGAAAGGGACCTTGGTAATTTTTCCGCTCCACAAAGGTATGTATGGTGTCTCCATAAGTTTGGATGCTCGCTACCCGAACTTCTCCATATTGGTCCTGAATAGTCTTTGGTGCTTCCACAGAAATAGCTCCTCGAGTCGTCGTTTCTTTCCAAGATGTCTTCGCATCATCGACCCAAAGTGCGAGCACTTTGACGCCATCCCCATGCTGTTTGATATGTGCGTTGATCGGGTGATCCACTGAAAGGGGAGAAGTGAGCACAAGCCGGATTTTTTCTTGCTTGAGGACATAAGATGCTCGGTCCTTTACTCCGGTTTCTGGTCCAGCATAGGCGATTAATTCAAATCCGAAGGTATATTGGTAGTAGAGTGCGCTCTGCTTGGCATTGCCAACATAGAGTTCCACATAGTCGGTACCATTGATGGGGAGAAAGTCTTTAATCATAGGTAGTATTTGGGTTTAATCAGGATTTAAATGTAAAAAAGTCCATCCTAAAATTTTTAATTTGGGATGACTATTCCTGAGAATTTTCATTCCAATAAACAGTAATCCAGGCCATAAGTAAGAAGGAAATTGCCCAGGGGCCATATCCAGGAATAAAACAACAAAGCAGAATCAAGCAGTAGTAAATTGGAGCCAATATTCCTCCAATTAAAAACTTCCAGGTGCTGGTAAATACCTCATCTTCCATTTTAGGAGCTATTCCAAAGAGCCAAATCCAATACAAGGGGAAATGAAATAGTTTCATCATTTTATTTATGAGGTAGCCAGCCGGTTTGACTTTAGTACCTACTTGATTATCAATTAAAAATTGCTCAACATCTTCTTTGCTGCAGACATCCACTTGGTTTGAAAGCAAACGCTGCAAGGTTTCCTCATAATTGGTATTTGAAAGGTCTACCACCATTGATTTTAAAGCGGTTTCCACTTGCCTGGTTAGCTTAACAGCCTGAGCAGGATCGGGGTCTACGGGAATTGGTTTTCCAATGCTAATTTTCACCAAGCTTCCAGATTTTTTATGGGCACTATATTGAATGCCAATCGCTACAATAACTGGGTTAATTTCTGGACACGCTGCTAATGCTCCATAAGCCATCCGGGTGAATCCTTTACTGAGTGGGCGGATGTTCCGAACGGTACTATGGTTGCCCTCAGAAAAAACCAATATGGATCCATTTTGCTGTAGGACTTGATTTGTTTTTTGAAAAGTTCGTTGGTTTTGAGGAATGGTAGAAAAACCATCCAAAATACGATAGACAGGCAACATTTGGACGAGGTCTAACAAATAAGCAGCGATTGGATTTTTGAATACTGCAGCACGAGTCAAAAAGTAGGGGCGAATTGAAATATGTGCGGCGACCACCAAAGGATCGATTAACGCATTTTGATGGTTGGCAACTAGGATCACCGGCTGATTGTACGGTATGTTTTCACGACCCTGCACGATTATTTTTTTATAATAGACATGCAAGGCTATTTTTATAAGGAATTTTAGAAAGACGTAAATGCCTTTTTTCATGAATACTTTCTCCAAAAACCGGTTACAATGATTCCTGAAATGAGGTCCCAAATTCCCCACCAAGCAGTAAATAATGCCATTCCTCGAAGTCCTGAGAAGAAACTAAATATTAGTACCAGGCCTAGGCCTGAATTTTGAATACCTGTTTTTATAGCGATGGTTTTTACATCTTGAAATGGCAATCTTGCTCGTTTGACCATAAGAAATCCATTAGCAAAAGCCAAAAAATTGTGTGCAAAAACACCAAAGTCAAAACCTTTTGGATTTTTTTCAAGGTATTGGAAATCTGACCATTTTAACTCCAATGCAACTCCAAACATGATGATTGCCAGCGCCAAATTCAGCCCAAGCAAGTTATTGGTAGAAAAATTGAGCTGAACTGAATCTAGTACGTCGGGTGAAGCCATCACCCTAAAATCAGCTTTATAAAGGTGAAATCAAAATTACTAAACAGCAGTGATTGCTACTAAAGTTCGCCTAGAAGATTTAATTTCCTTCCACTTTTCCAATTCCACTCACTTCTTTTTTAATAATTCGAGACTTCCTGTGTAGTTTACTTTTCCTATTCCGTCAACAACTAAGGAAAGGTCGCCAATACAGTGAACTTCAACTTTACCTATCCCTGAGCTATTGATCTCCATGTCTTTGAAAATTAGATTGGATGCAATCAAGTTTCCAACTCCATTATTGGTAAATAAGGCTCGATTTACCTTTCCTTGAAGGTTTATATTGCCTACCCTATCAAAGTCAGCATCTATTCGTTGCGCATCGAGTTCCAATTCTAGGTTACAAACTTTTAAGTTTGGCCGATGTAAAAAATTTCATATTGAAAAATCTAAATAACTTATTCCAACTCTCTAAGATCTACCGGAACTACTCGGGAGACCCCCGCTTCAATCATGGTAATTCCATAAATGATGTCTGTACTGGCCATCGTACGCTTGTTGTGCGTAACGATAATAAACTGGCTTTCAGCGCTGAATTTTTGGATGATCTGATTGAACTTATCAATATTGGCATCATCTAAAGGGGCATCTACTTCATCAAAAATACAGAATGGAGCCGGTTTCAAGAGGTAAATAGAGAAAAGTAGGGAAGTGGCGGTTAAGGTTTTTTCGCCTCCACTTAGCTGATTGATCGTTATGGGGCGCTTTCCTTTAGGCTTGGCCATAATTTCTATGGCTGACTCCAAGGGATTTTCTGGATCCACCAAAGTCAGGTCGCAATCATCCTGCTCGGTAAATAGGGAACGAAAAACGCGAATAAAGTTTTCTTTGATCTTTCCAAAAGCATCCAAAAAAGTTTCCTTAGCGACTAAGTCAATTTCTGAAATGGTTGTTAATAGGGATTCCTTGGCTTTGATCAAGTCTTCCTTTTGGAAAGTGATGAAATCGTATCTAATTTTTATTTCATCGTAAGCCTCCATGGCCATAGGATTGATCGGACCTATTTTGTCAAGTCTTTCCTTTTGCTTGAGTACGAGCTCTTTTAAATCTTCCTCATTGAATCCCTCAAATTCTGCATCTATCAAGGGGTTTTCTGCCATCAGGGTATCCAATTCTAGGTCAAACTCTATATTTAGTCGTTCCTTCATCCCCGTCATCTTGAGACGAATCTCATTGATTTGATTTCGTAAGGCAAGGATTAATTCGTCGTAGCCATCCTTGTTTTTTTGTAAGCTCCGAATTCGAGTATCAAGCTCGTCAATTTCTCCTCTTCCACCGTAATAGATCTTCTCCGCTTCTGTAACTCCCAATTCAATCCCTTCTTTTTCGGTGTAAAGCTCAATCAACTCTTCATCCTTTACTTCATTGGTATCCAGAAGGGTTTTAATTTCTCTATCCAACTGGCTTAGTTCCTCTTGGGACTTCTCAATTCTTTCTTTTGAGCTCTCGAAGGCTGCCTGTTTGAACGCAATCTCCTGTTCGGCACTACTCACCCGATTTAGCTGCTGGATGTAGGTGATATTTTCTTGATTGAAGTGCTGTGACTTCTCCGATAGGATCTTTGAAACCATTTCTAAGTCATCTGTCAATTGGTTCAGCTGCTCACTTAAATCCTCAAAGAGGGCTTTTTCTTTGACTAGTTGAGGTTGAATTTCTTCCAAGCTTTCTTCGAGTGAAGCAATACGAGCCAAAATATCTTCTCGCTTGTTTGCATTGGAGTATAGTAATTCCGCAAGCTGCTCCTTTTTGGTGAGGACAGAAATAAATTTAGAGTTTAATTCCTGCAAAGTTGCCTGGCTTTCTTCCAAGGCTTTCTTAAAAATCAGATCCTTTAACTTGGTCAATTCTCCAAGCTTTTGGTCCAAGTTGGCGCGAGAGGCACTTACTTTTTTATGTAGTTCTTTTATTTCCCGCTCTAATTTTTCAAGATTTTTGGCTCGACCGATTCGCTTTCCTTCGAACAAACCTACAGAACCACCCGAGAGCGAAAACTTCTTTTTGATGAATTTA
>JAQCJI010000004.1 GCA_027593175.1 Bacteroidota bacterium | reverse complement strand
AAGAAGGACATATTTCCACCGCTGCCTGTATTTTGGCAAACATTTCCATGGAACTGGGTGGCCGACCGTTGTGCTATGATCCCCGTACTCGTACCGTGCTGAATGACCCGGAAGCAACGAAAAAATTACGAAGACCTTACCGCGGCCCTTGGATACATCCAGAGCCTGAAAACGTATAATGAATCGCGGATCGTATTTTAATTAAAAAAACTTACGAGTAAATGATAGAGGAATTTCAATTGCCCTGTAATAGGGCCTGAGCCTCAAATTGGGATGTGGCCTTTCTTCAAAATACTGGATCAATTTATCCAGCTGATCTAGGTCTATCACTTCAATTCGCACATTGCCAATTCCATCTCGGAGCATTCCCAATTCATTTGCAGCACCTTGAGAAAGGTCAATTTGCCTTTTTGAATTGATGGGTAGGCGATCATTTATTCTTACAATGACCGAAGTATTTCGTTTGAGATTGGTTACTTTCACTACAGTTCCAAAAGGCAAAATTTTATGCGCGGCGGTTAAACTATCCTTATTAAAAATCTCCCCACTAGCAGTTTTTCGTCCATGAAATTTTCCTCCGTAATAACTCGCCACTCCCTTTTCAATTAGTAAAGAGTCTGTTTGGGCTACAACTTGGAAACTGATAAAAAAGAAAGAAACAATAATTAAGTATCTGAAAATCATGGTGAAAACTTACAATTCATCCTAATTTATCAAGAAAGATGCCAATTTCTGTCAAAGCAGTTTTTTGTAGTTGGGGCAAATCCACTCCTTCACCTATCTTCGAAAGAAATAAGTAGCAAGACAACCATTGACTTAAACTTTTTTAGTAATTCCATTTGATCAACCTAAGCCCTTATCAAAACATCCCCTGTAATTCATGCTAAAAATTTTACATACTGCGGATTGGCACCTAGGCAAACGGCTCCAAGAGTACTCCCGCATTGCCGAACAGAAATTAGTTTTGGAGGAAATCTGCCAGATTGCAGACCAAGAGGAGGTAGACCTAGTGCTTTTGGCAGGAGATATTTTTGACACCTTCAACCCTAGCCATGAGGCGGTGGAACTCCTGTATAAAACACTCCGAAGACTTTCCAAAAATGGAATGCGGCCTGTAGTGGCTATTTCAGGCAATCACGATAGCAGCCAGTTTGTAGAAGCACCCGATCCATTAGCACGAGAATTGGGCATTCTTTTTTACAGCCGTTACGATAGTATTATCCCCTGCGGCACCTTGGATAGTGGCTTGGAAATCACTCGATCGGATTCAGGATTTGTGGAACTCAAGCTTCCCAATTTTGATTTTCCAGTTCGTATCCTGCTCGCTCCTTATGCAAACGAAGTGAGCCTCCGCACCTACCTAGGTGAAGAAAATCGAGAAGATGCTTTTCGGGAATTACTTGCACAGAATTGGCAGAAACTTGCGGATCGCTATTGCGATGAAAAAGGAGTCAACCTGTTTATGGGTCACTTCTTTTTTGTGGAGGAAGGGAGTACGATCCCCCCAGATGCAGAGCCAGAATCAGAGCGACCCATTCTCCATGTTGGAGGCACACAATCCTTATTTACCCAACAGCTACCCAGTACAATTCAGTATGCTGCCTTGGGGCACCTGCATCGCTACCAGACGGTAAGCAAGTCCCCTGGCCCCGTAGTCTACTCCAGCTCCCCTCTGGCCTACTCCTTCTCTGAAGCAGATCAAGAAAAAAATGTAGTGCTGGTCCAGGCTACGCCAAATGAGGCAGTGCAGTACCGGCCAATCGCATTGAAAGAAGGGAGACCATTACACAAGGTGACATTTGACAACCTTCCCGATACCTTAATCTGGCTCGAATCTAATCCCTTCTGTTTCGTAGAAATCACCTTTCTGACAGATGAGTCCATCGATGCCAACACGCGAAAAGCCATCTTGAAAGCACACGATGGAATCGTCAACCTGATCCCGCAACTACGGCATACACCTGGACAGGCCCAGGATGAACTACGGGCTGAAGATTTGAGTAGGGATATGGAAAGCTTATTTCGGCTTTTTTACACCAGTGAAAAAGGGCAAGAACCCAATGCTCAACTGGTGGATTTGTTTAAAGAAGTACTTAGCAAAACCACCGCCTCATGATTCCTATTCGACTGGAAATAGAAGGATTGTATTCCTACAGAGAACGGCAGGTCATTGAATTTGAAACCTTGACTGCGGCAGGTCTTTTTGGAATTTTTGGTGCCGTAGGAAGTGGAAAATCTGCCATTTTGGAGGGTATACTGATTGCCCTCTACGGAAGCCCAGAGCGGGTTTCCAACTCTGGTGAGCGCTCAAGCATGATTAATTTGCAGCACCATCAGGTAGACCTAAAATTTATTTTTAAGTCAGGACAGAATAATGGGAGCACCTACCTTGCTAGCTACAGCGTCAAACGAAACAAGAAAGACCCCGAAAAAATAGAAACCACAACTCATGGTTTTTATGAGCAAGTGGGGCAAGAATGGCAGGCAACTGCACAGAAGGTAGAAGACCTTATTGGCATGAGCCGGGAAAACTTCAAACAAACCATCATTATACCCCAAGGAAAGTTTCGGGATTTTATCGACCAAAAGCCCACAGAGCGTGCACAGATGATGCAAGATCTCTTTGGCTTAGACCGATTCGATCTTTCTGCACAAACAGGAGGCTTGTTGAAAAAAGCTCGAGAAGAAAAAATACGAGTAGAAACCCAGCTAATGGGTTTAGAGGAGATTTCATCTGAAATTTTACACACCAAACAAGAAGATCTTGGCGTTTTAAGACAGGAAACCCTTCAGGCAGGACAGGTGCTCCAGGGAATGGGGGATGCATTGCGCAAGATGGAAGGCACTAATAAATCATTCCTCGAACTTCAAAGCTTAGTTCAGATACAAGCAAATCTTACTGTAAAGCAGCCCGAAATGGACGAGAAGCGACAGCTTTATCGGAATTTTCAAAGTGCCAAAGCCTATCTCAGACCCATCTGGGATCGCATAGTAGAACTGGAAAAGGATCTAGAAAAATACCAAGTCAGCCTCTTCGATTGCAATCGCTTCAAAAAATCCTTTGAGGAGGAACTTAAAACTTTAGTAGCTGACGAAGTGAAATTTCGAGAAATCAATGCCCTCCGCCCACAAAGAGAAGGAAAGATTCGAGACCTTAAAAAGGTGCTTAAAATCCAAGAATTGACCAGTAAGCAAGTGGAAGTTCAGAACAAACTGAATGACTTTCTTCCAGCAATTGAACGGCAAAACCAAGAAATCCAATTCCTAGAAAAGAAGATTGATGATCTCGAAGCCAAAAGAATTGCCCTCCCAAATTCGGATCCTTCGTTACTGATTGAACTAAAAACTGTGAACATTCAGCTGGCAGAACTACAGCAACGGAAATTGGACTTGGAGCTAGCCCTTGAGGAAAATGCTACCCTTTTAGCCTCTAGTACGAAACTTTTAGCAGAATTCACGATTCAGGTGCCTGAAAAAGCAGATCAAAGCTTGGAACAATGGTTAGCGCTGCAAAAAATGGAGGTAAGTCAGCTGGAAGTAGCCCGCGAAAAACTATTACGCACTCAAGGATTGTTTTCGCATGCACATCTTTTAGAAAATGGGATGCCCTGTCCTTTGTGTGGGGCCAGTGAACACCCAAATCCCTTACAGGCAAGTGCCTCGGCAGCAGCATTCCAACAAACAGAAACGGATTTGAAGCAAGGCAATCTTGGATTGGAAAAAATCCGGGAGCTGATCCAAAAGAAAAGTCTTGAAGAAATACAATACAGCAATCTTCAAAAAAATCAGAGCCAAAAAGACCAAGAAAAACTAGGCGTTGAAAATCAAGAAATCACCCTTTTGGAAAAAATAAAGTTAACTGGTATAGCGGATAAAGACGAGCTAGCCCGCAAAATTTCTGAGTTGGGTGAAGTTCTTCAAACTGCCCAACATCTCCAAAATCAGTTGAATGACTTGCGGAAGAAGAGTGCTGACCTTCGTGTCACAAAGGAAGAAGCTGGACGAAACTTGCAAGAGGCTCAGCTCCAAAACCAAGACTTACAATCACGAATAGCAGGTAAACAGCAGGAAATCAAGGATCCGGAATTTTGTAGCCCTTATTTAAACAAGGACGCAAACGCTATCCTCAGTGCCATTGCCCTGGTTGAAAAAAACATTGAAATTGCTGCTGAATCCCTTGTCGGGATACAAAAACATCTGCAAGAGAGACAAATTGCTCAATCTATAAATCTCGCCGACCTCCAAAACTTTGAAAGATTTTTAACTACTACCCAAGATCGACTTTCAACCAGCAATTTGGAATTTACCCAAATGATGGCGAAGCATGGCTTTGAAGAAAAAGATTTACTGATCCATCTCTTCCAGCAAGACCTGGATGCAGAAAAAATGGATGCAGAAATTCGTAGTTATGAGCAGCAGGTCGCTGCAACCGATGCACGAATCAAAGTACTCAAAGCCGAAGAAGGGATGAAAGAATATTCAGAAGAAAGATTCCAAAACCTGCAATTAGAGGTTGCTTTGGCCAAGGATACTGAAAAAACACTTCAGTCGCAGGTCACCTTACTCAATCAACAGCTTCAAGATATTTCCCAAAAATTGAAAGAAAAGCAACGGCTTTTGGGAGAGTTTGAAAAAATTGAAAACCGAGAAACAAATTTAAAAGAATTGGATAGACTTTTTTTTGGGAAGGGATTTGTTCGGTATGTGAGCTCGATTTACTTGCGCGAATTATGCAATACGGCCAACAAGCGATTTAGGATATTAACAAAAAATAGTCTGAGCCTGGAGATCGATGACAGCAATACCTTTTGGGTGATGGATTACCTGAATGGTGGTAAAAAACGATTGCTCAAAACACTTTCGGGAGGGCAAACTTTCCAAGCCTCACTTTGCCTTGCCTTAGCTTTGGCGGAAAAAGTAAAAGCCCTCAATCAAGCCGATCAAAGCTTCTTCTTTTTGGACGAGGGATTTGGAGCACTCGATAAAAATTCCCTTCGTGTGGTCTTTGAAACGCTCAAAGCCTTGCGCCATGAAAACAGGGTGGTAGGAATCATCAGCCATGTGGAAGAACTGCAGCAGGAGGTGGGCGTATATGCACAGATCGAGCTTGATCCTGAACTGGGATCACTGATTACGTATTCCTATTAAACCTGAGTGGAGTATTCAAAAAAAGGAAATTAAAGATCTTCTTCTTCCTAATGGATTATTGAAGCAAGGAATTAAATTATTGAAAAGAGGATAACAAAAAAAACCCAGGCTAGTGCGGTTTTTAACCAAGAAACCTTACAAGGATACTAGGTCCGCTGCTGTGCTTGAGGAGCAAAAAGAGAAACGTCAGCTACCTTTATGTAATTTGCTAATGATAAGATACTTTCAGCAGAGTTGGATGAATTCAGAAGAAATTTCTTCTTTATTTTCAACGTTGCCGTAGGGGGTAATTGGCCCGGATCTCCCAACTCAACGACTACCTTTCCCCAGCACCTGATCGTAGATTATGTGCGGGTATTTCAATCAAACTAACCCTCTACTCTTCGGGAAGAAGTTTTTTTTATGTAAGCCAATCTCCTAAAATCCGATTGACCTGATCGGGCTTTTCAATACAGCTGCTGTGGCCTGCCCCCACAATAACTTCCAGCTTGGACCCTGCAATCCCCTGATGAATAAAAGCTGCCTTTTCTGGGGTAGTTGCCACATCCTCATCTCCCACTATCACCAAAGTAGGGCAGGAAATTTTGGATAGCTCATCCTCCACCCCTTTACGGTAAATTACCCCTTCCACAGGGCCTGTGATGGTTTTTTTATTGGAAGCCAATTCCTTTTTCCAATGACGAATGGAGTCAACTTGCGCAGGATTCGCCAACCAACTTTTTGCGAACATGATTTTCATGACCTTATTGGCAATGGGAGGAATAATTCCTAGCCAACGCACCAGTCCATTGAGCAACTTGTACTGTAGTAGATTTTCTTGGGGTTCTACATTGGCTGAGGTCTCAAGCAACACCAAACTTTTGATCAAGTGCGGATGGCGAGCAGCCAAGCGTATACCAACAAAGCTTCCCATAGACAAGCCTATAAAATGAACCGATCCTCCGACCAAGGCTCGGATCAATGCTGCTGCATCTTCTGCAACCGTATCCATGTCATAAGGGCCTCCAACCTCACTACTGCCTTGTCCACGATGGTCGTAGGCAATCACTCGGTACTGCTTGGAAAATTCAGCCACCTGCTCAGCAAACATCTTGTGGCTCCACAATAAGCCATGTGAAAAAACTAAGGTCTCGGATCCAGATCCATACTCTTGATAAAACAGTTTTGCAGTAGGAAGAGTAATATAAGGCATAGTCTAGAGAAATGAGGTGAGGGATTAAAACCATTTTTTTACTAAAAAAAGGAGGAGAGACCATAAGGCGAGTTCTCCTCCTTTTTGCAAAAAGTACTAGTTACACAACTTACCAATCCAGCCCTGGCTGAGTAATGCGCGAATTTTCCCGAGCTTTGTGCTGGTCTACAATGGTGCGTACGTCTTTAAGGAGTTGCTTCGCATCGTACACGATACCATCCTTCACGGTATACTTTACGCCACCAACACGAATCGGTTCGTTCGCCTCACTGATTCGAATAGCTCCCGTACCATACAATACTTTTAGGTTTTGAAGCGGGTTTTCCTCCAAGATGACAAAGTCAGCCAACTTGCCTACTTCCACCGTACCCAAGTCCTTATCCAATCCCAGGGCTTCCGCACCATACATGGTAGCTGAACGAATCACTTCCAAGGGATGGAATCCCGCCTCTCGCAGCATTTCTAGTTCACGGATGTAGGCGAATCCATAAAGCTGGTAAATAAATCCAGAGTCAGAACCAGCGGTAACTCTACCTCCACGGTTTTTATACTCGTTGACAAAGGTCATCCAAAGTCGGTAATTTTCCTTCCAAAGAACTTCTTCCTCTGTGGTCCAATCAAACCAGTAGGAACCGTGAGACTGACGGTTGGGGGCGTAAAAACGCCATAGCGAAGGCAGCGTATAAACCCCATGCCACTCCTGCGTACGCGCACGCATTAGGTCTCTATTGGCCTCGTAGATATTGAGGGTAGGATCCAAAGTGAACTCCAGCTCCAGCAACTCATTCATCACCTTATTCCAATGCTCCGAAAAAGGTGGAGCTGCCTGCTGCCAAAGCTTCCCCGCTTCCGCAAAGCGATGCTGCTCGTTCTGGTAATTGTAATCCAATCGGAAGTTTTGAATGGTTCGATCGGTAAATAGCGCCTCCGGTAGGCCATACCAGTGTTCCATGGAAGTGAGCCCTGCACGAGCAGAATTAAGTACATTCCATCTGGCTACATCCAATTGCTGGTGGTGCATTGCAGACTTTAATCCTATTCGCTTATTTTCAGAGATAGCTGCCTCCATCACTTCAGGCTTGGCACCAAAAAACTTAATTCCATCCGCCCCTTTGGCCTTATTTTCGTTTACCCAAGCTTTGGCTTGTTCTGCATTGGTAATGGGACCTTTTGCCCCCTGCCCAAAGGCACTATAAGCCAATATTCTAGGAGCAGTGATTTCATTGGCAGCAGATTTTTTCTTGTGATCCAAGACCCAAGAAAGTCCATTTCCTGCCGATGGGTCACGAATGGTCGTGATTCCATGCGCCATCCAAAGTTTAAATACGTATTCTGCTGGAGTACCTTGGCCAGAGCCTCCGATGTGTCCGTGCATATCGATCAAGCCAGGCAAAAGATAGTGTCCTGTCAGATCCATCACTTTTGTCTTATCGTCTGCTTTGGGACGGCGATTTTCATTGATAGGAACACCAGGATAACCTACCGCCTGTATTTGGGTGATTCGGTTTTTTTCTACTACAATATCTACCGGACCTAAGGGAGGTGCACCTGTACCATCGATAAGCGTCACGCCACGAATGATCAGTTTCTCATAAGGGCCCTCTCCCTCTGCTCGTGCAGGGGAAGGCATGATCTGTGCATTGGACCAGCTGACGCTGGCAACAAATGCAAAACCGAGGACAAGTATTTTTTTAAACATCGCTAGTTGGGATTCTTAAGGTGTATAAGTTAGGGGAAATCCAGAAATCAAAAAATATTTTTTAAAAGAGTGGAAACAAAAAAGCCCCGTAAGTACGGGGCATTCATTCTTTTGTAATGATTTACAAGTCTTTGAACTTATCCATAATCTCTTCAGAAATTCCTGTGAAGGAATACCCTCCATCATGATAAAGATTTTGCATGGTCACCATGCGCGTCAAGTCCGAAAACAAGCTAACAGTGTAATCCGCACAAGCATCTGCTGATGCATTTCCTAATGGAGAAAGGGCCTCCGCAAAGTTGTAGAAAGAATCAAAGCCTCCAATACCTGTTCCTGCAGTGGTTTTAGTAGGAGATTGAGAGATAGTATTGACACGAACTTTTTTCAGCTTGCCAAATCTGTAACCATAGCCTCTGGCGATACTTTCCAACAAGGCCTTGGCATCTGCCATATCGGTGTAGAATGGGAATATCCGTTGAGCTGCAATGTAGGAAAGGCCTACAATAGACCCCCACTCCTTCATCACATCCATCTTCTCGGCTACCTGCATCATTTTATGGAAAGAGATTGCCGACACATCGTAGGATTTCATGGCCCAATCGTAATTGAGGTCACCGTAGGCTCTGCCCTTACGGATGTTTGGAGACATGCCAATGGAGTGAAGCAAAAAGTCGAAATCTGCTCCCAAAAACTCTTTTGCCTCAGCATATAACTTTTCAATATCCTCCACAACGGTGGCATCTGCACCAATTACAATGGTATTGCACTCCTCAGCAAGTTCTTTAATCGCCCCCATACGCATGGCAATAGGCGCATTGGTCAAGACAAATTTTCCACCTTGTTCCTTTACCTTAAGCGCGGTCTTCCAAGCAATGGAATTTTCATCAAGCGCTCCAGTAATAATTCCTACTTTTCCTTTAAGTAAATTTTCTGACATATAGCAATCGGGTTGAATTCAAAATCTGCTTTAAAACTACATAAAATTTAGGAGTTAGCCCCCTCAATTCATCAAGAGCTCTTTGGCGCTAGCCTGAGCAGCAACAGAAGGATTGGCTCCTGCGATCATTTTGGCAAGCTCATTCACCCGCTCCTCCTCGCTCAATTGCTTGACCTTGGAAATCGTTTTTTCCGCACTATGGTCCTTGTACACAAAGAAGTGCACCGCTCCCTTGGCAGCAACTTGTGGAAGGTGTGTAATGCAAATAACTTGATGATTTTGAGCGATTACCTGCATCATTCGGACCATCTGCAAGGCCACTTCTCCCGAAATACCAGAATCAATCTCATCAAAAATAAGGGTAGGCAAGGCCATTTTATTGGCCATCATATACTTAATCGCAAAAAGTAAGCGCGAAAACTCTCCTCCAGATGCTGCTTTTTTCAAAGGCTGTAGTGGCATCCCCTTGTTGGCCGAAAAAAGTAACTCTACTCGATCTATACCTGTGGCATTGGGTTCAAGGGATTGCTTTTCTAATTGAATACGAGCATTTTCCATCCCCAACTCATGAAGCAATTCCTCCATTGCTTTTTCAAAAGTAGGAAAACAAGCCCTTCGTTTTTGGCTAAGGATCTCACCCGCCTCGAGCATGGCCTTTTCTTTTTCGAGTTGAACCCTATTGGCGTTCACCAATTGATCTGCTACCTGCTGAACTTGAAAAACCTGATCTGCTAAATGGCTTTCTAATGCCAAGAGCTCTTCCACCGTTTGCAGTCCATGCTTCTTTTGCAACTGATAAATTTTACTGAGACGCTCACGAGTTCGCTCCAATTTTTCAGCATCCACTTCCACACTACTTCCTTCGTCTGCCAAGCTTTCTGCCAAATCCTTCAATTCAATCCAAGCTTCCTGAAACCGCACGCGGTAACTTCCAAAAGCCTGAGCCAATCGCTCCAGACCCTGCAAACTCGATTGAATATGTCCCATCCCCTGAAGTACGCCAAACTGCTCTTCTTGGAAAAGGAAAAGGATCTCTTGGATTTTTACTTTAATATCTTCAGCATTTTCAAGGATCTCCTGACTAGACTCTAACTTCTCTTGCTCCCCAGCAACTAGCGCAAGACTATTCAACTCATCCAATTGAAACTGATTGAAATCAAATTCTTTTTTGAGCGTTTCCGACTGCCGAGTAAGTTCCTCTAGGCTTTTTTTGGCATTCTTAAACTCCTTAAAGATCTTTTGGAAAGCTGTTCGCTCAGCTCCTGTTCCGGCAAAAGCATCCACCAATCCCAATTGAAAATCCCCTTCTCCCAAGAGTAGGGTGTCGTGCTGGGAGTGAACATCCATGAGCCTCTCCCCTAAGGTCTTCAAGTGATCCAATAGGATCGGAGTATCGTTTACAAAGGATCGGGATTTACCATTTGGACTGATTTCCCTTCGGATAATGCAACTATCCTCATAGTCCAGTTCTAGCTCCTCAAAATATTCCTGCATGCCGTAGGAGCGAATGTCGAAGACCCCCTCAACAACGCATTTCTTCTCTTCGTGAAGCAGCACCTTGGTATCCGCTCGATTGCCCAACAGAAGTCCTACAGCTCCGAGCATAATCGACTTGCCTGCCCCAGTTTCACCTGTAATCATGCTCAATCCAGCACTAGGCTGCATGGCCAGGTGTTCGATTAACGCATAATTGGAGATTTTAAGTAAAGTAAGCATGAATTAAGAATGGCTTTCCAACAAAACTAAAAGATATGCTTCAGCTTTTGATCAGCTCGTTGTATTTTCTAGCGTTATTCGGATCAATTTCAAGTAGTAGAGGAACCGCTTTTTCGCGAATCTCAAATGGAGCATTCTTAAGCAGCTCTACCAGTTCGTCGCCTTTAGCATCTATAAAACTAATTGTAAAAATTCCATTTGGCTGCAATTTATTCGCTTCTGCCACGCGTTGAATTGCTTCCAAAATGGAATTATAGGCTTCCTCCGGTGCGATTGTAAGCTGGTCTATCCCTTTTCTGTGATACAAATAAGCCGCTTCTCGAATAGGTGCATAAACCGTTGAAATGTAAATATCATTGATTAGCCAGTAGCGACTTCTCCGATCATTGGGGTTTTGTACCCAGCCAGCACGACCCGACTGCTGGGCATTATTTACGATATCATTTGCTACCTCAAAATAAGGATTTCCCCCTTTGAGAGCAAAGGTGTCGTAATCCATACCCAACGCAATGTACGCATAGAAAGCAAGCAAGGAACTGATGTTATTCAAAAAGGAAATACGATTGAATTCTAAAGGTTGAGAATCTTGGTATTCAAAAGACCAATTTCGATCAATGAAGTTCAGCACCACCGACTCATAGTTGGTGCCAAACACAGGGCGTACCACCTGCACTTGAACCGTCGCACTGTAGATCCCTATTTGAGGTACTTGGTTGATGGTGATCAATAAATTTCCCTTGATTCGCTCTTCAGGCCTAAACTCATCAGAAGTCCAGGTTCTACCATTAAGAAACTGCTCAAAGCTAGTTTTCATTTGGCTAAAGACCTCCGTATTTTGAAATCTAGAACGGTCGCTGTTGATGATGACCCTAAAATCTAGCTCTTGAGCCTTACTCTCTACAAAAAATCCAATAACTCCAACTAGGAAAAGTATTCCTTTTTTCATATACTAAACTTACAAAAAATCTTTAGCTCCTCGTTATGAAGCTACATTTTTGACCTACTCCAAAATAAGCTTGGCAATAGCCTGCTTGGGCAAAAGGGAAGGAGAGGTAGGTAGCGGTAAGTAAATTATCACAGCCTACTTGAGCGAATTTGGCTAGCGTTTTGGCGCTCAGGGGAGCCAATAAAAATAATTTGCCCAGAGGCCAAGCTCCACATGATTATGCCATTGGCCAGAGTTTTTTTTCAAAAAAAGCAGAGAAAACTGGCCGCTTGGACAGGGTTGCTAAGGTGAGGGGGGTAATAAAATCAAGAGCAGAAGTAGTCACTACAAGCTATACCTCTGCTCCAGATTTGATGAGAAAGCGAGTTAAAATCGCTGTTTTATAGGAGGCAATGCTGCCTGTAACACCGACTAAGATTCGTTTACCTTCCAGATGGATTTGGAATTACTACTCTCCTTCTTGCGATGGATATCTGTGGTGGATTTTTCCCTCTGTAAACTCTTCAATCGCCAAAGAAGTTGGCTTTGGCATTCTTTCGTAAAACTTGGAGATTTCAATTTGCTCCTTGTTTTCGAATACTTCTTCCAAGTTGTCCACAGTAGAAGCAAACTCTGAAAGCTTGTTATTCAACTCTTCCTTCAAGCTAGAAGAAATTTGTTTTGCACGCTGACCAGCGATGTGGATCGACTCATAAATATTGCCCGTTTGATCGGCGATTTTATCTAAGTCCCTAGTGATGATTGATGGATTAACAGCCATATTTTTTGTATTTAAATGATTGTAATTAAATTAATTTGAGGTTGTAGCTACTGGAGCATCTTCAGCAGCTTTCTTATCTGCAATCTCTTTAACCAGTTTAGAATGCACCTGAAGCCCTTCTTTGGTTTGCGTTTCTAATTTTTTGACCTCTCCCAAATAACCACTTGCTGGGTACTTCCTGTAAAAATTGCTCACAAACTTCAAGGCATCGCTTAGACGCTCTTCTTTTTTGTCAAAGGCACTATTTTTTGCGTAGGCATAGCCCACTTCTACCAAGCGGTAGGCCAGTTCTTCATTACGCTTGCTTTCCGGATAGTCCTTAGTAAAATTTTGAAAGTTAATGATGCAAGCCCTGTAAAAGTCGCCAGGAAACAATCCTTCCTTCAACCTATAATACATTTCGGCCTCGCTAAATGCCTTTTCTTCAAATCTAGACTCCAAATCCTGCAACATATCCAGCGCCCGCTCATAGCTGGCAGAGGCAGGGAATCTGCTAACAAATTGCTGAATAGCTGTTACTGCTTCACGGCTACTTTGTTGATCTAGATTGTAATCTGGAGCATCTAAGTAAAGTGAATAAGCATGCATAAATAGGGCCTCTTCTGCCAAAGAACTCCTATTGTAAGTTTTGTAAAAGGTATTGAAATAGCCTGCAGATTCGATGTATCGGTCAGTCTTAAAATGGCAATTGGCATAGTTGTACTCTGCCATTTCAGCCTTTTCGGATCCCTTGATTACCGGAAGCACCTTTTCGTACAAAATAATTGCTTTGTTGAACTCCCCTTCTTGGTAGTATTTGTTGGCACCATTGTACAACTCCTCCCAGTTGGTACTCTTTTCCAACTTGGCAAAAGGTCCACAGGCTCCAAAGAGAACCAAGGAAAGCACATACAAGATCGAATAGTTTCGCATGATTAATTAAAGGACCGCAAATATAAGGGATAATTGTAAGATTTCAAATGAAATAGCCTAGACTAGAGCGATCACTTTTTCACCTGCAATTTCTTAGTGACCACGTTTTTATTGTCTACAAATAAAGTGTAGAAATACACCCCTGGCTGAAAGTCAGCCACAAGAATTACAAGACTATTTCGTGTAGGGTCCAAGTCATACTCCGCGATGGGATTGCCTATAAAACTTGTTACAGTGATTTTAGCTTTTGCTTTCGGATTCACTACAGTATAATCCAATTGCGCTACTCGGTTGCTGGGATTGGGATAAATATCACCCAACTTGATGTCTTTGTTCGAAGAATCTGCTTTTAGCACACTAGAAACCGCATATTTTACCTCAACTACAAAAAACTCACGCAAGGCTTCACTATTCACAAATATCAGCTCAAAACTCCCTAAAGTCTCCGCAATCCCTAATTCAAATTCTAGGTACAGGTCTGTGTAAATCTCTCCTGGAGCAAGCTTGAGCATAACCTTTGCCAAGTCTTTTTTGGGGTCAAAACATTGATCCCCTAGGCAAAGCCGCATTTTCTGAGAGGAGCCTATGCTCCCCTTAATGTTTCGTAGCAGAAATGTTTTAGGTTGCGCCGACTCGTTGTGGAGGATTACTGTTTTCCGCTGGGAGGAACCAATTTTACCTGAAAAATCTACTGCTTCACTCAAGACATGCACCTGCTGGGCACCCGCAAAAATCGGGAATCCCAAAAGCAAGATAAAGGTCAATTTGAGTAATTGGGCGTTCATGGAAAATTTATACTCAATAAGTGAGATGTGGTTACAATAAAATCTAGAAATTATACGTTAATGTATTTAAAAAGATGCAAGTTTTTCCCAAAAAACGGGTTAATTGTTGTTAAGTTTTAAAAATGGTGCATTTATAGGTTGCTAGCCGCCAACTGCCTGCTTCACGGGCTTTTCCCGCAACGCTTTTTGAAGCTGCCCTTGGGTAGGCATCGACAGCTTAACCTCAGGTTCATTGAAAAAATTTCTCAGGGTTGGATCAATTTCAACCACCTTACGCCAGGCATCTATTGTAGCACGCGCAGGCTTTTCCTCCACCCTCCATCGAAAACCGTCAAGCCGACTCATCTTTTCATTTATGTCCTGGACGGGGATAAATTTCCCATCCGGTCGAACTCCAAAATTCGATTTTTTGATTAGACCATCTACAAAACTTAGCCCAATAGTGGCACTTAAAATTCGATTGATTCCTTGGGTCAAGGAATCTCCTTCAAGCGCATAGTACAGCGACTCCCCATTTCCTTCAATAAACAAATTGCTCAGCTGCCCCTCCTTAAAATATCCAGTCATCTTTCTTCCTTTCATTTGATTGAAATTCAACAAGGTATCTGTCAAAATCGCAAACCCTTTATTCTTCATGAAAACCCGATCTAAGGTTTCATTAACCAGATAAAAAACCATGCTATCTGATGAAATCTGGCTTGATCGATTCCATAAAATTGGATCCTTAAACAAGTGAATTGAGGAATCGCTAAAGGCATACAACAAGGAATCTGCCTTCCCTGAAAGATCTAATTTTACCAAGTTCACTTGATGGAAGGCGAGCAAAAATTTTGCTGAATCGGCATCTCCATCCTGTGAAATCAAAGTGTCTGCTGTGAGAAAAAGGGTATCTGACTCAAAATACTTTCGCACCAAAGCCTTCCCGTACACCTGACTATATTTTTTAGTTTCCCAATAATTCCCTACCTCTCCAAAGACTTCTAGCTTTCTTTCTTTATTCAGGACTCGAACATCTTTCTTACCTGCGTAGTAGGCCTTGGGCTCATCGTAAAATAATTCATCCGCTTTCACTCGGCTATCGGCTGTTTCCACCAAGCCCTCGAAAAACTTAAACTGCTTGAGCTGTGTATCATAAAAACTTCCCTTTTGGGCATCTAGATGGTAGCCTTCTTTGGAAACAATATTCGTTAATCCAGGAGTCTGGGCAGTTTTAGGAATGGTCAGATAGATAAGATCCTGGGTTTTGAGCGTATAATCTGGATTAACCAAAATCACATCTTGTTGAAAACTAATCCGCTCGTAATTGATCTCATAAGTACCTACCTCGCTCGTCAGCACATTCACTGAATCCACTACCTTACCCCCCTCAAAATAGGTTGCCACATTGGATTCTCGGTTGTAGTCTAGGTGTTCGGTGTAAAGTTTGGTCTTCTGATTGGTGAACACTACATTTTTTCGGAGCTTGGCCACCTTTGTGGCACCATCGTATTCAGCATAGGCACTAGTAGTGGTGATGGGGTCAACCTCATCCTTAATCTGCACCCTTCCAAAAAGCTGAGCACGATTTTCATCTCGGAAAAAATAGGCCGAATCACAAGCAATTAGTGAATTTTGGTGCTTCATTTTTACATTCCCCAGAAGGCGCTCAAAACCTTTTGCGCCCTGAAGCAAATCTGCACTTCGAATTTCCAATAGCGAAGAAGACTGTGCATGGCCTAGAAATGGCATCAAGAGCACTAGGAGAAGGGATAGAATGAAAAAAGGATATTTCATACGAGAAGGAATGGAGGCAAATTTAGCAGAAAAAGCTATTTTTGATCAATGTACGAAGCCTTTATCTCGCATATCAGCCAACGCACACTATTTGAGCCCAATAAAAGCTACCTTTTGGCATGCAGTGGTGGACTCGATAGTATGGCCTTGGCTCATCTACTGTATACTGCTGGGATACACGTTGAGGTTGCTCATGTCAACTTTGGCTTGCGGGATACGGAGAGTGATGGGGATGAGGAATTTGTAAAAAACTGGGCCAAAGAGCGCTCGCTTCCTGTCCATATACATCGCACAAATACAGTTGAATGGGCAGAAAAAAAAGGCATTTCCATACAGATGGCCGCCCGAGAAATCCGTTACCAGTTTTTTGAAGAAATTCGAATTCAGAATACTCTCGAAGGAATTATCCTCGCACATCATGAGGATGATCAGCTAGAAACTATTTTTCTAAACCTGGTAAGAGGCACCGGCATTGAGGGATTGTATGGAATGAGTGAGCGTCGCGGCTGGCTGATTCGTCCACTTCTCCCTTTTTCTAGAGCCCACCTTGAAATCTACATGGAAGAGGTGAAGCAACCTTGGCGAGAAGATCGTTCCAATGCTTCGAGCGACTACAAAAGAAATAAGCTACGCCATAGCGGACTTCCAGCACTTTATAGCTTGGACCCCGACACGCGACAAAATCTCTTGCAAAGCTTTGCAAGATTAAAAGATACGGGTAAGGCATTTTCAAGTTTATTTGAAATCTGGAAGGGAGAACATGTTCGTGAACAGCATGGAATCAGCTTCCTTTCATACAAATCGATTAGCACCATGCCAGGAGCTTCCTCCCTGCTCTATTTTTGGTTGAGACCTTATGGGTTCAATTCAGATCAAGCCAAAACCTTGGTAAAAAGTTTAGAAGAAGTAAAATCAGGTAGGTTGATACGTAGCGCACAGTATGAGCTAAGTCTGGACCGAGAGGAGCTAATGCTATACCCCATCCCAGTTGCATTCCCTGAGCTAGAACTTCCCTTTGGAACCCCTTCCTTTGTACTTCCCGATGGAGCGTACCAATTGACTTGGGACATACTTCAGAAAGCAATCGATCGGAATCCAGCAAATGCATTATTAGATCTTGACTGTTTGGAATTTCCGCTTCAAATCCGCAGCTGGAAGGAAAGAGACAGATTTAATCCATTGGGAATGCAATCCGAAAAGAAAATTTCCGATTTCCTGATTGACAATAAAGTTCCACTTGCATTAAAAAAAGAGGTAAAAGTCCTAGTTTCAGGAAATAAAATAGCCTGGGTGGTCGGCATGCGGATTGCTGATTGGGCAAAAGTGGGCCCTGCCACCCAAAAATGCTTGCACATCCAAAAAAGCTAAGCCATGAGAAACCCTTTTTCCAAAACCTATGAGCCCCAAGAACTGCAGATGTTTGACTTCCTGCATGGCATTAAATTTTTCGAGCTTCTCAAGCAGCAGGAACTTGCTCGATTTTTACCCACCATGCACGAAAGAAAATATGTCCGCGATGAAGTGGTTTTTTTTAGTAAGGATCCAAGCCAAGCCCTCTATCTCATTCGAAAAGGTATGATAGATTTGACCATCGATCTGAGAGAAAATTTTGAAACCATCATGCAACTGAAGCGTGGAGATGCCTTTGGGGAAAATTCACTTTTGGAAAGTACGAAAAGAACCTACACGGCACTAGTAAGCTCGGATGAAGCAGAATTGCTTGTAATCCCACAGTTTGCGCTGCTAGAGGTCTTTGCGAGCAACCCGAAAATTAAGGCAAAAATGATGACCTCTCTGGCTGAGTTTTACAATGCTAACAACCAACGTCTTTTTCGGTCTTACCGAGAGTCTTTTGGTTTTTTTAGCCTGAGACAAATGTTTGAATAGTGCAGGGAAAAAAGCAAAGTAAAAAAACAAAGAGGTTGCAACAAACTTTATCCGGTAGGGGTTTCAATTCCTAAGCATAGCTTATTAACTTAGGACTGAATTTTAGGCAATTCAAACTAAAAAGAATATAAAAACATGAGCAAAGTAACCGTTGTTGGGGCAGGAAATGTTGGTGCCACCTGTGCCGATGTATTGGCATATCGCGAAGTAGCTGTAGAGATTGTATTAGTGGATATCAAGGAGGGTATTGCGGAAGGTAAGGCACTTGACATTTGGCAAAAAGCACCCATCAATCAATACGATAGCCGTACCATTGGCAGCACAAATGATTACAGCAAAACCGCAAATTCAGATGTTGTAATAATCACCTCAGGGCTTCCAAGAAAACCAGGGATGACCCGCGATGATTTAATCGAAACCAATGCAGGAATCGTTAAGTCTGTTACTGAAAATGTGGTGAAACATTCTCCAAATGCCATCATTATCGTAGTTTCAAATCCTTTGGATGTGATGACGTACCAGGCACATTTAACTTCTGGACTTCCAAGAACGAAAGTGATTGGCATGGCGGGAATTTTGGATACAGCACGCTATCGCGCTTTCCTTGCAGAGGAATTGAATATCTCTGGAAAGGAAATTCAAGCAATCTTGATGGGTGGACATGGGGATACCATGGTACCACTTCCTCGATATACGACTGTGGCTGGTATCCCTGTCACTGAACTAGTCGCAAAGGATAAGTTAGATGCCATCATCGAGCGAACCAAATTTGGAGGTGGAGAATTGGTCAAGCTGATGGGTACTTCTGCCTGGTATGCTCCAGGAGCTGCTGCTGCCCAAATGGTAGAAGCCATCTTGAAAAACCAAAGAAGGATATTCCCAGTGTGTATCAAGCTAGAAGGTGAATATGGTATTGATGACTGCTACCTTGGCGTACCTGTTATCCTAGGCAAAAACGGCATTGAAAAAGTAATTGAGCTTAATCTCAATGCGGAAGAACGGCAATTACTCGAAACATCAAGAGGTCACGTCAAAGAAGTGATGCAAGTTTTGGATAGCTTGAGCAACTAATCTGGTCCTTTCTGGACACAGGACCTAAGACGCTTTCCATAATGCAAAGTTTCTTAGGCCTTTTTTTACTTCATTTACTTTTACTCGATATTGCAACTTGAAAATCTGGAAAAGTTTGTTGGTCATTCTAGTGCTATCCCTCGTTAGCTGGGGAGGCTATGAAGTATACCAACGATTTATTAAGTCCAGAACCATCAATAGCCTTGAGCTGATTTCGAGTGATGCCGTATTTTTATTTGAAACTCAACAAGCGGATTTTGCATGGCAAGAGCTTCGGAACCAACCCATCTGGACTACTCTATCGCGATTTCCAGCTTTTCAATCCTTATCCAGCCAATTAAATTCCTTAGATAGCCTAGTTGGCGAAACAGGTTTTGTTACCAAGACCCTCCGAAATAAGCAGGTGACCGTAAGCTATCATTCGGTAGGCACAGACAAATTTAGTCTGTTGTACACCCTAAATTTTGGCTCAAATTCCCCTTCAGAACTCTTGGATAAACTGAAAGCTAAGGCGCCAAAGACTATCCGATTTCAAACTCGGAAATACAGCGAGCAGGAGATTTATGATGTGTTGAATGGGAACAATAGCATCCAATGGAGTATTACGTTGCTCAATAATGTACTGCTAGTATCCTCTTCCTCTTTTGTCATTGAAGAGGCAATTCGATTTTACCTCAGTGAGGATGCAAACCCAATTTCTGCTAAGCTAGGAGAGGAACTCCCCAATACCGAAGGATTGGGTAGGCTAATTTTTTCTTCCAAAGGAATCGCCAAACTGGTGAGTGGAGTCAGTGCAGACAAAAGCTCAGAAGTGCTTCAAGAGCTCCAAACCACAGATTTTCAACTTTCGTTGACTTTAAAGTTTGAAGACAGGCAACTGGTTTTTAAGGGACCAATCCAAGGCCTTCCAGAAGTGAATTTTTTACCCTCCGTACAGGCTCAACTTGCCGAATTTGAAAACTTGATTTCCACTCGTACACAAGCCATCACCCAGGTCAACTTGAAGGACAGTTATGAAACACAAAAACTTCAAAATAGCTCCTTTACCCTGAAATCTACCGTCAGTGGGGAGGTTCAAACAAGATTAATCGATCGAGGATTTTTAGATTACCTCAGCGGAGAACAGTATTTTATAGAAATGGAGCCCCTGTCTTTGGCTCAAAAAAATACCTCACTTTTGGTGAAATCTGAGAATCCAGAACAAGCCTGGAAATTACTCAAGGAATACCGAGATACTACTGAATTTTATCCTACTGAGCAATACTTGGGAAATGAGATCTTATTTTTTCCTGAAGAAAATTTCCCTGCACACCTATTTAACGGGCAGTTTGTAGGGTTTGAACAAACCTTCATCAGCCAAGAGGGCCAGATACTGCTGATGAGTAACTCTGCAAATGGAATGAGGAGCCTATTGGATGATTATGCCCAAGGAAATACCTGGGCAAAAAAGCCCAACGAAACTAAAAACCTGGTATCCCCCGCTGCTGGATACAGCAAAACATTCCTCCTTCAAAAAATCTGGCCGAGTTGGGTTCAATCGACTAACCCTAGCTGGAGTACTTTTATCCAAAAATACGAAACTGAGTTGAAGGCATTCACCAGCTTGTCATTGCGCATCCACCAAAGTTCGAAAGGACCAGAAGCAACACTCATCCTAGGCTATACCAGTGAAGAAGCAGCTCCAGCGGAAGTAAATAAATCATTTGAGTTGGCATCAGGCAAAGAAGTGGTACTTCCTGAAAATCTAATTTACGGTCCTAAAGCAATCAAAAATTTCAACGACAATACTGAAGATTTAGTGGTCCAAGACCAAAACCATATTCTATATGTCATCAACTCTGCGGGGGAGCAAGTATACAACCAAGCGGTAACTGGCCCCATCCTATCAGAGGCATTCCAAATCGATTATTTTAAAAATGGCAAATTACAATTGCTTGTAGCTACATCCAATCAAATTTATGGTATTGACCGCCTCGGAGATCCTTTACCTGGGTTCCCCTTGTCTTTACCTGGCGAAAAAATAAGTCAGTTCAGCCTAATCGATTACGATAATTCCAAAGAGTACAGGTATTTCATTTCTACTGAAAAAGGAAACTTATGGCTTTTAGATAAATTAGGCAAAGCACTGGAGGGATGGAATCCATTAAAACTTGGGGAGAAAACCCTTGGCACCCCATTCCATGCCCGAGTGCCTGGCAAAGGAGATTTTATGGTGGCACAAGGAAAATCTGGGAAGTTGTTTTTGTTCAATCGAAGAGGGGAAACCCAAGCAGGTTTTCCAGTGAAACTCCCTGAAGGAATTGCCAGCCCTCTGGTCTTGAACAAAACCTCTAGTCCATCCCTACAATCTGTGACCATAGGCGGAGAAATCCTTAATATTTCCTTTTCTGGGGAAATTATCAAAAAAAACCAAGCTCAAAAATCGAATCGTGATGATAAATTTCGTAGCCTTAGTGACCAGAAGGGTAATTCTTCACTTCTTGTTTTGGAGCAATTCAACAAAATTCAACTTTTTGATAATCAGCTGCGCCTGCTGATGAGTCTACCACTAGCGGGAAATCAGGCCTGGCTTGGATATTTTGATTTTGGTTCCTCACGGAGAATTATTACCGTCACCGATCTAGAACAGGGCATGGGCTATCTTTACGACCTCGAGGGTAATTTATTGATCCGTTCCCCACTTCAAAGCATGGGCGAAATCCAATTGAGCCACCTGCCAAGTCAAGGGCAATATCTTATTCGTACACGCTACGGAAAAACCCTTTTGGAATACCTAATTCCAGACTAATTGGTCTTTTTTTACACTCATTTGCAGTTTAAATTAGGGGAAATTTAGTCCTTAACCTCAAAAAATGTACGATTAGTCTTCACCTGTCCTCCTACTTTCACCTGCTCCCAGTACACAAAAGTTCCAGATAAATTGGGGAGCTTAGTCCTCACTCCCTTCCCGCTTGTTTGCCAATAAAGCACGGTTCGCCAATCTGGTATTCGTGAGGTAGTAGAAGGTTGGACAAATTGGTCTCTGTCGAAGATAATCGAGGGCTGAATCCCGGGATAATCAAAAAATCGAGCCGCAGGAGCAAGTTGGAATAAGCCAAAATTATTGGAGTAACTCGAAAAACTAAGGACGCCTGGATAGGTGCGATCATTGAGATAAAACTCACGGTTGAGTACCTCTAAACGCTGTAAAAACTTGGGATTAAAGGAAGCCAATAGATCCGAATCGAAAACGGGCATCGCATCTACTAGAATCAAAGGATTGGAATCGAAAACATTCTTATCCGCTTCATCCAGTAGTCGGAATGTTTTTTTCTTGTCCTTCAGACGAACCGAAACACTAGGAACATATTCCTTTAACACTGTTTCTACATCTTCAAACCGGGTGTAGTCATCTAAGTTGAAGCTGTAATCTGCGACAAAGCCAGTGACTACTTCCAAAGAGTCTTGGTCAGACACTTCCAAGTACTCCTGCTGCACCACAGCTGCTTTAAGAAGTGGCTGGAGATAAGGAAGATCTTCCTGTGCTAAGGACAGGTCTGGAAAAATAAAATTGGAATTGAAGGTCGTTTTGATCAAAGGGGAAACCATCTCCAAGCCCGGCATCTCCTCCCCATTTTCAAGTTGCAAGATCAAACGATCCCAATGACGCAAGCCTCCAGCATCAAAAATAAGCATGCCACGCTCGTCTACATGATCGGTGAACAAAGCACTTTTTGTTCCATGAAGCGAAAGGAAATAGGTGAGCGCGGTATCCAAAGAAGTAACTTTCGCCTGAACCAAATGACCAAAAAGTTCGGGTAGTAAGGGCTGGAGATTTAAACTTTCATAAACCTCCTCGGAATGCCATTGCTTTTGTTCCTCCAGTAAAAATGGATTGGCGATGGAAATTCCTGAAGCCAAGATCCTAGATTCAGTACTACTAGAAGAACTAAAATTCACAGCACTTCCTTTCGGGTGGCTTTTAAATGAAAGTGAATTTTGGCGATTGGAAGATTTAACTTCCTTCGGTGGAATTTTTGGATTGATGATCGTTACTAGCTGTTGTGCAATCCCTTGATTCAAGTCTAAATAAGGACTTATGCGAGTATAAACTCGTATAAGATACTGATCTGAAGCAATTTGATCTGAAATTGGAATAAAATTTAAGGCTTTTCCCGCCTGAAGAGGCACCTTCACATGTGTAATTGAGTTGGAATTCCGATCGACCAATTCTGCATACAGCACCTGTGAAGGAGTGGCTTGCTCCCCCAAACTCACCTGGGCTTCAAACCAAATTTTTTCCCCATTAAAATATAGCGTCTTCGGAATATGAAAAAAAACCTCCTCTTTTAGTCTATCTGCTGATTGTCCTATGCTTGTACTCTCAAACCCAAAAACAAGCATAAGCCCAATAATGAGTGCTTTGAGACTACTTTTTTGATTTACGTGATTAAGGGAACTATTCAGTATTTGCATGGAATTAGTCTGCCCAAAAAGAGGGCTTAAGTTTGGATGCATACAGGCTACAATCGGTACATTTTCTCGAGGATGGATAATAGGCAACTATCGTAGTCCCCTCTATCAAGGGTACTACCGGCACTATAGCTCCATTACCAAAAGTCGCTTGATAATCCGTTTTATAAACTGCTGCTTCTCCGATTACACAATCGTTGAACCTTGGGTCTAGGTAATTCCAGGGGCTTACCTCCACAAGGTTGATGTAAATTCTCTTCTGGCGGATTACCCCTAGGCTTACTTGCCCAATGACAGGATTCTTGTCGGCATCCAAACTTTTGATATTTCCACCTATTAAAGAAGGAAGTGGGCTAAAGATCGAACCAATGTCCTCTGTATTTTTCTTTAAAATCTCCCAGAAAGGGACATCCTTGGAAGCAAGTCCTTTTTGAGAAATAAGAATGCTATAGCGCTCCATGATTCGCTGGTCCCCGGTAGGGATTTCGGTGATGGTTTTTTGAAAAACTACCTGATCCCTAAATCGAGAGCTGGTTTCCAAAAGAATCCCCGGGCTGGGCTCCGTCTTGAAGCAAAGGGAGGTTTGTTCTGCATCCTTGCGATCCCGTACATTTTTAAGTTCTGGAACATAGATGTAGGCCGTGCGTATTCTAGGTCGGTAAATCCATGTTTCTTCAAAGGTCCATAGAAAATCATCTGCATTGGCATTGCCTTGGGTAGACAAAAATACCTCCACTCCTTCCTCATCCCGCTTGAATCCGGCATTAATAATTTCAGGAGTCACGATTGGCTGAAGACCTTCTGAAACATACCTTTCCCCAGAACTAAGCTCAATTTCCAATACATAGCTTTGTTTTTCATCAATGTTTTTTTCAAATACATAGCTCCCCGCACCTTTCTCTATTAGCTGGAAAAGTTGTCCACTAGCACTTTTAAGCACTGCTTTGGCGCGGAGCTCTGGAATAAAAGCGGACGCAGCACCTAGCGGAGCAGTTCTACTCAGTTTTAACTCGCTTTTTAAGCCCTCCGTATCCAAATAGCCTTCCACTACCAACACCCTCAATTCTGTAGCGGGCACTTCGGGTTCATAAGGGGTCCTACATCCAAGAAGAGTTACGAGAAGTATAAAAACTAAACCGATGGATTTTCGCATCAAAATCTAAAGTTATAGGTGATAAATGGAATTGGCTCTGCGAAAATAGCAAGCTGATACCCTCTCAATTTGCCTCCTTCTGGAACAAAATAGATCGAGTAGGCATTGTTCCTTCCTAGTAGGTTGTACACCCCAAAGGACCAAGAGGCATGCGCCAATTTGGCGATCTTATGATTTCCCTCCAGATTGATGGAAAGGTCCATACGGAAATAATCAGGTACTCTAAAGGAATTACGGTCAGAGAAATAAACACGCTCCGAACCCCCATAGGTAAATTTTGCAATGGGTAGGGTGACGGGTCTTCCCGTACTGTATTTTCCTGCCAAGGTCACATCGAGTCGTTTACTTAGTTCATAATTGCCTACAAAATTAGCATTATGAGGCTGATCAAAATTGCTAGGATACCAATCAGATCGGTTGATCTGCTCCTTTTGCTCCGAAGGATCTGTCTGCATCAAGGAGCGGCTATAGGTGTAGGCAAGAGATCCATTGAGCTTTCCCTGTGATTTTTTGAGAAAAAGCTCCATGCCATACGCTTTTCCCTGAGTGACTAGCACCTCTTGCTCAATCCGATCATTCAATACTATGCTTGCACCAGATCGGTAGTCCAACAAATTCTGCATGGATCGGTAATAAAATTCAGCAGAAAGCTCAAATGCTCCTTGATTCAAATTTTTAAAGTAGCCTAATGCATATTGAATACCAAGTTGCGGCTTCAAGAATGAATCGCTCAACTTCCAAGTATCTGTAGGGGTAATCACAGAAGAATTACTGAGCAAATGAATATTTTGTCTCATCGAGTTTACACCCACCTTCAAGGAAGATTGGTTGGACAGGGCATACCGTGCAGAAAGACGGAATTCTGGCCCTTGATAGGTTTGAACAAAGTCCCCAGACTGAAAGCGCGCTTCTCCAGTAATATTTTCCGTTAAATACGACTCACCTTCCGCATAGATAGGAAGGGTTTGTGGCCCCAGAAATGTGTAAAAATTATATCTTAATCCTCCACTAAGTGCCCATTGTTCGTTGATCTCAAACTCATCCCCCAAGTAGAGCGACCAATCCATAGCTGTTTCAGGAGCAACTTGATCGGGAATCACTCCACTCTCCGGTCCAAAAGGTAGAATTTCCCCTGGGTTGAGCTGGTAACGGATTCCATGGACTCCATAACTGAGCAGGTGTCGATCTCCTTTTTCCTGGCGGAACTGCACTTTTACAAATTGCTGGCGGATATCGAAGCGGTATTGGTAGGCATTTAATGGGTTGTCTTCCCCTTCTACCTCAAAATTATACGCATCCTGACCAACTGAGAAAGTTGCCTCTAGCGAATCTTTGAAGTAATGTGTCCAAGAGATTGCATAATTCTGATTGGAGTAGCTGTATATCGTGTCTGGATCAAATTGGAAGGAATCTTTGCTAAAATAGCCCGATAGCCGAAGTTTATCTTTTGCCCCTAACTCATGTTCAACTGTGCCGTTGAAATCCGAAAAAGCAGCCCTACTTGCACCTAAATCAATTCGCTCCGATAAAAAATCAAGAAGCCAATCGGAATAAGTAAGTCGAGATCCCAAGATGAAGGTTGTTTTTTCACCGATAGGCCCTTCTAAACTTAGCCTACTAGTCATTGGACCAATTCCTCCTGAGCCCCCAATTTTATCTGAACGCCCTTTTCTGGGGGTGACTTGCAAAACGGAGGATAGTCTACCCCCTAAGCTGACGGGGATTCCTGACTTGTATAGCTCTACACCTTGGACCATATCCGAGTTGATGGCAGAGAAAAACCCAAATAAGTGGGATGGATTGAAGAGTGTATTTTGATCCATCAAAATCAAATTCTGATCGGCAGCTCCACCCCTAACATTAAAGCCTACACTCGCTTCTCCCGCGGTATTAACACCAGGCATGGTCAAAAGTCCTTTAATAATATCCACTTCTCCCATGACAGCAGGAAGTCTTTTCATTTCCTGTACCGAGAGGGACTGCACCCCCATTTCGGGTCTTTCTATCTGAGACATGGCCCCTGAGCGGACAACAACCTCATTTAGTGAAAAAATCCCCTCACCAATACTAAGTTCAAGCGTTGCGTCCCCTTGAATATCTAGTAGGCGCTGCTCCGTATAGCCGCCGATATTTTGAATAAATAGGGTTTTATTGCCTTTGGGAACAAGCAATTCAAAATCCCCAGTCTTGTTGGTAACCGCTTGCCGCATGGCTTCCTTCTCAAATACAATCGCCCCCTCAATCGGTAGATTATTTTCCAAACTTATCACCTTGCCCTGAAGCGTTGCCTCAGTTCCAGGACCTGGAACTCCAATGATGTAGCGCCGATTCCGAACAAATTCGTCCTGAATGGCGGTACTGGAAAGAGTCACCTTAGAAGGGGCTAGAAAATAGTTAGGAAGGAAATCTACTGCTTTCTTTTCCCCTTTAAAGATGAAAACTTCCAGGTCTTTAGAAATGGAGTAGGTAAATTCGGTTTTTAAAAAAAGGACACCCAATACATCTTCCAACTTATCAACGTTGGCTTGGAGGCTTACTGTCAAGTCCGCTAACTCCTCTTTTTTAAAGATAAAGCGGTAAGGACTTTCCTTTTCTACCAGTTCGGCAAACCGTTCAAAGGAGACCCCAGCAAATAATCCAGTAATCTTTGGTTCCTGCTGCTGTGCAAAAGCGGATTCGCAAACCAAAGTGAGTAACACAATAAAACCGACAAATGAAAAAAATCTACGCATCAGTTCGTTTGAGGATAGGTCACCAGGAATTGCAAATAGGCCTCGGGAGCGTTACCGAATTGTAGCCCTTTACTCTTCAACTCCTTTTTCAGCTCTTTTACATTGAGCTGCAAGGCAGAAAGTGCTTGAGATGGTTTTTTTATCGGAAAAAAGGCTCCATCCTTCCAAAGAAAATAGTCTTGTTTCTCCACATATTCGGAATCATAGCGTGATATATCGCGTAATGACCTCGTCGTTTTGTAGCGTTTGGCTAAGGCTGATACTTTTCCTTGACCCAATACCTGATAGATTCCATTCCCATGGTGAAGAAAAGATTCATTCCCTGAGAAAAAACGGAAGAGCTTCCCATCACTCCATTCAAATCCATCGATTTTCTCAGGCTTGATCAATATTTTTTGATTGAAAATCGGATGAAAAGTGATCAGTTGGTCTCTGAATATATCGTAGATTAAAGGAACCTGTGGATAAGAGATCCCATTAATGCTTAAGGTTCCTGCTTCAAATTGCCGAGTAACAAAATAAGGATCCCCTTTTATAAGTGAGGAAGGAGCCACATACTGTCCCCCAGTGATCAATTCTTGAAAATAGGGAATCTCTTCTTGGTAGGAGGATAGGAAAGGTAAATCCCCTCTAGCAACTTGAGCAATTGCCTCTTGCTTAAAAAGCACAAAAGCAAAGGCCACTAGAATTAGTATACTACGCACCGTTAAAAATACGATTGAAAATTCGCATAAATTTTATTTATTGATAATATGTTTAAAAGGCATCCTAGCCATTTAAATGGAAAAGCAATCCAATGACTAGCAGAAGAAACCTCCTCAAAACTTTAGCCCTTACCCCCTTGGTAGGTGTATTTGCTTCTTCTGCCGAAGCAAAACCCATTGCAGACGCAACCGAATTTATTCTTTCGCTAAACACAAGCACGGTACGGGGTCAAAAATTATCCCTACCTCAGCTGATAGAGCTTGCTGCTCGTGAAGGATACCAAGGGTTGGAGCCCTGGATGATGGAAATTGAAGGGTATTTAAAGGGTGGGAAAAGCATTGCTTTCTTATATAATTATTTAACTTTTTGGACTTTAAAACAAAAAAAATGGACATTTTATTAGAATGGGAAGGCATTACAGGAATTATTAAAGTCCTATTAAGTATTAGTGTTCCTTTGGTTATTGGCTTTATTATTGGACAAAAAACAAAAAGATGAAAAAGTAAGGCTGGATTTGTAAAGATGGAGAAAGAAATAGGCGTACTTGCTGAGCTGGGCTGCACTCGAGTAGCTGCTCCAGCTATCGGAGCGGAGACCCCACTGGATTTGCTACGGGCGGGTGAACGTTACAAGAAACTTTTGGAGCTTGGGCGAAAAATAGGAGTAAATAGGTTTGGAGAAAATGAAACAGTTTTTCTAGGATTCCCATACGGGGGATACGAAATGAAGAAATCCTGGGGCAATTTTACTTATTCAAAATCTCCAAGACAGGTAATTTCGATTGAATTAGAGCATAAATCCAACCCGAATCAAATAGGGTTCACTATAGTAAGCCTGCCGATTAGAATGGCGGAGATTGTAAAGAAAAGTAAAATTAGCACCACCTCGAGCTCCAAACGGAGCGAAGTATCCTGCACCCACAAAAAAAGCCTCTGTCCAAGTACGCTGAAACTTATCTAGTCCATAGTTATACGCATTCCAATTGATTGACTCCATTTCAGAGTAGGCAAAAATATTTGGAAGTAAGTTGTAGCGAACAAAAGCTCGCCCTCCAAAAGAAGATCCGGAGGCGCCTTGGAAGCGATTGTCTTCGTAGTATTGATAGGTAGTGCCGAGGCCTGTAGAAAATTTGGGACTGAGCATTACCCCTGCCAATGGAGAAAGGTCAATTAAAGTAACCGTTCCTAATTGAAGACCGAGACTTCCGCCGAAATAGCTCCTATCCTTAAAAGAAAATTTGGCCTCAGGATCAATCTCTCGTTGCGCATAGGAGGTAAGTTGCAAGCCAAAAAATAGAACTAATAAAAAGACTAAAAATTTATTTTTCAACCACAACATATAGATCTTCTGTCGGCTTCTTCATGAGGTATTTCTCTCGGGCAAACTTTTCCAATAATTCAGGATTGCCAAATAGCTCCTTACGCTCTTGCCGGATTTGGATTTTTTTCTGCTTGTAGTATTCTTTTTGACTCTCTAAGTCCCAAAGCTGTTTGGTGAGCCTCCACTGCGTAGGAATACCATTCGAATCAATAAAGAACATCCAAACCAAAAAAGATAGGGTCGCCAAAACGTAAAAGTTACTGCTGTATTTAAGGACTTTTTTCATGATGCTAGGTTGGAATAACTAAGGTACAAAAATCATGCAAAAAAAGACAGCTCTAAATATTTGGGGCTGTCCATTTGAATTTCAGAAGGAAAATTATTTCAACCTTCCTTTAAATACAGCCGAATCTCCCAATTGCTCTTCGATACGAAGAAGCTGGTTGTATTTAGCCATACGGTCCGAACGAGAAGCAGAACCAGTTTTGATTTGTCCGCAATTGACTGCTACGGCAAGGTCAGCAATGGTTGAATCTTCAGTTTCTCCTGAACGATGGGACATCACGGCTGTAAATCCAGCCTTATGTGCCATGCTAATTGCATTTAAAGTTTCAGTAAGCGTGCCAATCTGGTTTACCTTAATCAAAATTGAGTTGGCAGATTTTTCTTCAATGCCTCGCTTGAGGAAGCTAACATTGGTAACAAACAAGTCATCGCCTACCAACTGGATTTTTGAACCAATTTTAGCGGTAAGCATGGCCCAACCTGCCCAATCTTCTTCTGCACAACCATCTTCAATGGAATCGATCGGATATTTTTCTGTTAGTTCCGACAGGTAAACTACCTGCTCTTCTCTAGAGCGAACTTTCCCCATAGGACCTTCAAATTTTGAGTAGTCGTACTTACCATCTTTGTAGAATTCTGAAGAAGCACAATCCAAGGCAATGGTCACATCGTCTCCAGGACGGTAGCCTGCCTTGCTAATAGCATCCAAGATACATTCCAAGGCTTCCTCTGTTCCTCCCGAGAAATTCGGTGCGAATCCGCCTTCATCACCAACAGCAGTACTCAAGTGCTTCTCATGAAGGATTTTTTTTAGGTTATGAAAAATTTCAGCGCCCATACGGATTGCTTCAGAGAAACTTGTAGCACCAATCGGCCGCACCATAAATTCCTGGAAGGCAATGGGGGCATCCGAGTGAGCGCCTCCATTGATGATGTTAAGCATCGGAACAGGAAGGGTATTGGCATTCACACCACCAATATACCGGTAAAGTGGCTGACCAGATTCCATGGCAGCAGCTTTGGCTACTGCAAGCGAAACGCCCAAAATAGCATTGGCTCCCAAATTGCTTTTATTGGAAGTACCGTCCAAATCAATCATGATCTGGTCGATGGTATTTTGTTCAAAGATATCCATGCCTACCAGCTCTGGCGCAATGATATTATTTACATTGGAAACGGCCTTCAATACGCCCTTACCCAGGTATTTACTTTTATCACCATCGCGGAGTTCCACCGCTTCATTTACTCCAGTGGAGGCGCCGCTAGGTACTGCAGCTCTTCCAAAAGCCCCATTTTCAGTCACTACATCTACCTCTACGGTTGGATTTCCTCGAGAATCAAGGATTTGTCTTGCATGAATGGATTGAATCAACGTCATCGTATTTATAGGTTTGTTAGAATTAATTTTTAGTAATCAAAGATATAAAGTCATCAAACAGGTAGCGGGAATCATGTGGCCCTGGTGATGATTCTGGGTGATATTGAACCGAAAAAGCAGGCCTATTTTTCAATTTGATACCAGCAACTGTATTGTCATTCAAATGAACATGAGTGATCTCCACCTCGGCATTCTTCTCAGCTTCCTCACGTACCACATTGAATCCGTGATTTTGAGAAGTGATTTCACTTTTTCCAGTAGTCAAATTTTTAATTGGATGGTTAAGTCCGCGGTGGCCATGGTGCATCTTATAGGTAGAAATTCCCACGGCGGCTGCTAAGAGCTGGTGTCCCAAACAGATTCCAAAGACTGGCTTGCCAGTCGCCAAAACCTCCTTAACGGTATGTACAGCATAGTTCATTACCGCAGGGTCACCTGGCCCATTGGACAGAAAATAGCCTTGTGGATTCCAGGCTTCCATTTCTACGAGGGAAGTCTTCGCAGGAAACACTTTGCAATAAACACCACGGGAAGCCAAATTCCTCAAAATATTCGTTTTAATCCCGAAATCAAGGCAGGCCACTTTAATTGCTGCAGCTGGATCCCCAAAAAAGAATGGGGTTTGGGTGCATACTTTAGAAGATAATTCAAGCCCATTCATGTCTGGCACTTCGGCAAGCTTTCGCTTTAAGCCGTCAAGATTTCCTTCAAACTCCGAGCTGATAATGGCATTCATCGCTCCTCTATCTCTCAGGTGGCGGACCAGTTTACGGGTATCAATAGCTGTAATACCAGTAATACCTGCTGCAACCAAATAGTCTTGGAGAGATCCAGATCCATCCAATCGGGAATAGACCTCTGAGAAACTATTGACTACTATTCCAGCAACACAAGGTGCACCGGACTCAACTTCTTCGGGATGAACGCCATAGTTACCAATATGTGAGGTAGTGGTAATTACGATTTGACCTGTGTAAGAAGGGTCGGTATAAATCTCTTGATAACCAGTCATTCCGGTATTAAAGCAGATTTCACCACCATTGGTACCGGAAGCGCCAATGAGTATCCCTGAGAAGACAGTCCCATCTGCAAGAAGAAGGGTGGATTTTTGTGTATTCATTTCCTTGAAAGTTGCCCAAAGTTAATAAAACTTGGGAAGGGTGAGATGAGGCTAGGAAATAAAAAAAAGGATTGAACGACGTCCAATCCTTTTAAATGTGAAATTACTTTCAATTTATTTTTCTTCAGTTTCGCTTTCTTCGGAAGCCTCAGGTGCTGCCGCCTCTTGAGAAGAAGATTCTGCAATGGGAGCGTCTTCAGTTTCTTCTACTTCATCCACTACAGAAGCTTCTTCTACTTCATCCACTACAGGAGCTTCAGTTTCTTCTACTTCATCCACTACAGGAGCTTCTTCTACCGCTTCAACTGCAGCAGGGGCTACAAACTCTTCTACCACAGATGCGGTAGCAGCTGTAGTTACTACACCAGTAGATCTTCTAGATCTTCTGGTGGTCTTCTTAGCAGGGGCAGCATCCTTCAACATCAACTCATTGAAGTCAACTAGTTCGATGATGCACATTTCAGCATTATCACCCAAACGGAACCCGGTTTTGATAATTCGGGTATATCCTCCTGGGCGAGTACCTACTTTCTCGCTTACCTCACCAAAAAGGGTCTTGATCGCCTCTTTGCTTTTTAGGTAGGAGAAAGCAATTCTTCTATTGTGCGTGGTATCCTCTTTTGCTCTGGTTACCAGAGGTTCAACAAACTTCTTCAATTCTTTCGCTTTAGCAAGCGTAGTAGATATACGCTTGTGAAGAATCAGGGAATCTGCCATATTGGAGAGCATTGCTTTTCTGTGTGAAGCAGTTCTACCAAGGTGGTTAATTTTCTTACCGTGTCTCATTGTTAATTATTCTTCATCAAGTTTGTACTTAGAAATGTCCGTACCAAAGGTTAGACCTTTCTCCTGAATTAACTGCTCCAATTCGGCTAAAGATTTTTTACCAAAGTTTCGGAATTTCATCATATCTGAAATTTCAAGTCGAGCAAGATCACCTAGTGTTCTTACATCAGCAGCTTTCAAGCAATTAAAGGCACGAACAGAAAGGTCGAGATCCCCTAATGAAGTTTTGAGAAGCTTGCGCATGTGAAGGAATTCCTCATCGATAGGCTCTGGTTCAGCAACTCCAGAAGAGTCAAGAACCATAGTTTGATCAGAGAAGAGCATAAAGTGCTGAATTAGAATCTTTGCAGCTTCCTGAAGTGCTTTCTCTGGATGAATTGATCCATCGGTATTCACTTCTAAAATCAATTTTTCAAAGTCTGTCTTCTGCTCTACTCGGGTATTTTCAACACTATACTTTACATTTTTGATTGGTGTAAAGATGGCATCAATTGCAATTTGTCCAAAAACCTGATCTTTAGGCTTGGATTCTTCAGCAGGTAAATATCCCCTTCCTTTTTCGATGGTGATTTCAACCTCGAAGTTTTTGGCTTGGTCCATGTGACAAATAACCAACTCCGGATTCAATATTTCGAAGGAAGAAGTAAACTTAGCTATATCTCCTGCTGTAAAAACAGACTGATTTTTGATTTCTACAGCTATTTTTCCGTCAAATGCGTCGTGCACTTTCTTGAATCGAACCTGCTTTAAATTCAAAATGATGTCTGTTACATCCTCTACTACACCTTCGAAGGTAGAGAATTCATGAACAACTCCTGGAATCTTTATGGAAGTGATAGCGTATCCCTCCAAAGAAGAAAGTAGAATTCTTCTTAGGGCGTTACCTATTGTAACTCCATAGCCTTTTTCAAGCGGTTTGAATGTGAATAAGCCATGAAAATCATCGGCTTTTTCCATTACCACTTTTTCGGGCATTTGAAATGCTAGTATGGACATATATTTCGTTCTAGTTTAGCTGGAAATAGTAAAATATTATTTAGAGTAAAGTTCGACAATGAGCTGGACTTTGATATTCTCAGGAATATCATCTCTACCAGGAACAGTCACGAACTTTCCAGACATGGAGGCATTATCCCATTCTAACCAGGAGTACCTAGATGTCCCTCTTCCTGCCAGACTGTTTGTAATCGCTTCAAGAGACTTAGAACGCTCTCTTACGGAAACAACATCACCTGGCTTAAGTGTATAAGAAGGAATGTTTACCAATTCACCGTTGACCAAGACATGCTTGTGTGATACAAGTTGTCTCGCTCCACGACGGGTTGGTGAAATTCCCAAACGGTAAACGGTGTTATCCAAACGAGCTTCTAGAAGCTGAAGGAGGTTCTCACCTGTAATACCTGATTTTCTAGAAGCAATATCAAACATCTTAGCGAACTGTCTTTCCAACACTCCGTAGATGTATTTTGCTTTTTGCTTCTCTGAAAGCTGAACAGCATATTCTGACTGCTTCTTTCTCCTACCACGACCATGCATTCCTGGAGGGTAGTTTTTCTTTTGAAGTGCCTTGCTATGCCCTTCAATCGCTTCTCCAAATCTTCTGGAGATTTTTGCTTTAGGACCTGTATATCTTGCCATGCTATTACTTTTTTAAAGTTAAACTCTTCTACGCTTAGGTGGACGACAACCGTTGTGTGGCATAGGAGTTACGTCAATGATAGTCGTAACATCTAGACCTACATTTTGCAAGGTTCTGATCGCTGATTCACGACCTGCGCCTGGACCTTTAACGAACACTTCGATTTTTCTCAAACCTAGTTCGTAAGCTGCTTGACCACAATTTTGTGCGGCCATCTGTGCAGCGTAAGGAGTATTCTTCTTTGATCCTCTGAAACCCATTTTACCGGCAGAAGCCCATGAGATCACTTGACCTGAGATATTGGTGATAGAGATGATGATATTGTTGAAGGACGCCTTGATGTGCGCTTGCCCTACAGCTTCTACCTTAACTACTCTTTTCTTACCCTTTGCTTTATCGTTTCTTTTCTGAGCCATAATCTAAATCAGATTTTATTTAGTTGCCTTCTTTTTGTTAGCAACAGTCTTACGCTTACCTTTTCTGGTTCTGGCATTGTTTTTAGTGCCCTGTCCCCGTACTGGAAGCCCTTTTCTGTGTCTCAAACCTCTATAACATCCGATATCCATCAGACGCTTGATGTTTAATTGGATTTCCGATTTTAACGCACCCTCGGTTCTGAATTCTTCAGCGATGATGTTACGGATAGCGGTGGATTCCTCGTCGTTCCACTCCCCGGCTTTTTTATCTAAAGAGATACCTGCCTTGCTTAGGATAGCTTTGGCTGAACTTCTTCCTATTCCGAAGATGTAAGTAAGTCCAATTTCGCCGCGCTTATTGTCTGGTATGTCTACACCTGCAATTCTAGCCATGATTAACCTTGTCTTTGTTTATACTTAGGATTTTTCTTGTTGATGACGTAAAGTTTTCCCTTTCTTCTGATCAACTTACAGTCAGCACTTCTCTTCTTAATAGATGCCCTTACTTTCATATGCTTTTTGTTTTACTTTTCGGCCATATGGAATCTCGCTGACAAAGAACTAATTCCCGGAGGTTAAGTCTTCTTGCGCGATTTCATGTCAGTCTATTTATATCGATATACTATTCTGCCTTTAGATAAATCATAGGGAGATAGCTCTAATTTGACCTTATCCCCGGGAAGGATTTTGATGTAATTCATTCGCATCTTTCCGGAAATATGAGCAATCAACTGATGTCCATTTTCAAGTTCTACTTTGAACATGGCATTAGACAAGGCTTCCACAATGGTGCCGTCTTGCTCGATTGACGTTTGTTTGGCCATATTAGAATTTAAAGTTCTCTTCTATGTACTTATGCGTAGTTAACACTTCTGTTCTATCTTCAAATATTGCAACTGTATGCTCATAATGTGCAGATGGTTTCCGATCTGCAGTTCGGATCGTCCATCCGTCTTTCTCTTGGACAATATTTCGTGTTCCAAGATTAATCATGGGTTCAATTGCAATCACCATTCCTTGTTTTAACAAGGGGCCACTGCCTTTCTTGCCATAATTGGGTACTTCAGGAGCCTCATGTAAATTCCGGCCTAAACCATGTCCGACTAACTCTCGAACTACGGTGTAGCCTTTCGCTTCTACAAACTTTTGGACCGCATGGCCTATATCGCCTACACGGTTTCCAAAAACAGCCTGTTCAATCCCCAAATAGAGTGAATCTTTAGTGGCACTAAGTAATTCTAAGACAGAAGGGGGTACTTCACCTATGGGGTATGTATAAGCGGAATCGCTATGAAAACCTAGGTGAAAGACTCCACAATCTACTGAGATTATATCGCCATCTTTCAATTCATACTCGCTTGGAAATCCATGAACTACTACTTCGTTAATGGATATACACAGCGAGCCAGGGAAACCGTTATAGCCCTTAAAAGAAGGTACTGCTCCGTGATCCCTAATAAACTCTTCAGCAATTTTGTCTAAGAAAGAAGTCTTTACTCCTTTCTTGACATACTTGGCGATTTCTCCATGAGCTCTTCCAAGGATGTCGGCACTCTGTTTAATCTTTTTAACTTCTTCCGAAGTTTTGTAATGAATCATTAGGAAGCCACCTGATAATCCGAAGGATTTCCTTTCATATTTCCACTCTTCATCATTCCTTCATAATGCCTCATCAATAAATAACTTTCGATTTGACGAAGGGTATCCATGATTACACCTACCATTATCAAAAGAGATGTTCCCCCGAAGAACTGGGCGAACTCACCACCTACCCCAGCAACGATTGCTAAGGCTGGTAGGATTGCAATAGCTGCTAAAAGGATAGAACCTGGTAAGGTTATTTTGGAAATGATACCATCAATAAATTCACCTGTTGGAGCACCTGGCTTTACACCCGGTACGAACCCACCATTGCGCTTCATATCTTCAGCAATTTGATCTGGGTTTACAGTGATTGCAGTGTAGAAGAATGTAAATACTATGATCAAGGTAGCAAACAACAAATTGTACTGCCAAGAAGTAAAATCTGAGAAGGTGGTACCAATATAATTGGCAATGTCACTTTCTCCAGCCCAAATTTGAGCAATCATGGCAGGAAGAAACATCAAGGACTGGGCGAATATGATTGGCATTACACCAGAGGCATTTACCTTGATAGGAATATACTGACGCTGGCCTCCATATACCTTACCGCCTACTACTTGTTTGGCGTACTGTACTGGGATGCGACGAGTTGCTTCGATCAATGCGATCACACCAACTACCACAAAAAATAATATTAAGGCTTCAATGATTAAAAGTAACATTCCAGAGGACCCTTTCGCAAGACCTTCCGCAATTATCGCTCCTGGGAATCGAGAAATAATCCCGATCATGATCAACATGGAAATACCGTTGCCAATTCCTTTTTCAGTAATTTTTTCTCCCAACCACATGCAGAACATTGTGCCGGCAGATAGCAATACTAGGGAACTAAACATAAAAAGAGAGGTACCAATCATTACGGCTCCGGTAGGCAGGATGGTTGCTGTAATATATCCTATTCCTTGTGCGATAGTAATGACGATAGTAAGAACACGTGTGATTTGATTGATTCTCTTTCTCCCAGACTCACCGTCCTTTTGCATTTTTTGAAAATAAGGCACCCCGACAGTGAGCAACTGCAACACGATGGAAGCAGAAATGTAGGGCATGATCCCCAAACCGAAAATGGACGCATTACTAAATGCACCACCAAGAAAAGTATCAATTAAGCCGAAAATTCCAATTGGAGCAGAATCCAATTTGGAAGGATCTACACCAGGAAGTACTACAAATGATCCTAATCTAAAGATAATGAGGAAACCGATCGTATTTACAATCCTCACTCTCAAATCTTCGATTGAGAAAATATTCCTTACTGTCGAAATAAACTTTTTCATTTAATTAAAGCTTTGTTACTGTGCCTCCCAATGCTTCTACTGCAGCTACAGCTGAAGCCGAAAACTGGTGGGCGCTCACATCTAATTTGGAAGTCAATTGACCACCTCCGAGAATTTTAATTTTATCGTTCTTAGAAGCCAACCCGTGTGAAACGAGTGTTTCCAAGGAGATAGAAGTAAGTTTAAACTGCTCAGAAAGGGATTGCAAGGTATCCAAATTTACTGGTTTGAACTCGATTTTATTGAAGGACTTGAAGCCAAACTTAGGTACACGCCTTTGAAGTGGCATCTGACCCCCTTCAAAACCAATCTTAGATTTGTAACCAGATCTAGACTTTGCACCTTTGTGACCTCTTGTAGAAGTTCCACCTCTACCAGAACCGGTACCACGGCCAATTCTCTTTCTGTTTTTGGTTGAACCTTCAGCTGGAGTTAATGTATTTAATTTCATAGTTAAGCTTCCTCCACTTTTACAAGGTGATTCACTTTATTTACCATTCCAGCTATCTGAGGAGTCTTTTCAACTACTACAGACTTGCTGATACGACCTAATCCAAGTGCAACGATTGTTGCTTTTTGATCCTTGGGTCTATCGATCGTGCTTTTTACCTGCGTGATTTTAATCTTTGCCATGTTACTTAACCATTAAAAACTTTAGCCATTTTAACTCCTCTTTGCTGGGATACCGCGATGGCATCACGCAATTGTACTAAGGCATCAATGGTAGCTTTTACCACGTTGTGTGGGTTAGATGAGCCTTTAGACTTTGCCAAAACATCTGTTACACCAGCAGATTCCAGCACTGCACGCATCGCACCGCCAGCAATAACACCTGTACCGGCAGCAGCTGGTTTGATTAGTACTAGACCTCCACCAAATTTTCCAATTTGCTCGTGGGGAATAGTGCCTTTCAATACAGGAACTTTCACTAAGTTCTTTTTTGCATCTTCAATGCCTTTGGTGATCGCATCTGTTACTTCATTGGCTTTACCCAATCCATAACCAACTACACCTTGGCCGTCACCAACTACCACAATTGCTGAAAAAGAGAATCTTCTACCCCCTTTCACCACTTTGGCTACTCGGTTGATAGCAACAACTTTCTCTTTTAATTCTGTATCTGTAGCCCTGATGGGTTTTCTTTTTATCTGAGACATAAGGATTAGAATTTAAGGCCTCCTTCTCTGGCACCATCAGCCAAAGCTTTCACTTTACCGTGATACAAGTAGCCATTTCGGTCAAATACTACTTCAGACACTCCATTTGCTACTGCTCTTTCAGCAAGTTTCTTACCTACTTCTTTAGATACAGCTACATTGGTATTTGCCTTAGAACCAAGCTCTTTGGAAGATGCCTGTGCAAGGGTCTGACCTTTGAGGTCATCCACCAACTGGGCATAGATGCCTGTATTACTCTTGAAAACTGACAGACGTGGTCTGGAATCAGTACCTGATATCTTTCTACGGATACCTCTTTTGATTCTAAGTCTTCTGGAACTCTTATTAAATGCCATAACTTATTATTTTTTACTGGCAGTTTTACCAGCCTTACGTCTAACATTTTCACCAACAAAGCGTACCCCTTTTCCTTTGTAAGGTTCGTTCTTACGCAGAGAACGAATTTTTGCAGCCACTTGACCGATCAACTCTTTATCAATCCCTTTTAGTGTGATCACCGGGTTTTTACCTTTTTGGGTATCCGTAGCCAAAGAGATTTCTTTTGGAAGTGACATAAAAATACTGTGTGAATAGCCCAAGCTAAGCTCAAGTATTTGCCCTTGGTTGGTGGCTTTGAAACCTACACCGACCAATTCCAAATCTTTTTTGTATCCTTCAGAAACACCAATCACCATATTGTTGATGAGTGATCTGTAAAGACCGTGCAAAGATTTGTGCCTTTTGGATTCGGTGGTCCTCACAAGAATAACTTCTTGCCCCTCTACGCTCACCTGAATATCAGGATTTACATCCTGAGTCAGGGTGCCCTTTGTACCTTTAACAGTGACAGTTCCATGAGCTGACACGTCTACAGTAACACCGCTGGGTATATTTATTGGTTTTTTACCTATTCTAGACATAATCGTAAATTAATATACGTAACAAAGTACTTCGCCTCCGATACCTTCGGTACGGGCTTCTTTGTCTGTCATCACTCCTTTAGAGGTAGAGACGATGGCAATACCTAAGCCATTGATAACTCGTGGTAGCTCGTCGTGCTTGACATATTTTCTTAAACCTGGCTTACTTACACGCTCAAGACTCACAATTGCATTTAGCTTGGTGCTAGGATTAAACTTCAGTGCAATCTTGATGGTGCCTTGAGGTCCGTTTTCGTCAAACTTATAGTTTTGAATGTATCCTTTATCATGCAATACTTTAGTGATCTCCTTCTTAATGTTAGAAGCAGGTATCTCAACGATTCGATGAGAAGCCTTGATGGCATTTCTCAACCGTGTTAGATAATCAGCTATTGGATCGGTCATATTTTCTGTTGTCTAGCACCCCTAATTTCGGCGTGCAAAGTTACGAATTGATTTTTAGAATAAAAATTACTGTCGTTGTTTTACCAGCTAGACTTAGTTAGACCAGGGATTTTACCTGCTGAAGCCATTTCTCTGAAGGTCACTCTGTTGACACCAAACTTTCTCATATATCCTTTCGGACGACCAGTTAGTTTACATCTATTGTGAAGTCTTACCGGAGAAGAGTTCTTTGGTAGTTTATCTAGTGCTTCGTAATCGCCTGCAGCTTTTAGCGCAGCTCTTTTCGTGGCATACTTGGCTACCAGGTGTTCTCTTTTTCGCTCGCGAGCTTTGATGGACTCTTTTGCCATGATTATTCTGGATTATTTTTGTTAACGAAAGGCATACCCAAAGCTTTTAACAAAGCGAAAGCTTCTTCATCGGTAGCTGCACTAGTTACGAAAGTGATGTCCATCCCAGTAATCTTAGTTACCTTTTCGATAGAAATCTCAGGGAAAATGATCTGCTCAGTAACACCTAGCGTATAGTTACCACGACCATCAAATCCTTTGTATGAGATTCCTTTGAAATCACGTACTCGAGGCAAAGCCACGGTAGTCAAACGATCTAGGAATTCATACATTTTTTCACCTCTCAAAGTCACCTTTGCACCAATAGGCATATCTTCTCTCAACTTAAAGTTGGAGACCGCTATCTTAGAAATGGTGGCTACAGCACGCTGGCCGGTAATTAAGGAAAGTTCTTCAACTCCTTGATCTACCAATTTCTTATCTGCTACTGCTGCACCTATACCCTTATTAAGGACAATCTTAGTTAGCTTAGGTACTTGCATCACTGAGGAGTACTGAAACTTCTCCTTCAGCGCAGGTATTAGATCCTTTAAGTAGGTATCTTTTTTTCTTGGATTAGCCATTGATCACCTCCCCAGTTTTCTTTGAATACCTAACCAATTTGCCATTCTCACCAGTCTTACGGCCAGTGCGAGTTGCATCGCCTGTTTTAGGATCGACAAGCATCAGGTTACTGATGTGAAGCGCTGCTTCTTTCTTTTCGATACCACCTTGCGGCTTAGCTGCAGTAGGCTTCACGTGCTTGGTAATCATATTTATTCCTTCCACGATGGCTTTTCTTTTCTCTGTATTAATGGACTGAACCTTACCAGTTTTCCCCCTGTCATCTCCAGCGATTACCTTCACGGTATCCCCAGTTTTAATGTGCAGCTTAGGCTGCTTATTGAATTTTCTTTCCATGATTAAAGTACTTCAGGGGCCAGAGAAATGATTTTCATAAACTGCTTTTCTCTGAGCTCTCTTGCTACAGGACCGAAAATACGGCTTCCTCTAAGCTCATCGTTATTAGTCAATAATACGGCAGCATTGTCTTCAAATCGAATGTAGGAACCGTCCTTACGACGAATTTCTTTTTTCGTTCTTACGATAACCGCTTTTGAAACGGTGCCTTTTTTCATAGTGCTGGAAGATAGGGCTGACTTTACAGTAACAACTACTTTATCACCGACAGAAGCATAACGCTTCTTAGTTCCTCCCAACACGCGGATGACCAATACCTCTTTGGCACCGGAATTATCCGCAACACTTAGTCTGGATTCTTGTTGTATCATGGTTACTTAGCCTTTTCTATAATTTCAACTAATCTCCAGCGCTTGTTTTTGCTCAGCGGACGTGTTTCACTGATTTTAACAACATCACCTGGGTTGCATTCATTTTTCTCGTCATGAACCATGAATTTGGTGGTTTTGGCAACAAACTTACCGTAGATCGCATGCTTTACACGTCTCTCTACAGCCACAGTAATGGACTTATCCATCTTGTTGCTGACAACTTTTCCAACTCTTTCTTTTCGAAGATTTCTCTCAATCGTAGCCATTTTCTTTTCTGTTAGCTAGTTATTTGGATACCAATGCGGTTTTCAATCTTGCGATGAAGCGCTTGGACTCTCTGATTCTATTAGGGTTCTCTATCGGAGATATCGCATGAGCAAACTTCAATTTGCTCAGATTCTCCTGCTCGACGACAATTCGTTCTGCGATTTCACTTGCTGCAAGTGATTTGATTTCAGTGTTTTTCATAATTCCTGATTATTCAACGAAGTCTCTTCTTACAACAAACCTTGTACTTACGGGCAGCTTCTGCTGCGCAAGTCTTAATGCCTCTTGAGCAATTTCCAGGCTCACGCCTGTAGCTTCGAAAAGGATCGTACCTGGCTTGATAACGGCCACCCAATATTCTGGAGCACCCTTACCCTTACCCATACGTACCTCTGCGGGCTTTTTAGTGATCGGCTTATCAGGGAAAATTCTGATCCAAACCTGACCTTCTCTCTTCATAGCTCTTGTCATGGCAATACGCGCTGCCTCGATCTGGCGAGAAGTAATCCATCCTGGTTCAAGGGATTTAATGCCAAAGTTGCCAAAAGAAAGCTCGTGCCCTCTTTGCGCAATGCCTTTGACACGGCCCTTGTGCATTTTCCTATATTTAGTTCTTTTCGGCTGTAGCATGATATCTCGCTTGGAAAGGGAAAATTAGTTAGTTCTTTTTCTGCGTTTTGGACCGTCGTTATCACGTCCCTTTGATGCTGGACCACGCTGCCCTTTCGGCTCGTTGCTAGCACCTTGGTTTGGAGAAAGATCTCTCTTTCCATACACCTCACCCTTAAAGATCCACACCTTTATACCTATAATTCCGTACACAGTAAGTGCTTCAGAAAGTGCATAGTCGATGTCTGCTCTGAGCGTGTGAAGAGGAATTCTTCCCTCTTTGTACATTTCAGAACGTGCCATTTCGGCTCCGCCCAATCGCCCAGAAAGCTTAACTTTAATTCCTTCAGCACCCACTCTCATGGTGGCTGCTATAGCTTGCTTCATTGCACGGCGGAAAGATATTCTAGCCTGAAGTTGTTGCGCGATAGACTCTCCAACCAACTTGGCATCCATTTCAGGTCGCTTAATTTCAAAGATATTAATCTGAATATCCTTATTGGTGATCTTCTTTAATTCCTCCTTAAGCTTATCTACTTCGGCACCACCTTTACCAATGACAACACCTGGTCTAGCAGTATAGATAGTCAAAGTGATTCTTTTGAGCGTACGCTCAATAATTACTTTGGAAATACCGCCTTTAGGTATTCTGGCAAGAACGTACTTACGGATTTGTTGATCTTCATGCAATTTCTCAGCAAAGTCCTTCCCACCATACCAGTTGGAATCCCAGCCTTTAATTACACCAAGTCTAAATCCTATTGGGTTAGTTTTTTGTCCCATCGTCTTTTCTTAATTTGCCTTTTCGTTATTTACTATAACATCAGCGGTAACTTCCTCCGTATTGAATGAATCAATAACGAGGGTTACATGATTGGATCTTTTGCGGATTCTGTGTCCACGTCCCTGAGGAGCAGTTCTAAGTCTCTTAAGAGAACGTCCTTCGTCTACCATGATGGTCTTTACGAAAAGATCAGCCTCTTCAAGCTTCACTTCTGGATTCTTTGCTTGCCAGTTGGCTACCGCGGAAAGAACTAATTTTTCCAAACGGATTGCTGCATGGTTGGGCGTGAATTTCAAAATACTAAGTGCCACACCTACGCGCTTACCTCTCACCAAGTCTGCAACTAAACGCATCTTGCGAGGGGAGGTAGGAACATTTTTCAATCTTGCTAGTGCTTCCATGATTATCTCTTTCCTTTATCTTTTTTAGCAATGTGGCCACGGAAATTACGAGTGGGTGCAAATTCGCCCAATTTATGACCTACCATGTTATCGGTTACAAAAACAGGGATAAACTTATTCCCATTATGCACAGCGAAGGTATGTCCCACGAAATCTGGGGAAATCATAGATCTTCTTGACCAAGTCTTGATGACAGATTTCTTGCCAGACTCGTTCATAACATCTACTTTCTTCACCAAATGGTGTTCGATATAAGGACCTTTTTTTAATGAACGTGCCATATTTACTTAGATCTTTTGCTGATGATGAACTTGTTTGAATACTTCTTGGGAGATCTGGTTTTCTTACCTTTGGAAAGAAGCCCTTTTCGGGATCTAGGGTGACCACCAGAAGAACGTCCTTCACCACCACCCATAGGGTGATCTACTGGATTCATCGCAACACCTCTTGTACGGGGCCTTACTCCAAGCCAACGCTTACGCCCAGCTTTACCCAACACAACGTTCATGTGATCTGAATTGCCAACAGTTCCTACTGTAGCCATACACACACCAAGGATTAATCTCATTTCTCCAGAAGGTAATTTAACTGTCACGTATCTAGCATCTCTAGCTACGATTTGGGCATACCCTCCAGCACTTCTTGCCAATGCACCACCTTTACCAGGCTTCAACTCCACATTGTGTACAATTGTACCCATCGGGATGTTAATCATGTGCATGGCGTTACCCACTTCTGGTGCAACTTTCTCACCGGAAATAACTATTTGTCCCACTTGCAAACCTTCCGGAGCGATAATGTAGGTCTTAGCACCGTCTGCATAATACAGTAGGGCAATACGGGCTGTACGGTTTGGATCGTACTCAATGCTCTTTACAGTAGCAGGTACACCAAACTTAGTTCGCTTGAAGTCTACGATACGTAGTCTTCGCTTGTGACCACCACCAATATAGCGAGCGGTCATTTTGCCTTCATTATTTCTACCACCTGATTTCTTTATAGGAGCGAGTAGAGACTTCTCAGGCTTCGACGCAGTAATCTCGTCAAATGCAGGAGCTACTCTAAATCGGGTTCCTGGAGTTACAGGCTTTAATTTTTTAACTGCCATGATATTGATTCAATTAAAGTTCTCCGTAAAAATCAATTACTTCACCATCGGCTACTTGCACAATTGCTTTCTTAAACGCATTGGTGAAGCCTGACACTACTTTATTATTAGTATATCTAGTCTTATGCTTCGCAGCATATCTCATGGTTCGTATTGATACCACATGTACACCATACTTTTTCTCCACAGAAGACTTGATCTGAAGCTTGTCAGCAGTCCTCTCGACGATAAAGCCGTAAACTCCTTTTTCGTTGCCTGCAGATACTTTCTCTGTAATCAAAGGCTCTTTCAGAATTTCCATTGTCTTATTTCGCTAAAATGGTTTCTAACTTACTTACAGATCCTTCGCAAAGCACCAATTGGTCAGCATGCAAGAGTTGGTAAGTATTTAAATCATGAACGGACACAACTTTTGCCTTTGGAAGATTTCTGCTGGACAAAAACACGTTCTTATTGTCTTCGGCAAGTACCAATAAGGTCTTCTTGTCAGACAAGGAAAGACCGCTCAAAAAGGCGAGGTAGTTTTTAGTTTTTGGTGCATCGAAAGAAACATCTTCCAAGACCATCAAGCTATTTTCCTTTACCTTATAGGCTAGCGCTGACTTACGCGCCAATTGCTTCACTTTCTTATTTAACTTGAAGGAATAGTCTCTTGGTCTTGGACCAAATACTCTACCTCCACCACGAAAGTGAGGAGCCTTCAAAGATCCTGCACGAGCACCACCGGTGCCTTTTTGCTTCTTGATCTTTCTAGTAGATCCCGCTACTTCGTTTCTTTCTTTTGATTTGTGGGTTCCCTGTCTCTGGTTAGCCAGGTATTGCTTCACATCCAGGTAAATGGCATTATCGTTGGGCTCAATGCCAAAGATTTCGTCAGAAAGGCTCACCTTTCTACCTGTATCTTGTCCTTTATGATTAATTACTGCTAATTCCATGGCTTACTTCTCCAGAATAACGAATGAATTTTTTGGACCAGGTACCGAGCCTGAAACCAAAATCAGGTTTTGCTCTGCATACACTTTCAACACACGTAGGTTGGATACCATAACACGGTCACCCCCCATTCTGCCTGCCATACGCATGCCTTTAAAGACACGTGAAGGCCAAGAACAAGCGCCAATTGAACCTGGGTGACGCAGTCTGTTGTGCTGACCGTGAGTTTGTCCACCCACACCAGCAAAACCGTGACGCTTTACTACACCTTGGAATCCTTTACCTTTTGAAGTACCAATGGCATCGACGAAGTCTCCTTCAACGAATAAATCTCCTGCACTTACTGTCTTTCCGAGTTCAATCTGACCATCAAAGTCTCTGAACTCAACAACCTTCTGCTTTGGGGTCGTACCAGCCTTTTTGAAATGGCCGATTAGTGGCTTAGGAGTATTCTTCTCCTTGCGCTCACCGAATCCCAACTGCACTGCGTCGTACCCGTCTGTTTCAACGTTTTTTACTTGCGTCACTACGCAAGGACCAGCTTCTATTAGCGTGCATGCGACATTACGTCCATCGGCACTGAAGATGCTAGTCATACCTACTTTTTTACCTATAATACCAGACATCTTTACTAAGATATTTTGATAACCCCCCAAGATATGTAAACTTGGGCCCTTTTTAAGGACTGCAAAGTTACTGAAATTATATTTGGCAGCAAATCCCAACTGCACTATTTTCAATTAATTACAAAAAAAAATACCTCCACACTCGACCGTCTGGAAGCAACCTCTCCTGTTCAACAAAAAAAGAAAGGCCTGTATCTCTACAGGCCTTTCTTTTTTCAACAAAGATTTTCAGACTTTAATCTCTACATCCACACCACTTGGAAGCTCGATTTTCATCAACGCATCCACAGTTTTAGAGGAGCTGGAGTAGATGTCTACCAAGCGCTTGTACGTGCAAAGCTGGTACTGATCTCTCGCTTTCTTATTAACGTGTGGAGATTTCAACACGGTAAACTTTTCTTTTTTGGTTGGCAAGGGAATAGGACCTACTACTACAGCACCTGTCGCTTTAACCGCCTTCACGATCTTCTCTGATGACTTATCCACCAAGCTGTGATCGTATGATTTCAATTTTATTCTGATTTTCTGATTCATTTTCTTATCGATTAGGATTTTTCACCCTTTACTTTAGCAATTACCGTTTCAGCAATGTTGTTTGGAACAGGCTCGTAGTGAGAGAAGGTCAATGAGGCCGTCGCTCTACCTGAAGTAATCGTTCTCAAATCAGTCACGTAACCAAACAACTCGGACAAAGGAACGTTGGCCTTAACTACCGTAGAGTTGGACTTGGTATCCATCCCTTTCATCATTCCTCTTCTTCTATTCAAGTCACCCGTGATCGGTCCAGTATATTCGTCAGGAGTAATTACATCTACCGACATGATTGGTTCTAGCAACTGAGGCTTACACTTTTTCGCTGCTTCTTTGAAACCAATTCTAGCCGCTAATTCAAAAGAAAGGGCATCTGAATCGACATCGTGGTAGGAACCGTGGAACAAGCGAACTTTCATAGATTCAATAGGATAACCTGCCAAAGGTCCATTTTTCATGGCCTCCTGGAAACCTTTTTGAACCGGCTGAATGAATTCCTTTGGAATTACACCACCCACGATGCCATTGACAAAGTCTAAACCTGCTTTGATTTCCTTAGTCTCTGGATCTTGATCCTTAGGCCCTAATTCAAATACAATGTCTGCAAATTTACCCTTACCACCGGTCTGCTTCTTGTAGACTTCTTTGTGTTCAACAGAAGCAAACAACGCCTCTTTGTAAGCCACCTGAGGAGCACCTTGGTTGATTTCTACCTTGAATTCTCTTTTCATTCGATCAATGATGATTTCAAGGTGAAGTTCACCCATACCGCGAAGGATAGTCTGACCAGTTTCGTGATCTGTGTTTACCTGAAGGGTAGGATCTTCTTCTACTAGTTTAGCAATTGCCATTCCTAGCTTATCCACATCCGCCTGAGTCTTAGGCTCGATCGCATAGCCAATTACTGGCTCAGGGAACACCATGGATTCCAATACTACCTTTCGCTTTTCGTCGCAAAGAGTATCGCCCGTTTTGATATCTTTAAATCCTACTATTGCTCCAATATCACCTGCGACCAATCGTTCAATTTGGTTTTGCTTGTTGGCGTGCATCTGGAACACACGGGATATACGCTCCTTATTGCCTGAACGGCTATTAAATACATAAGATCCGGATTCCAATACGCCTGAGTATGCTCTTACAAAGCACAAACGGCCTACGAAAGGATCCGTAGCAATTTTAAATGCCAAGCCAGTGAATGGCTCTGACTCCACAGGGGAAATAGCTACTTCTTTATCCTCATCATCCAAGTCGGTGGCCACAATAGCCTCTTTGTCAAGCGGTGAAGGCAACAATTCCATCACTAGATCTAGCATGGTTTGTACCCCTTTATTTTTGAAAGAAGAACCACAGACCATTGGAACAATTTTCATGTCAATGGTAGCTGCACGCAATGCTTCCAAGATCTCCGTTTCCGTAATGGAATTAGGATCTTCAAAAAACTTCTCCATCAAGGATTCGTCGTAATCAGCAACAGCTTCGAGCAAGTGCTCTCTGTATTCTGCTACCTCTTCCTTCATGTCCTCAGGAATCGGTACTTCTTTGAACGTCATGCCCAAATCATCCTCATTCCAAATAATCGCACGGTTGTTGATCAAGTCAACTACTCCCGTAAACTTATCTTCGGCACCAATTGGAAGTTGCAAAGGAACGGCAATAGAGCCAAGCATTTCTTTTACTTGCTTACAGACCATCAAGAAATCTGCGCCTGCACGGTCCATCTTGTTGACAAAACCAATTCGAGCGACTTTGTAGTTGTCTGCCAGTCTCCAGTTGGTCTCAGACTGAGGCTCAACCCCGTCTACCGCAGAGAAAAGGAAAACAAGCCCATCTAAAACTCTCAAGGAACGGTTTACTTCTACCGTGAAGTCCACGTGTCCTGGAGTATCGATGATATTAATTTGGTATTGGTTACTTCTATAATCCCAGAATACGGTGGTCGCCGCAGAGGTAATCGTAATCCCTCTCTCCTGTTCCTGAGCCATCCAGTCCATAGTAGCTGCACCTTCGTGCACCTCCCCGATCTTGTAAGACTTCCCAGAATAGTAAAGAATACGCTCCGTGGTGGTTGTCTTGCCCGCGTCAATATGCGCCGCAATACCAATATTCCTGGTAAATTTTAAATCTCTTGCCATTTTAGGTTAAAATCTAAAGTGGGAGAATGCCTTATTTGCCTCCGCCATTCTGTGCGTATCGTCCTTTTTCTTTACCGCAGCACCTTCTCCTTTTACTGCAGCAATGATCTCACCGGCAAGTCGGTCCATCATGGTCTTCTCTCCCCTTCTTCTTGAGTAAAGAATCATCCACTTGATACCAAGGGCCATTTTTCTTTCAGGTCTGACTTCCATAGGAACCTGGAACGTAGCACCACCAACTCTACGACTCTTCACCTCGACGGTGGGAGCAATATTGTTAAGCGCTTTTTTCCAAACTTCAAGACCATTCTCACCTACTTTGCTTTCTACTTTGGCTACTGCGTCATAGAAAATGTTGTAAGCAATACTCTTCTTCCCGTCATACATTAGACAGTTTACAAACTTGGTTACCAAAGTATCATTGAACTTTGGATCAGGAAGAATATATCTCTTCTTTGGTTTCGCTTTTCTCATTTCTTTTTAAGGTCTTAATTAATTCTTTTTGCCTGGCGCAGCAGCACCCTTGCTGGCCTTAGGTCTTTTCGCACCGTACTTGGAGCGACCTTGCTTACGGTCTTTTACTCCAGCAGTATCCAATGCGCCACGGATGATGTGATACCTTACACCCGGAAGATCTTTTACACGACCCCCTCTAATCAACACGATAGAGTGCTCCTGCAAATTGTGACCCTCTCCTGGAATGTAAGCATTCACTTCTTTTCCATTAGTCAATCGTACCCTTGCTACCTTTCTCATCGCAGAGTTTGGCTTCTTAGGCGTCGTAGTGTACACGCGAGTACAAACCCCTCTACGCTGTGGACAAGCATCCAAAGCCCGAGATTTTGATTTGAATTCCAGTGTATTTCTACCTTTTCTTACTAGTTGTTGAATAGTAGGCATTAACTGATTAAAATTTAGATAGTCTGTAAACTGTTATTTTGGAACGCAAAGGTACAAGAAGTAACAATAGTAACAAAATTAAGTACTTATATTTTCGTTATGCTTCCCCAGGGGTTCCGAAAGAAATCGGGAAGCTGGGAGCCCCACCTCCTTGGTTAATTTTTCCAAATGCAGCCTCATATTTTTCAATATTTTCCTTCAATGCCGCCAGCAATCGCTTCGCATGATCAGGCGTCACAATAATTCTTGATTTAACCTTTGCCTTGGGTACCCCTGGCATTAATCGGATAAAATCGATGACAAATTCCGAGTTCGAATGCGCAATCATCGCCAAGTTGGAGTAAATCCCTTCTGCAATCTCCTCAGAGAGTTCCACATTAATTTGCTGATCAGGTAAATGGTTGTCTTCCATAATTTTTTAGATTAAAAAAGGCCTGTAAAATAAGTACAGGCCTTTTAAAGGATAACTACTATAATTTAAAGAATCGCCTCGCTAGTTACTTTTGCAGACTTCTTTTCCATGTTTTCCGAAAGTGTATCATATTCCGATTTGGATCCCACGATCATTTCCAAGATGCTTCGCTGACCGGTACCGGCAGGAATCAAATGGCCTACGATTACGTTTTCCTTCAGTCCCAATAACTCATCACGCTTGCCACGGATGGCAGCTTCAGAAAGTACCTTGGTTGTTTCCTGGAACGAAGCGGCAGAGATAAAGCTCTCTGTACCCAAGGAAGCAGCAGTGATTCCTTGTAGGGTAGGTGCAGATACCGCTGTTTCAGCATCTATCACTTGAACCAACTTAAGATCCTTACGCTTCAAGCTTGAATTTTCGTCACGAAGTCTTCGCGCAGAAATGATCATACCTGGCTTTAGGGTAGCGGAATCACCAGCAACCAATACAATTTTCTTGTCCAAAATGCTGTCGTTTTCCTCTCTGAATGCCCACTTACCGACAACCTGTCCCTGCAAGAAATTGGTATTTCCAGCATCCAGGATTTCAACTTTCTGCATCATCTGTGATACAATCACCTCGATGTGCTTGTCGTTGATTTTTACACCCTGGAGTCGGTATACTTCCTGAATTTCGTTAACAAGATATTCCTGTACCGCAGTTGGCCCTTTGATAGATAGAATATCGCTTGGTGTAATCGCTCCATCTGAAAGCGGCTCACCCGCACGGATGAAGTCGTTTTCCTGTACCAAGATATGCTTGGACAAGGATACCATGTATTTCTTGATTACTCCATCCTTGGATTCAATGATGATCTCTCGATTACCTCGTTTCACACCACCGTAGGTTACTACACCATCAATCTCAGACACTACAGCAGGATTCGATGGATTCCTAGCCTCGAACAATTCCGTCACTCGTGGTAGACCCCCAGTAATATCTCGGGTTTTGCCTACTGATCGTGGAATCTTCACCAAGATTTGTCCCGACTTCACCTTTTCTCCTGCTTCTACCGCTAAGTGGGCGCCCACAGGGATATTGTAAGACTTAGAGTCACCCTTGTAATTCACAATAATCGCAGGGTTCTTCGCTCTATCTTTAGTTTCAATGATTACTTTTTCACGGAAACCAGTCTGATCATCTGCTACTTCTTTATAGGTAATGCCTTCTACCACTGCTTCGAATTCTACTTTACCGTCAAACTCGGAGAGGATGACCGCATTGTAAGGATCCCAAGTACATAGAGACTCACCTTTGGTGATCTTCTGACCATTTTTCACCTTCAAAATCGCTCCATAAGGCACGTGGTTAGACACGAGTGTCTTACCTGACTTGGCCTCATTAATTTTGATTTCGCCAGAGCGGCCCATTACCATAGTAACGGATTGTCCCTCCCTGTCGGTAGTTTCCAAATACCTCAATTCCTCTTCGAATTCAACCACTCCATCAAATTTGGCATTGATGCTCGCATCAACTGCCAAGTTGGAAGCAGTACCACCTACGTGGAATGTTCGAAGTGTCAACTGAGTTCCTGGTTCACCGATGGATTGTGCTGCAATTACGCCTACTGCTTCACCTGCTTGTACCATTTTACCGGTAGCCAAGTTTCTGCCATAGCATTTACCACATACTCCTCTGCGAGTTTCGCAAGTCAATACGGATCTGATTTCAACTTCTTCGATAGAAGACTCATCTACTCGCTTGGCGATTTCATCAGAAATCTCTACTCCAGCAGGTACGATTAATTCATCCGTAACCAAATCATATACATCATGTACCGATACTCGGCCCAAAATGCGCTCAGAAAGTGGTTCGACGATCTCGTCATTGTCTTTCAAGGCCGTTACTACCAGCCCTCTTAAAGTACCACAATCTTCCTCGGTGATGATCATATCTTGTGCTACATCCACGAGACGTCGAGTCAAATACCCCGCATCCGCAGTTTTCAACGCAGTATCGGCAAGACCCTTACGGGCACCATGCGTGGAAATGAAGTATTCCAATACGTCAAGACCTTCCTTGAAGTTAGATAAAATTGGGTTTTCGATAATTTCACCGACAGACCCTTGTAGGTTTTTCTGTGGCTTAGCCATCAAACCTCTCATTCCTCCCAACTGACGGATTTGTTCTCTAGAGCCTCGAGCTCCAGAGTGCATCATCATGTAGATGGCATTGAATCCTTGTTTGTCCTCCTCCATCTTCTTCATCAGATTGTTGGTCAGATACGAGTTGGTACGAGTCCAAATATCAATCACTTGGTTGTATCGTTCGTTGTCCGTGATTAGACCCATGAGGTAGTTATTCCATACTTGGTCTACTTCCTCCTTAGCCTTTGCAATCATCGGCACTTTTTCGTCCGGAATAATTACATCATTTAATCCCATAGAAAGTCCACCTTGGTAGGCCATCTGGAAACCTAAATGTTTGATATCATCCAAGAACTGTGCAGTTCGAGCGATGCCACAAACCTTAACTACCTGAGCAATAATTTGCTGCAGTTTCTTCTTAGTCAAAAGCTCATTGACATACCCTACTTCCTCAGGCACAAACTGATTGAAGATCAATCGACCAGCAACCGTTTCGATAATTTGATCCTGAATCTCACCCGTTGCAGTGCGTACTTTTACCTTACACTTGATATTGGCATGCTTGGAAAGCTGTCCTTCGTTCAGTGCAATAATCACTTCTTCTTGACTGTAGAAAGTCATTCCTTGTCCAAGGATTACTTCCTCAGGGATAGACATTTTACCTTTAGTCACATAGTACAGTCCCAAAACCATGTCTTGAGAAGGCACAGTAATTGGCGCACCATTGGCTGGGTTCAAAATATTGTGTGCAGAAAGCATCAAGGTTGACGCTTCCAAGATCGCCTCATGTCCAAGCGGCACGTGTACCGCCATCTGGTCACCGTCAAAGTCAGCGTTGAATGCAGTACACACCAATGGGTGCAACTGAATTGCTTTTCCTTCGATCAATTTAGGCTGGAAGGCCTGGATACCTAGTCGGTGAAGCGTTGGAGCACGGTTGAGGAGCACTGGGTGTCCTTTCAATACATTTTCCAAGATGTCCCAAACTACAGGATCCTTACGATCAACTATTTTCTTGGCCGATTTTACGGTCTTTACAATACCCCTTTCAATCAGTTTTCGGATGATAAATGGTTTGAAAAGCTCTGCAGCCATATTTTTAGGAAGACCACACTCGTGAAGCTTCAACTCAGGACCTACAACGATCACAGATCGACCGGAGTAATCCACACGCTTACCAAGCAAGTTTTGACGGAAACGACCTTGCTTTCCTTTCAGCATGTCTGAAAGTGACTTCAAGGCACGGTTACCATCTGATCTTACCGCATTTACTTTTCTAGAGTTATCGAACAAGGAATCTACAGCTTCCTGCAACATTCGCTTCTCGTTTCTCAAAATCACCTCAGGTGCTTTGATATCTATCAAACGCTTGAGACGATTGTTACGAATGATCACTCTTCGGTAGAGGTCATTCAGATCAGAAGTAGCAAAACGACCTCCATCCAAAGGAACCAAAGGTCTCAACTCCGGTGGAATAACAGGAACCATACGGACGATCATCCACTCGGGACGATTTTCGATACGTGTTCTTGAATCACGGAAAGCTTCCACCACCTTCAATCTCTTGAGTGCTTCTGCTTTACGCTGCTGAGAGGTATCGGTAGCTGCTTGGAGGCGAAGGGAGTAGGAAAGATCATCTAGATCCAAGCGTGCAAGTAACATATGAAGTGCCTCAGCACCCATTCTTGCGATGAACTTATTGGGATCCATATCATCCAAAAGGTGATTTTCCTTCGGGAGTTTATCCATGATGTCCAAGTACTCGTCTTCAGTCAAGAAGTCCAGGTATTGTACCCCTTCTTCTGCCTTCACACCCGCCTGTACGACTACATAACGCTCGTAATACACGATCTGATCCAATTTCTTGGTTGGCAAACCAAGAAGGTAACCGATTTTGTTGGGTAAAGACTTAAAGTACCAGATGTGCGCAACAGGTACCACCAATTCAATATGGCCCATACGCTCACGACGCACTTTTTTCTCTGTTACTTCAACTCCACATCGATCACAAATGATGCCTTTGTATCGGATGCGCTTATATTTTCCGCAATGACATTCCCAATCCTTTACTGGACCAAAGATACGTTCGCAGAACAAGCCACCCATTTCAGGCTTGTATGTTCTGTAATTGATGGTCTCTGGCTGAGTTACCTCGCCATTTGAGCTATCCAGAATAGATTCTGGGGAAGCCAAACTGATGGTAACTCGGGAGAAATCGTTATTCAGCTTTTTATTTTTTCTAAACGACATAGTTTTTTGAGATATGTTATGGGCGGTTACCCGCCCCATGAACCAAATTAATCCAAGGTAATTTCAAGAGCCAAGCCTCTCAACTCATGAACCAATACATTGAAGGATTCAGGAATGTTCGGCTTAGGAAGGTTTTCACCTTTCACAATCGCTTCATACGCTTTTGCTCTACCGATTACGTCATCCGACTTCACGGTCAAGATCTCTTGAAGAACATGGGCCGCACCGAATGCTTCCAGTGCCCAAACTTCCATTTCTCCAAATCGCTGTCCACCGAACTGTGCCTTACCACCAAGCGGCTGCTGGGTGATGAGTGAGTACGGACCAATGGAACGAGCGTGCATCTTATCATCTACTAAGTGACCCAACTTCAACATGTAGGTAATTCCTACCGTTACTGGCTGGTCAAAACGGTTGCCACTCAATCCATCGTATAAGTAGGTTCTACCAAAAGCAGGAAGTCCAGCTGCCGAAAGTTCTGCAGATACCTCATCCAAGGTAGCTCCATCAAAAATTGGCGTTGCATATTTCTTTCCAAGCTTTTGACCTGCCCACGCGAGTACGGTTTCGAAAATCTGGCCAATGTTCATTCGAGAAGGTACACCCAATGGGTTCAATACAATATCCATCGGCGTGCCATCCTCTAGGAAAGGCATGTCTTCGTCTCTAACGATTCGAGCTACAATACCCTTATTTCCATGACGGCCTGCCATCTTATCTCCCACCTTAAGCTTGCGCTTCTTGGCGATGTAAACTTTGGCAAGCTGTACGATACCTGCAGGCAATTCATCTCCTACTTCTTGAGTAAAGCAATCTCGCTTGAATCTTCCAGAGATTTCGTTTCTGGAGTTGGTGTAGTTTTTCACCACCTTGACGATCAAGCTATTAGTGTAGGTATCCTCAGTCCATTCATCCAGAATGATATCAGAGACAAGGTTTGCTTCTTCCTGCACTTTGTAGTTTGATTCGTCTCGGTATGGATTTTTGGCAGGAAAGAGGTTATTTTCAATGTTTTTCGCATTGAATTTCACGCCTTTGGTGATGATTTCATCCCCAAACTTGTGTTTAACCCCTTGAGAGGTTTTGCCTTCTAGCAAAGTCACTAATTTGTTGATCATACGCGCACGGATTCCCAACAAATCTTTGGCATACTTGCCCTTTAGCTTTTCTACCTCAACTTTAGCCTTGGCACGGTTATCCTTATCTTTCTTTGGGCGAGAGAATAATTTTGTTTCAATTACCACCCCATTCAAGGAAGGAGAAGCTTTCAAGGAAGCGTCTTTCACATCACCAGCCTTATCGCCGAAAATTGCTCTCAAGAGCTTCTCTTCTGGGGTTGGATCAGTCTCTCCCTTAGGAGTAATCTTACCGATGATGATGTCACCTTCTTTTACTTCGGCGCCTACTCGGATAATTCCATTCTCATCCAAATGCTTCACAGCCTCTTCAGAAACGTTTGGAATTTCGGAGGTAAGTTCCTCTTCTCCACGCTTTGTATCACGAACTTCAAGTTGGAATTCTTCTACGTGGATGGAAGTGAAGATATCTTCACGAACCACACGCTCCGAAATCACGATCGCATCTTCAAAGTTATATCCTTGCCAAGGCATGTAGGCTACTTTTAGGTTTTTACCTAATGCTAATTCGCCTTGGTTGGTAGAATAACCTTCTACGAGCACCTGACCTTTTTTCACTTTTTCTCCCTTCAATACTAAAGGAGTCAAGTTGATGGTGGTATCCTGATTGGTTCTTCTGAATTTTATCAAATCGTATGTTCTGTATTCATCAGAGAAATTCACTAAGAGTTCGTCTGAAGTCAAGTCATACTTGATGGTGGTTTTCTTAGCATCTACATATTCTACCACCCCATTTGCTTCAGCAATAAGTAGCGCTCTAGAATCGATAGCAGCTTTGCTTTCCAAACCAGTACCCACGATTGGTGCTTCTGGCTTCAAAAGTGGGACTGCCTGACGCTGCATGTTGGATCCCATCAGGGCTCGGTTCGCGTCATCATGCTCCAAGAAAGGAATTAAGGAGGCTGCAACCGAAACAATCTGGTTAGGCGCAACGTCAATGTAGGTAATTTCGCTAGGCTCGAGCACAGGGAAGTCCCCTTCAAAACGTGCCTTTACTTTTTCATTTAAGAAGCGTCCTTTGTCATCCAAAGAAGCGTTGGCTTGAGCGATATTGTGGTTATCCTCTTCTTCTGCAGTCAAGAAAATAATGTCTTCTGCCTTCATGCTTACTTTTCCATTGTCCACCTTGCGGTAAGGGGTTTCTAGGAAGCCCATGGAATTGACTTTCGCATGTACGCAAAGGGAGGAGATCAAACCAATGTTTGGGCCTTCTGGAGTTTCAATAGTACACAAGCGCCCGTAGTGGGTGTAGTGTACGTCTCGAACTTCAAATCCAGCTCTTTCTCTTGAAAGACCGCCAGGACCTAAGGCTGACAACCTTCTCTTATGGGTCAATTCAGCCAGCGGATTGGTCTGATCCATGAATTGAGAAAGTTGGTTGGTTCCAAAGAAGGAGTTGATTACCGAAGAAAGGGTACGCGCGTTGATCAAGTCCACTGGCTTGAAGTCTTCGTTATCACGTACATTCATTCGCTCACGGATGGTTCTGGCCATTCGAGCCAAACCTACTCCAAACTGGCTGTACAACTGTTCGCCTACTGTTCTTACACGGCGGTTTGACAAGTGGTCAATGTCATCAACCACTGCTCTTGAGTTGATCAAACCGATCAGATACTTGACAATTGAGATGATATCTTCTTTAGTCAATATAATTTTCCCAGGGTCGATACTTAAGCCCAACTTCTTATTGATTCGGTATCTCCCCACCCCGCCCAAGTCGTAGCGCTTGTCTGAAAAGAACAAACTTTGAATTACTTCTCTGGCTGTTGCTTCGTCTGGAGCCTCGGTATTCCGAAGTTGGCGGTAAATTACTTCTAAGGCCTCTTTCTCTGAGTTAGAATTATCTTTTTGTAACGTGTTATAAATAATAGAAAAGTCAGCCAGGTTCACATCTTCCCGATGGAGGATGATGGACTTTGATCCTGAATCTACGATCATTTCGATGTCTAAATCCGTAAGGATAGTATCTCTTTCCAACAACACTTCATTTCGATCGATAGATACCACTTCACCGGTATCTTCATCTACGAAGTCTTCCACCCAATTTCTCAGTACACGAGCGGCCAGTTTTCTGCCAGCAGCCTTCTTGAGTGCTGTTTTGGTAGCGAAAACTTCCTCGGAAAGTCCGAAGAGATCCAATATATCTTTATCAGAACCATAACCTATGGCTCTAAGAAGAGTCGTTACTGGGAATTTCTTTTTACGATCAATGTAGGCATACATGACATTGTTGATGTCAGTTGCAAATTCGATCCAAGATCCTTTGAAAGGAATAATACGAGCTGAATACAGCTTGGTACCGTTGGTATGCTTGCTTTGGGCAAAGAAAACCCCCGGGGAGCGGTGAAGCTGGGAAACGATTACACGCTCCGCTCCATTGATGACGAAGGAACCCTTCTCAGTCATGTAAGGCAAATTGCCTAGGAACACTTCCTGCTCGATTGTTTCAAAATCCTCATTGTCCTCATCGTGGCAAAGCAATCTCAATTTTGCTTTGAGGGGGACGGAGTAGGTCAATCCACGGTCGATACATTCCTCCACACTGTACTTTGGTGGATCTACCGCATAGTCGATAAATTCCAAAGTGAAATTCTCTCTGGAATCACTGATTGGAAAATTTTCAGCGAAAACTTTAAATAATCCATCAGCCCGACGTTTTTCTGCAGGGGTATCCAACTGGAAGAAGTCTTTGAAGGACTGTAACTGAATATCTAGAAAATCAGGATAGTCTTTGACCACCTTAATGGAGGAGAAACTTTTCCTTAGGGTTTGATTCTTGATTGCCAAGGTAGTATATAGTTTAATAGTGTAATTAAATATTATAAAAATACTATTTTTGCTTAAAATAATGCAATTTTAAACCCCTGCATAAACAGGAAAAGACCTGACTAATTTAGTCAGGTCTCTAACCCAATCTCTATCCTTTGTGGATAGAGATTAGTAAATTATTTGACCTCTACTTCAGCACCAGCCTCTTCGAGAGACTTCTTCAATGCTTCAGCTTCGTCCTTAGCAACGCCTTCTTTGATTGCCTTTGGAGCAGCATCAACTAGGTCTTTAGCTTCTTTCAAGCCAAGTCCAGTTAGGTCCTTCACCAATTTCACGACAGCTAGTTTAGATGCACCAGCTGCTTTCAAGATTACGTCAAATGAAGTCTTTCCTTCTTCAGAAGCAGCCTCAGATCTACCAGCACCACCAGCGCTAGCTGCTACTACAGCACCAGCTGCAGTAGGCGCGATGCCGTATTGATCCTTGAGGATATCTGTCAATTCCTTTACTTCTTTTACAGTCAAGTTTACCAACTGTTCTGCAAGTTGTGTAAGATTTGCCATTGTATTAATTAGTTAATTGTTTTGAATGATTTTGATAAGATTAGTTTTACTTCCGCTCGCCAAGGGTCTTCAAAACACCAGTGATGTTGTTTTGACCTGATAACAAAGCAGAAACAAGGTTCTTCGCAGGTGACTGAAGCAAGCCAATAAGCTCTCCAATCAATTCCTCCTTAGATTTGAGTGTAGCGAGTACTTCTAAGTTAGCCTCGCCCAGAAATACATCTGAATCGATACCAGCACCTTTAAATACAGGTCTAAACTCCTTTTTTCCTTGTTTTTTTCTAAAGTCCAGCAATACTTTTGCTGGCAGGTTGCTCGTCTCTTTTGAGAACAAAATTCCAGAGAACCCTTTTAAAGCTCCATCTGCAAGCTTAGAATAGTCTACATCCAAATTTTCAAATGCTTTAGCGATTAGGGTGTTTTTATAAACTTTATATTCTACCCCTTTTTCATAGCAAGTTCTTCTGAATGCGTTCACTTCTGCTACAGAGAATCCGGACGCGTCCGTGATATAGAAGAAAGGGTTACCTTTCAATTTCTCAGTCAGACCGTCGATAATCAGTTTTTTCTCGTCTCTAGTCATGATTAAATTCCTTGAATACTACCCTTATCTACTGAAATACCAGGAGACATTGTGCTGGATATGTGAATGCTTTTGAAATACGTACCTTTTGAAGAAGAAGGCTTTAATTTCGAGATGGTAAGGATCAATTCTTTTACGTTATCCTCAATTTGTTGAGAAGTAAACGATACTTTTCCTACACCTGCGTGAATGATGCCAAACTTATCAACTTTAAAGTCGATCTTTCCAGCCTTCACTTCTCGAACTGCTTTTCCTACGTCTAGGGTAACCGTTCCCGACTTAGGGTTTGGCATCAAGCCTCTAGGGCCCAATACTCTACCTAGTCTACCTACTTTTGCCATGACGTTGGGCATTGTGATGATCACATCAATATCTGCCCAACCACCCTCTATTTTGGCAATATAATCGTCCAAACCAACGTAGTCTGCACCTGCTTCGGTGGCTTCTGCGTTTTTATCAGGAGTGCAAAGCACCAATACTTTGATGTCTTTACCAGTACCATGAGGAAGGGCAACTACCCCTCTTACCATTTGATCTGCTTTTCTAGGATCAACGCCCAATCGAACGTCAACATCTACGGAAGCATCAAACTTTGTCATCGTAATTTCCTTAACTAGCGAAGAAGCGGCCTCCAGGGAGTACACTTGGCTTGGGTCGTATTTAGAAAGAGCTTCTTTTTGCTTTTTTGTTAACTTAGCCATTGTTGTTTATTTATACTTCCCAAGGAGCTTTACCAGAAACTGTGATACCCATGCTTCGCGCGGTACCCGCTACCATTTTCATGGCTGATTCTACTTTGAAAGCATTGAGGTCAGGCATTTTCGTCTCAGCAATGACCCGTACCTGATCCCAGGTTACAGATCCTACCTTAATTCTGTTTGGCTCCGCAGAACCTCCCTTTACTTTTGCAGCTTCCATCAGCAAATTCGCAGCTGGTGGGGTTTTTACTACAAAATCAAAAGACTTGTCAGAATATACCGTAATTAATACAGGCAACACGGTTCCCATTTTTTCCTGGGTACGTGCATTGAACTGCTTACAGAACTCCATGATGTTCAAACCCTTGGAACCAAGAGCTGGACCTACTGGAGGTGACGGGTTAGCCTGGCCACCTTTCACTTGTAGTTTTACATAACCAGTGATTTCCTTAGCCATTGCTTAGTCTTGTTTTTCTACTTGTATAAAGTTTAATTCAACAGGAGTATTGCGACCAAAAATCTTAACCATAACGTTAAGCTTTTTCTTTTCCTCAAAAATCTCCTCAATTGTCCCAGTAAACCCACTGAAAGGACCGTCAATTACTTTTACGGCCTCTCCAACTATAAATGGGGCTTCTTGCTTCTCGGCAAACTCATCAATCTCCTCAACCTTACCTAAAATACGATTGACTTCTGATTGACGTAATGGTTCAGGGGTCTTGGAAGCTCCCCCCTGGTTTGATCCAAGAAAACCAATTACTCCTGGGATACTCGTTATTACGTGATTAGCTTCTCCATTCGATAAGTCCGCATTGACCAACACGTAGCCCGGAAAGAAATTCTTCTCCCGTACCCGCTTTTTGCCATTGCGCATCTCATAAACCTTCTCAGAAGGAATTAACACTTCAGGTATATATTCAGCAATCTTTTGCCTAAAAATTTCGTTGTCTAGGTAATTCTTTGCCTTTTTCTCCTGTCCTGAGACTACTCTGAGAACGTACCACTTATGTTCAGCCATCCTATAATGCTTTTAGAATAAATCATAAAACCATGTCATGATATTCTCGAACCCTAAATCCACTGCGCCAATAAATAGCGCGAAAATCAATGATGCGACCAATACCAAAATGGCACTATTCTGAAGAAATGAAAACTTAGGCCATGTCACCATGTTTTTCATTTCGTCATACGCCTCAAGGACAAAGTTTTTAAGATTCATAGTCTATATTCTTACTGCACGGGCAGAGAGATTCGAACTCCCATCAACGGTTTTGGAGACCGCTATTCTGCCGTTGAACTATGCCCGTGTAAAACGAACGATCCAAAACGGAACGCAAAATTAGGAATAAAGTCTTTAGAAACAAATGCGATCCCAAAATAATCTTTGGGATCGCATCCTAAATTTTAATTAAAGGTAATTAGTCGAGAATTTCAGTCACCTGACCGGCACCTACTGTACGACCGCCTTCACGGATCGCGAATCTCAAACCTTTCTCTAAAGCTACTGAAGACAACAAGTTTACCTCGATGGTTATGTTATCACCTGGCATTACCATTTCTACGTTTGCAGGAAGAGTGATCTCACCAGTTACGTCAGTAGTTCTTAGGTAGAACTGTGGTCTGTATCTATTGAAGAATGGCGTGTGACGTCCACCTTCTAATTTTGAAAGAACATAAACTTCAGCCTTGAAGCGAGCGTGAGGCTTCACAGTACCAGGCTTACAGATAATCATACCTCGCTTGATTTGCACTTTTTCAATTCCTCTCAACAACAAACCTACGTTATCCCCAGCTTCACCTCTGTCAAGGATCTTACGGAACATTTCCACTCCAGTTATAGTGGACTTCAAGCCTTCTGCACCCATACCGATAATATCAACTGACTCACCAGAGTTGATTACACCTCTTTCTATACGCCCTGTAGCAACAGTGCCACGACCGGTGATAGAGAATACGTCTTCAACTGGCATCAAGAAATCCTTGTCGATCAAACGCTCTGGAAGAGGAATGTAGGTATCAACCGCATTCATCAAATCCATCACTTTTTCTACCCACTTATCTTCGCCGTTCAATGCACCAAGTGCAGAACCTGCGATTACTGGAATGTTGTCTCCGTCAAAGTTGTAGAAAGAAAGCAATTCTCTTACTTCCATCTCAACTAGTTCCAACAATTCATCATCGTCAACCATGTCAACTTTGTTCAAGAAGACAACTAGCTGAGGAACGCCTACCTGGCGTGCCAACAAGATGTGCTCTCTTGTCTGTGGCATAGGTCCGTCAGTAGCAGCTACCACAAGGATAGCGCCATCCATCTGAGCAGCACCTGTTACCATGTTTTTCACGTAATCAGCGTGACCAGGACAATCTACGTGTGCGTAGTGTCTTAATTCAGTTTGGTACTCTACGTGAGAGGTATTGATTGTGATACCTCTTTCCTTCTCTTCTGGCGCGTTGTCAATAGAAGAAAAATCTCGTAATTCAGAAAGACCTTTCTTTGACAATACCGTGGTGATGGCTGCAGTCAAGGTGGTCTTACCATGGTCTACGTGTCCAATGGTTCCGACATTAACGTGCGGTTTGGAACGGTCGAAATTAGCTTTTGCCATGCTTGAAAATCCTCAGTTTAAGTTTTAAAGATATGTTTAGTTAATAAATTCTGTTTTGAGCCAACGACGGGAATTGAACCCGTGACCCCTTCCTTACCAAGGAAGTACTCTACCCCTGAGCTACGTCGGCTTTCACTACGCAGTGTACTCCGAAAAGTACAGAGCGGGAGACGAGGCTCGAACCCGCGACCTGCAGCTTGGAAGGCTGCCGCTCTACCAACTGAGCTACTCCCGCTTGTTCCCGATTGCTCGGTTACTTTTTTGCCATGCAAAACTACAAAATAAATTTGTTTTTATGCAAGTCGTGGGGGAAACAGGATTCGAACCTGTGAAGACATAAGTCAACGGATTTACAGTCCGTCCCAGTTGGCCGCTTTGGTATTCCCCCAACTGCGCTAAAATTAAAGGCAATTTTTTCCAGGAACTTTAACGGACTGCAAAATTATAGCCTTTTATTAAAGTATCAAAGTGAGTTCCTGAAAATTGAATAAAAATTCTCTAAAGACCCCTCAATGTTTTAGAAATCAAGGAATTAATTTTCCTCCTTTAGTAATTCTAGGTAATACGCATAGTAAGATTGCAAGTCCTCAGACTGTTCCTTCTCCGCTATCGCCACCATTTTATCCAATACACCCTCCTCCGTCACAAAACCCAACAAGGTTTGAAAGGCCCCTAATCGCAAATAATCCTTTGCATTGAACTCCAAAACATTAAATAAATGGCGAATGGCCTTTTCCTTTTCGGAAACCTCCACATCCATATAATAAGTCCCATAATACCCCATAAAATAATACAAGCCCTCCCCACTCAACTTGGAAAAAGTACGCTCAAACCAAGGCCCCTTGCCAAGCACCTTATTCACGAGGAAATACTCTGCCAACCCAACAGACATCCTGAAATTGGTCTCTCCCTCAAAGGTCTCCATCCACGAAAGTTCCACCGTCGGATCTGCTACACGAGCCAAACCCATCAATGCCGCACCGGCGACCAAATAGGAAGGATCTCTAGCCAAACGAGTAAAAGCCCCTCGGTACCCAGAAGGATTCCATTCGGCAAGCACCTCCAAAGCACCTGCTCGAACCTTATTTTGAGGATCTTCCTCCGCTAATCGATAGACCTCCTCCTCCAATTCAGGCAACGTTTCTTTCCATTGGCTACCTGCCTGCAATAACGAAAGCCCACGCTCCCGAATAGCAGCAAAAGTATCCTTGATCACCAAAGGCAATACCACAGCCAATTCTTCAGCAGCAGAACGCGAAACCAAACTATCCAATGCCTCATACCGCGCAACACCTAGCTGCGACTCCTTAAATTGCTGCACATACTGGGCATTACTCAATACTTGATTTCCCTTCATCAACACATCCTGGCCCTCATTCACATATACTAAGGAGAGTGGAGAGCCGTTTTCCAAGGCCACCTCCTGCTGCGCCTTTGCTAATTGAACTGTTTTGGTTTTCCGTACTTTCCCCTCGTACCAACTGACCGTGATGGGCAACTGGAAAACTGGGGTTTCGCCCCTCTCCTGGACCTGTGAAAAACGAAGTAGGAGGTTCTCCGGCTGCGAATAGTCAACCTCTATCTCCAACTCTGGGTGTCCCTTTGCAAAAAACCATTGGTTAAAAAATCCATTTAAATCCTGTCCACTTACCTGCTCCATTGCTAGTCGCAAGTCATGTGCTTCCACAACTCTAAACGCATGCTGTGTCAAATACAAGTTCAACCCCTTGAAGAACGCTGCATCCCCCAGCTGACGACGCAACATGTGTAGCACCAAGCCCCCTTTATTGTAACTGTGCGCATCAAAGAGGTCCTCGGGATCGGCATACTTAAACCGGATTAGTTCTTTCGGATCAGCATCTGCTTCGGCAAAATAGCCCTCCTTCTCCACCACCAACTTTAAATCCGCCTGATCTTGGCCATCGCGATGCGCATTCCATAAGTACTCACTGTAGTTTGCAAAAGCCTCATTCAAGGTGAGATTAGACCAGGATTCGGCAGTGACCAAATCCCCAAACCACTGATGGAAAAGTTCATGTGCAATGATATAATCCCATTCAGAATCCAAAGCTTCTCGCTCATCTAAGAGTAACTCTTCCATAAAAATGGAAGCCGTAGTATTTTCCATAGCCCCAGAAACAAAGTCTCGAACGACCACCTGATCGTATTTTTGCCAGGGAAACGCAACACCCAACGTTTTTTCAAAAAATTCAATCTGCTGCGGGGTAGATTCAAATACCTTTGCCGCTCCCTTTTCATAGCCTCTCTCTACATAGTAACCTACAGGTAAGTTGCCATGGGAAGCACTGACCTTAATAAAGTCCCCTACCGCAACCACCACCAAGTATGGCGCATGGGGTAAATCCATTTCCCAGTGGTCTTTGCGCAGTCCATCCCCTAGCTTCTCTTGCCTCACCAAACGCCCATTACTAATCGAAACTAAAGTATCAGGCACAGTCAATTGAATAGCATGCGTCAACCGCTCGTTGGGTCTATCTATCGTTGGAAACCATTTACTATTGTGCTGCGTCTCCCCCTGTGTCCAAAGCATGGTTGGCTTACCAGGAATCGTATCCATGGGATCGATAAAGTATAGCCCTTTGGTATCGTTGATCGCAGCAGAGCCCTCGCCCGAATTTCGATCTGGAAAGGCTACGTAATTGATTTCTAGTTCTACCGTATCCTCCTTAGTCAACTCCTCTGGCAAGTAAATCTTTATTTCCTGCTCATCGTAACGGTAAGATAATGTCTCGAGCTGCCCATTATGGATTCGAGCCACTCGGCCCAACTCGAAATCTTTGGCATCAAGAACTACTATTTTTTGAGGATAAAAATAGGGCGTTAAGCGAAGTTTAGTCTTTCCAATTACCCGCTGATTTTTCCAGTCAAAACTTACGTCCAAGTCCATGTGAAGCAAATCCATGCTCCGCATAGCAGAAGCTTGGTAGGGCAACTCATCCTCTAACTCCCTGAAAATTTCCTCCCCAACGGCAAGCCTATCCACCTCTCCAGCTGCATCTGCTGCCACCATAGAACTAGATTTACAGCCCTCCAAACCCCATAAAAAGCAAGTGAGCACTAGTGCAAAAATTGCAGTTCTCAAATTTATTTTTGGACAAACAGGTTTTTGAGTCATATTTGAAGAAATTCGAAAGAGCCAATACTTGGATTCTTTAGTTAGGAAAGCAAAATAGCAAGAATGTTTTCAGTTATCCTTCAAAACAGTACCTATTCGGTAGAAAAAAATGTAGACGAAACACTCGTCAACCAGCAAGCCATCACTTGGGACCTCAAATGGATGGGTGACCGTAAAATCCACCTGATACAAGGAGCTCGATCCCTAGAAGCGGAGCTACTAGCAGTAGATTTGGATGCCAAAACCCTACAGATCCGATTGGGTAAAAAGACTACCACGCTCCAATTAAAAAATCAATTTGATTTATTACTAGAGAAAATGGGGATGAATTCAGCAAGTTCCGGAAGTCTCAAAGAAATCAAAGCTCCGATGCCAGGCTTGATCTTGGACCTGAAGGTAGCTCCTGGAGATGTGGTCAAAAAAGGAGATGTAGTGCTAATCCTAGAGGCCATGAAAATGGAAAATAGCATCAAGTCACCCGGAGATGGAATAGTGAAAGAGGTCAAAGTCTCCCTCAAACAATCCGTAGAAAAAAACCAAGTGCTCATTCATTTCTAAGTGTTTCGATTCCTTCCTACATAGAAAAAAACAGAATCTAGCGTCATTTTTAAAAGAGACTCAAATTTCTAAAAGGAAGAAAGTATATTTGCTAGGATGAAT
>JAQCJI010000117.1 GCA_027593175.1 Bacteroidota bacterium | reverse complement strand
CAGGATGTACTTCAGAGGTTGTTAAGTACCAAGCCTTTTTGTCTTTGGATAAAAAGGGATCGAAAACCTCAAATTTTCCAGAAGTAAGTGCTTTTTTCTCTTGGGTAGTCACATCTACTAGGTAGAGATGGGAATAGCCACTTTCTTCGGATTGGAAATACAGATGCTTTGAGTCGGGAAGCCAACCTAATGTTCCTCCCCAGCCAATCCCAGGACCAGCAATCCACGCTTCATCTCGCTGCCGATCTAGAGTAGTGAGGACACCAGTAGTCAACTCTATAGCGGCAATCCAGCGGTCTTTATTGTCTATAGCTCTCGCTTGGAGTACCGCTTTCGTTCCATCTGGTGAAAAGGTTGGTACAGTTAGTGATAGCTCACGATTCTTTACTTCCCAAGTTCTTCCGGGGTAATCACTCCTGTAGTCTGGAGCATCTTTTATCCCTGGAAGTGTAGTGGTATTGACATAATAAACCGTGTCTCGTTGGAGGTCATAAATTCCGATCTCAACTTTCCCTACTGAGCTTCCCACTTTAGGTCTACTGCTGAGGTCTTCGGTGTAGCCAGATGCTGCAGTATAGTCTGGTACTTTGGTGCTTTTATTGGCAGCTGGTGGCGTGAAAACTGAAAAAGTAACAAATCGGGCATCTGGAGAGAGCTGCAGATTGGAAATACTCTTTCCTTCAGTGTAGAATACAAACGCCTCCTCAGAATCTCTAATGCTATTTCTATAGGCCTGGGATGCCTTCTGTGCTTCTTTTCGCTTACGAACTTCCTCTAGTAAGGCGAGGTTTTCCTGTTCCAAAAAATTGATTTTTGAAGCTTCTGCAGTTTTAGCTTTGCTTGGGTTTGATCCACTTGAGATGGAGGTAAGCTTTTCCAGTCGATTAGTTGTTCGGTCAAACCGGTAAAAATTTAATTCTGAATTGAAGGCAATAAACTGTTCATTGGCGAGAAATTTTAATTTCTCCAAAGGGCCATACCAATCAAAGAGCATTATTATTTTTCCTTTTTTAAGGTCCTCCAAGAACACTTGATTTTTTTGTCTGTAAAGTTTAAAGTTTCCGTCTAGGGAATAAACCGCTTCTTTCTTTAGTGTTTTCTCTTCCTGCCACGAAATCTGCACTGACTTTGCACCAGTGAGAGGCTCAATTTTATACAGGGAGTCGGTTGGATTTTTTTCAGGGTTATAGTTGAAATAAATCTGCTTACTATCGGCACTCCAAAAGTGTGCAGAAGGAAATGTTCCCATCCATCTTGGATCTCGCATGATGTAGTCTACGGAGAGTGGGTTTTGGGCTTGTGCTAGGGAAATTATCCAGAGCAAGGACTGAAGGAGGAGTATTTTTTTAAACATGCGGTGGTGAGGGTAAATTCAAATTTATCCAATCCAAAATTCTAACCCTAGAATTGAAGGAAGAGGGGTTTCCCTGGAAATTCATTTCGGTAAGGAATGTAATTTATCATTCTCCTTTACTTGAAGGTATTCCATTGATGGAATTTCGAATCTAAAATTTAAACTACTCCTATTTTTTAACAATTGGCAGTGGATTGAGTTTAAAACATCAATTACTTTTCTAATTAATCTATTACTCCCTTTTTAGTAGTAATAGGTAAGAAAAATGATTTTTGTAAAACAGAAACAAAAAGCAAATTGTCATTAATTTTGTGCGTTAATCTTTTTACTGATGCAGAAAAATAAAAAAATCTTCTTGGTGATTTTTGTCTTATTCCTTCTGATCATTCTCTATGTGAGTTATGATATCTCCAGAAAAACCACTTTCCCTGGCTCTAAGGGTAATTTGAAAGAACGAATTTCTACAGAAATTGAAAAATAGAACGCATGCTAGGAAAAAAGATTGATGTAGATCGTTTGGATCTTGATTTGATGAAGGAGAAGACCACGGAAAACCCTGGCCTTCTTCCTTATGGACACCATGCTGGTAGTGCTTTAATTAAGCCAGAAGATAAAGGCAAAATAACGGGAAGGGCAGTTGCTGCCATGCATTCTCAAACTGAGATGCAAATGGCCCAGATATATGATCAAATGAAACTTTTGGCGGAGCAAGCCAAGAAAATTCAATCTCGTATTGCCGTTTCTGAGCGAATTTACCAAGCATCCATCTCCTTTGAGCCTTTAATCAATCACCGTTACTTTTTGTATCAAAAAGAGGAAGGTATAGACTTTTTGAGTATGATTGCTCCAGAAGAATGGGGCAGAAAAAAGGATTGGGCTAATTTCGTTGCTGAAATAAAATTATTAGCGGATCATACCTGGGAAATAATCCGCGAAGTAAGCTAAGCCGATGGAACACCTGATGACTAGGCAACTGGACCTAATATTAAAAGAAGGTGGTGCTAGTTACGATTGGAAAGTAGACTTTGAAGTTCATCCGAGCTACATTGATTCGCGAAGTAAAAGCTGGCTAGCAAGTATTTTGGATCAACTCGGAGGAAATGGGCCCTATCCACTTTTTAAGAAAGTATCAATTGATTTCAAGATCGGAAGAACGATAATGCTTTGGGACAATGAGCTGATTTTTAATCGGTATAGAGGAATCACTTTTCGATCCAATATGTATGAAGAATTTCAGTTTA
>JAQCJI010000058.1 GCA_027593175.1 Bacteroidota bacterium | reverse complement strand
GGGAAGGCGCAGGACCTAATAATTTCATGTTTTGATTAAATTAACTTCTTAAAAAACATTTCCCCAGACTGCTGTGGGGGGGTGATTAATAAATGATCTAAGCCTTATTAATCCTTTAACGCGTACAATGGACCATCGAAGAAAAGAGAACCTGAAAATATAAAATCTAAGAGATTGATTTGGTCATTCCTCTCTCACAATAACGATGACAACCCAACAACCAGAGAAAATCACCTACACTAAGTAGACAGGAGGTATAAAACCAAAAAACTATCCCACTTTAAACTCTCAAAAAATGCAACGCTTCTGCCTTACTCTTGACCTGATCGATGATCCCGAATCTATACGGATTTATGAAGCTTACCACGCACCAGGTGCCGCTTGGCCCGAAGTTACGCAGCACGATATTGATTGTGGTGTATTGAATATTGAGATCTTCCGAAGCGGTAATCGAATGAGCATGATCTTAGAGACAAATGATGATTTTTCCTTTGAAAAAAAAGCCAAAACGGATGCTTCCAAACCGATCATCGCCAAATGGGAAGCACTGATGTGGGGTTTCCAAAAGCCAGTTCCTTGGGCAAAACCAGGTGAAAAATGGGTTTTGATGGAACGAATTTTTAAATCTGGGCTATGAACTGATTTAAATTGAAACTTTAATATTGCTGAACTTGAAAGTAAAGTCTAGGCATTGATATTAGGGATCAAGGTCCCTGGTGGGGAATAATTCATAAATAATTCTTTTTTAACTTTTACATGAATAAATTATATATGTTAATGCCACCGCCAATTGAATTGATTATGAATAGAATCCTATTTGGAATAAAGCTCCTGCTTATTTTATTTATTTTTCTTGGTTGTAATCCAAGTCAAAAAGAAACTGAATCTTCAGCGGCATTTATCCTGTCCGAATCTGAGCTACCTGAATATGAAAAGGATATAGACCACAAAGGACTCCTTACTGCCTTGGACGACAGGCATGATGAATCGATACGAACCGGAGAGCACATTTACAATAATATATGCTTCAATTGCCATGGAAATCCTGAACAAGTGGGCTCCATTCCTAATGCCTTTAAATTTTGGGAGGGCCAGTTTAAAGTTGGTATGGATCCTTACTCGATTTACCAAACTCTCACCCGGGGATACGGCTCTATGCCTCCTCAGGTCAATTTGACCCCTGTAGAGAAGTATGACATAATCAATTACTTGCGAGAGAATTTTTTGAAAAAAGAAAACTCAGATCAGTATTTTAAGATTGATTCTACCTATCTGGCCAGCCTACCAAGCGGAACTTCCAGAGGTCCAGCGCCTAAAGAATTCAAGCCTTGGGCCGAAATGGACTACGGCAATTTTTTGATCAATACCTATGAGTTGGTCGGAATGAATGCTTCTGCGAGAGAAAGATCCTCCGGCCCTTCACCTCTTGCTGATGAAAACCTAAGCAAGGCTAATTTTGCCTATAAAGGTATTGCAGTGAGAGTTGATCCAGGGGAAGGGGGAATTGCCGCAGGCAATGCTTGGATGATGTTTGATCACGACCTTATGCGAGTAGCAGGGGCATGGACTGGGGAAGGCTTTATAGACTGGGAGGCTATCCTATTCAATGGGAAGCATAATATTTCTCCAAGAACGGTCGGCGACTTGCATTTTGAAAACCAGGTTGTGCCGGCCTGGGCAAACCCAACTACAGGAACCTTTGAGGATCCCAGATTTTTAGCGAGAGATAAAAGGAAGTTTGGCCCATTACCTCGGGAATGGGCCCATTACAAAGGACTTTACCAATACCGCAACCGTGTAATTATCTCCTATACGGTTGGTAGTGCGAAGGTCCTGGAGTCATTTGGGCTGGAAACTTTAGATGGACAGCCAATTTTCACCAGAACCTTGAACATTTCTCCTTCCGATAAAGCTTTAAAAATGAGAATTGCTCCAACCGGCACCTCTGTTGCAATCGTAGGGGCAGGTGCAGTTTTAAAAGATAAGGGAGGATTTACGCTGATGGAACTTGGTTCTTCTCAATCTCTTAGGATCAAAGTACTGATCGCCAAGCCTGGAATGAAAGGATTTCAGGTATTTGCGAAAGCTTCCAGCATGCCAGAGGACTTAAATCCACTGACAAAGGGGGGGCCTGCCCGATATCCTCAAAAATTAACTTCAGAAGTCTTACAAGGAAAGCAGGAAGGACCTTTTCAGGTGGACATGATGAATCCTCCTTTTGACAGTCCCTGGAAGAATCAGTTCAGATTGAGTGGACTGGACTTTTTCAAAGATCCCAACAAAGGAGTAATCTGTTCGACCGATGGAGATGTTTGGCTTGTAGAGGGGTTTACCAAAAATTCCAGCAAACTCACTTGGCAACGGATAGCCTCAGGGATGTTTCAGCCTTTAGGGATCAAAGTGATCAACGAGGAAATATTTGTTACCTGCAGGGATCAGTTGGTAAAATTGCATGACTTGAATGGTGATAGGGAAACGGACTTTTATGAGAGTTTTAATAATGACCACCAGGTGACAGATCACTTCCATGAGTTTGCCATGGGGCTTCAGGCGGATAAAGAAGGAAATTTTTATTATGCAAAAAGTGCCAGACATGCAAGAGAGGCTTTGGTACCGCAGCATGGAACCTTGATCAAGGTGAGTAAGGACGGGTTGAAGACGGAGATCGTAGCCACTGGATTTAGAGCTGCAAATGGAGTATGCCTCAATCCTGACGGGACATTTATTGTCACTGACCAAGAAGGTCATTGGAATCCTATGAACCGGATCAACTGGGTAAAAAAAGGCGGATTTTATGGGAATATGTTCGGCTATAATCCTCCTGCGGATAGTACTGAAATGGGAATGAACCTCCCTTTGGCCTGGGTTGAACGGGATAGAGATCAATCTCCCTCCGAACTCCTCTGGGTCGACAGCAAAAAGTGGGGAGCTCTGAACGGAAAACTCCTAAATCTCTCTTATGGCTATGGAAAAGTTTTTGTGGTGCCGCACGAAAAAATAGGCGATCAGGTGCAGGGAGGGATTTTCGAGTTGCCTGTACCGCGATTTTCTACTGGGGTGATGCGGGGCCGATTCAATCCTGGTGACGGACAATTGTACTTATGTGGCTTGTCGGCTTGGGGTTCCACCCAGCCACAATTAGGCGGGCTTTACCGAATTAGAAAAGTGGATAAGCCTATGGCCATTCCTGTGGGGATCAAAGCTACGACTCAAGGAATTGAGCTAAGCTTCACAGATGAATTGGACGCAAAAAGTGTGGCTGATGCTGCCCACTACACGGTGAAAACCTGGGACCTTTTGCGATCTAGAAATTATGGTTCCAAGCACTATAATGAACAAACATTGGCAGTTACCAAAGCAATCCTAGGGAAAGATAAAAAATCCATAAAACTGACCATTCCTGATATTAAACCAACCTGGGTGATGGAAATTCAATACCAGATTAAAGATGAGCGCGGTAAATCGTTAGAAGGATTAGTTCAGAATACGGTACATCTATTGGGGGAAATTGAATAGGCTAATGTGACTGGTTTTTTGGCGAATGCTTAAAGAAACGATAGAGTTGGTGTCTGAAGTACTTGTAAGACTCCTTCACAAAGATCAGGAATTCAAGAATTGAGAACGCTGAAATTTGAAGTATTAAGTAAAGAATCTATGCCTAAATCAACTAAAGTATAACAGGGGGAAAGGCTAGTTACTCAATTCGATTTTCAGGAGGTATAATGCCATCCTAAAGAAGACATAAGTGTGACTTAAGGGGGTTGATAAAACGATAAATTCCTGACAATGAAAGAAAAAGCCCTCAAAAATATGAAGGAGGTAATCAAAGATATTCGTCGAAGGACTAAACATATCTTCAACTTGGAAGGGAAGACTAGAATTCTCATTTCAAGATTGAATGGTAGGGATATTAAGTTTTTTACCAGGTATATGGCGTTGGTGATTTTGATTTTTCTGTCAATTTCTTTCAGAATGTTGGCTCAAGATGAAAAGCCTAATATCATATTTATCTTGACAGATGATCAAAGATGGGATGCTTTGGGGTTTGCAGGAAACAAGCTGATCCAAACTCCTGAGATGGACCGATTGGCATCTGAAGCAGCCTATTTTCAAAATGCCTTTGTGACCACTCCGATATGCGCAGCTAGCAGGGCAAGCATATTGACAGGCATGTATGAGCGCACGCATGGTTACACCTTTGGGCAAGGAGAAATTAAGCAATCGTATATAGATTTGTCTTATCCCATGTTATTGAAGAAATCGGGCTATTTCACAGGGTTTTTTGGAAAATTTGGTGTAGACTATAAAGGATTTGATCAGCTTTTCGATGTCGGTGAAAGCTATGATCGAAATGGAGGATTTAAAGATAGGAGAGGATATTTTTCTAAAATGATTGACAAGGATACCGTCCACCTGACGAGGTACACTGGCCAAAAAGCAATTGATTTTATCCGAGAATCTCCAAAAGAAAAGCCTTTCATGTTATCGCTAAGTTTCAGCGCACCGCATGCACATGATCCCGCAGAAAAACAATATTTCTGGTCTCACGAATTCGATACTATGTATCAAGATTTGGTGATCCCTGAACCTTTGATAAAAGAAGATTTGTATTTCAAGGCATTACCAGAATATGTGCAGATAGGAGAAAATCGGACTCGCTGGTATTGGCGCTTTGATACCCCAGAAAAGTACCAGAACAGTGTGAAAGGATACTATCGAATGATCTCAGAAGTAGATTCAGAAATAGGGAAAATTAGAAAAGCACTAGAGGAAAATAATCTTGCAAAAAACACGGTTATAATTTTAATGGGAGACAATGGATACTTTCTGGGGGAAAGACAACTTGCTGGGAAATGGTTGATGTATGAAAATTCCTTAAGGGTGCCGCTAATTATATTTGATCCAAGAAATCGTATCCATAAAAAGGTAGAAGAAATAGCGTTAAACATAGATGTGCCATCTACGATATTTGATTTTGCGGGGATAACTATTCCAATAGCTTGGCAAGGTAGGAGTTTGGCGCCGGTTTTAAAAGGAAAGAATCCTCTTAGAGACAGATCTGAATTTATAACAGAGCATCTTTGGGAAGTTGATATTATAGCTTCAAGTGAAGGATTGAGAACTACAAGATGGAAATACTTTAGGTATCGAAATGATCTAAAACATGAAGAATTATATGACTTGAAAAATGACCCTCAGGAAATCAATAATTTGGCAGAGAATCAAATTTATAGGAAAAAATTAGTTGAAATGAGGTCTAAATTTGATTTAATGGCAAAAGACCTTGAGTCAAAAAAATTGCAGTAACATCCCCGTTTAGCGTAGAAGAAATGGAGATATTTATAGGATCACAAGGATATTATTAGGTAATACTCCCCATTATTAAACAAATGGACCAGTGTTGATCCATTTAAAATTATAAAAGATTAATTAAACCAAATTCGGCGACCTCAAATAGATCTACCATTTGAAGCATTATACTTAGAAAAGAAGCTCATTGCCTTCTGAAGTTAGGTATAATGGTGGTTTATTTATGAAAATTAAGGATAGTTCTTCAATCCTATTTTTATATAAATTTTAGCATTTGTGCTTTGATTCTCATCAATCTGTAAGCCATTATTGAATACCCAAACTATGAAAAAATTCCTCCTCCCCCTTTTTACCTGCCTATGGACCAGCACCCAAGCACAGGAAACTTTGGGTACACCAGATCTTCCAAATCTAGTTCTCATCTTTATGGATGATATGGGCTATGGTGATCTAGAAGTCTATGGAGGATATCCACAACAGACTCCTCACCTTACCCAGCTGGCGGCTAATGGCATGCGCTTCACCAATTTTTATGCTGCCCAAGCTGTATGCAGCGCCTCCAGGGCAGCCCTACTTACAGGCTGCTACCCCAATCGACTCAGCATCTCTGGGGCACTGATGCCTTGGTCTACCGTTGCCCTCAATCCAACTGAAGAAACACTTGCTTCGCTGGTAAAAAAGAAAGGGTACAAAACAGGGATGATCGGCAAATGGCACCTAGGCGCAAAAGCTCCCTTCCTCCCCACTTCATATGGCTTTGATTCCTATTTTGGCCTACCCTATTCCAACGACATGTGGCCAGTGGGCTTCGATGGCAAACCCATTACGGATACTGCAAATCGTAAATTCAAATTTCCCCCGCTGTATTTGCTGGAAGGAAACGAACCAGTGATTCCTATCCAATCCCTAGAAGATCAAGCCCAGCTAACCGGACTGTATACCGAGCGGGCCGTTGAATTTATAGAACGCAACAAAGAGAGCCCCTTCTTTTTGTACCTCGCACACTCCATGCCCCATGTGCCAATAGCGGTTTCTGAAAAGTACAAAAACAAAAGTGGGGCAGGGCTTTTTGGAGATCTTATGCTCGAACTAGACGATTCCGTCGGGGAAGTGATTCGAGCCTTAGAAAAAAATGGGTTAACGGAAAAAACACTCGTCATCTTTACGAGTGACAACGGCCCTTGGTTGACCTTTGGTAACCATGCAGGTAGCAGTGGAGGCCTACGCGAAGGCAAAGGATCCGCTTGGGAAGGCGGCGTTCGCGTGCCCTGCATCATGAGCTTCCCAGGAGTTATTTCCGCAGGAACTGTTTCCAACAACCTAGCTGCTACGATGGATATTTTGCCTACCATGGCGGTACTCCTAGGGGTCCCATTGCCCAGCCAAAAAATCGATGGGGTCAATATTTTACCCTTACTCCAGCAGGTAGCAGATGCAAATCCTAGGGATCACTTTGTCTATTACTACGATGCCAATAGCCTCAAGGCTATCAGGCAAGGGCAGTGGAAGCTGGTTTTCCCACATACTTCCCAAACCTATCAAGGTACAGAACGGGGAAATAACGGATTTCCAGGGATCTATAATTCCATGCAAGTTTCCTTAGCACTCTACAACCTTTCCACAGACCCAGGGGAAACCTTTGATGTAGCTCAACACTATCCAGCAGTAGTAGAAGCGCTTACTGCTTTGGCCAACGAGTATAGAAAGACACTGGGCGATGACTTAACCAAACAGCCCGGGAACGAAAAACGGCCTTCAGCAAAAATAAATTGAGGTCGAGTAGTAAGTACCCCACTTTTCAACCGGCTACAAATTGGATTTAAAGAGGGCTTATTCAATTATGCTATTGTGACTGAGATTTAGTAATTACGAATACCTCTAACTCTGCATCATTCTTTGCAAAGAGCAGCCATTTTTTGGTTCCTACGATCACCTCTTTAATTTTCTTCACATCCCCTTTTATTTTCAAGGGGCTTTCCTTGAAAGTCTTGAAGGCTCCATTTGCATCTCCTTTAAGGATAAGGCCCCAATTCCCCTGATACGAACCAAAATAAGAGGCAACGGAAGTAGTATTTCCCCCTAAAAGAAGGTCTAAATATCCATCTTGATCGATATCCTCAACAGCAATATCTGCTATTGGCGAAAATTGTGCTTCAATTGGTAGAGCCTGAGAGATGAAATTTTTGCCTTTCTGGTTGTAAAGCACCAAAGATTCAAATTGAAAGGATTTCAAATAAGGAGGCTCTTTAGTTTGGAAATTTTGGAATAGCTCTTCGACAGTTTTGCCCGCAAAATCATTGTAGCGGACAAATTCTTTTTTTAGAACAGGAATTTGCTTCACAAGTTCATCTTTGCTTGCTACCGTAAAATACTTCCCTTCTACAGGATATGAGATAATTTGTTCCACAGTTCCATTTTTATCAAAATCAGCTAGCATCATTTTTATGGGAAACTCCTTGGTAGGTTTCATTCTATGGTTTAGCCCTAAATTGCCAACCACTAAATCTGGGAAACCGTCTTGATTAAAATCTTCTACGGCGATTGAATTCCACCATCCATTTGTGTTTTCCAATCCAAAACTTGCCGTCTCATTAACTAGCTTTCCGTTTTTATTTAAGAATATGGTGAGCGGCATCCATTCTCCAATGACAACTAAATCTAGCTTACCATCTACGTCGATATCTGTCCAAGCAGCATCTTTGACCAACCCTAGGTTTGCCAATTCTGGGGCTATTTGTTTCGTAATATCTTGATATCGATTTTCCCCCAAATTTTTTAACAAATAGCTCCGAGGAATTTGCCCATATTTTCCAGCAACATTCCTTCCACCAACCATCAAATCTTCTAAGCCATCCTTATCAAAATCATGTGCTAAAATAACTGAGACCTGCGCGTTTTTTTCCAATGGAAGATTGATGCTTTGCTGAAACACTCCTTTCCCGTTATTTAAATAAATTTTTGATTGTTCCCCTGTGTTACTAGGATTGGATACATTTCCGCCTCTTCCAATAACTAGATCTAGAAAACCGTCTTTATTGCTGTCAAAGAAAACAGCCTCGGTATCTTCAAGTGGGGCATCCTTTTCAAAAATTGCTTGCTTCGACTTTTCAAATTTCCCTCCTTTGACTTGGATAAATAAAGTCCCCTCTTGTCCTGCTGCCCCTCCTACATAAAGATCTTCTTTCCCGTCACCATTCACATCTCCCACAGCCAAGGCTGGTCCTTCTTGTGATAGTTTGTGAGGGAGAAGGGATTCATAATTGAAGTCATTGAAATTATCTTCGTAATGGTCAAAATCTAACCCGGATAGATTGTTCTCAACGACCTTCAAGAAGGACTCTTTGGTTTGAGCCAAATAATTAGGAATTGCTTTTGCCCTCGACTCATCCACCGTGAGGGTTTGATTAGCCTTGACATTTGTAAATTTTTCAACTTTCCCACTTGGCCAAATTATTTTAAGTGAGTCTAAACTAGTTATTTCTCCAAGTCCTAGATGAATTTCAGGAGCTGTTGAGGACTGAAAACCACGGCTAGTGAAGTTCTCTTGAATAATTTGTCCCTTATTCCCAAACGCTTCAACCCGGCTCCCTACCCCAAATTTATTCCCACTAAGACCCTTAAATCTGACTTTTAAAAAGTTATTTTTTGATTGATCCAGTTGCTGCGCCTGTTGGTTTTCTAAGATTTGCGCCGCGGCATTGATGTTGTTAATGATTAAATCTAGATCCCCATCGTTATCTAAATCGGCATAGGCCGCACCATTAGAACTATTTTTTTGGGGGATATTCCATGTGGAGCTCACATCTTGAAATGTCAAATCCTTGTTGTTCCGGAAGAAGAAATTGGCAACATCCCCGGAAGGCATTTCTGAGGCCAACTCTAGGTCAGTAATTTCAGAGTTGTTCTGTAAGCCATTTTCCAGATTGGGGTTGGTCACAAAGTTCATGTAGTCCAAATCATTTGGTCTTCGTACAATCCCATTAGAAATAAAAACATCTTTCCAGCCATCGTTGTCGTAATCAGCCAATAGCACGCCCCAACTCCAATCTGTAGCCGAAATTCCTGAAAGTTGAGCGATCTCTGAAAAAGAGCCATTCCCGTTATTTAATTGAAAACAGTTTCTAGAAAATTGTCTTTCAAATCCATAATTCAACTTCTGCTGGAGGTTTTCTTCCGTATCCTCGCCTTGCGATAATTTTTGAATCGTCTCATCCTTTGCCAACATGTCTAGGGTAATAAAATCCACCCAGCCATCATTATTTAAATCAGCAAAATCGCTACCCATGGAAAACCTACTGCTGTAATTGATGGCTGAAGCCGTTTGATCTAGGAAAGTACCATCTGCCTTATTGAGGTAGAGGTAATCATTTTCATTAAAGTCATTGGAAACATACAGGTCTGGCCAGCCATCGTTATTCAGGTCTGAAATACCGGTTCCTAGTCCATAGCCCAGCTGACTTGAATAAATCTTAGCCTCGTTCGTGATGTCTGAAAATCTCTTTTCCCCTTGATCCAAATTATTTTTATACAATCTGTCTCCTGCTAAGCCATCATCCAGATAGCGAAGCGAGGCACTTCCAAAGCTTTTTTCAGTATGAACAGCGTGGTTAAGCAAATACATATCTAGATCTCCATCTCTGTCGTAATCGAAAAATGAAGCCTGCGTACTAAAACCCTGAAAATCCAAACCATATGCTGCGGCATTTTCACTAAATGTCAGATCTCCATTGTTGATGTAAAGCTCATTCTTCCCAGTAATGCCTTTAAAATTGCCTAACCTACAAACGTAAATGTCAAGCAATCCATCCCCATTGATGTCGACCATGCTTACTCCTGTTTTCCAGGAGCCTAGAGATTCCAAGCCCGACTTATTTGAGATGTCCTCAAAAACCATATCCCCTTTATTTAGGAATAGCTTATTTGGCCCTTGATTCGCAGAAAAATAAATATCAATAAGCCCATCGTTATTGATGTCACCAACGGATACCCCTCCACCATTGTAAAAATAAAGGTAATCGATGATGTTAAACCTTCGCGTCAAAGTCAGCAAATTGATGAAATCGACACCCGTCTTTTTGGGGGAGAGACTTACAAAAAGTATATTCTCTTGTTCTAAATCCGGACTTTTAATGCACGAGTAAAAAATGAATAAAGACAGAACCCATAACTTCGCTAGACCGAGTTTCATTATACTTTAAACATTTTAGAGGACTTTAAATATAAAAAGTCAATTCACTGGCTTTTGGGATTGGCTTTTTTCAAATTCTACTTTGAGTCTTTCTTCAACCTCCATATCAGTAAAAATTGCTTGAACAAACTGCTCATCTTTTATAAAAAGGTTGATTCTTCGCTTTCCATCCATTCTATAATAAATATTTCCTCGGTACCTATCATTTACAACCTTAAATTCATCGCCGTAGGTAGCCTTATAGCTTTCCAATATTTTTGGCAACAAAGCTGCGGAAGAGTATTCCTTGTTCCAAGGAGCCCAGGAATCATAGGTATAGGTAACTGGCATTTCATACATTTCCTTTTTGATAAACGTAGGGAAAAAACGCATGCTCACATCGCCTCCGTAGGTGCCTTTAATTTTATGCTCAACACTAGTGGTGCCTCCAGAACCTTGGGTTAATTTTTGCTGTCTATTTAATTCAGTGCAGCCGTCAAAAAAATCCTTTTGTGCCATGCCTAAATAAAAGCCCAAAAAAAGACTATCAACTTTAGCTAAATCCTTATCAGAAGAGTTAAACGAAGGAGAATTACAACCTTGAAAGGTGATGCTGAGAATTAGAAGAGCAAGAATTGGCAGGAAAATACGCATACAAATTTTTCTTTTTACATCACGAATTTAATGATTCTTCGATTAAGTTCGATTAGATAAGCCTGAATACCTCCAAGTAGTTTTTTATATTTATTTGGGTTTACGAATTCTCCTCCTTAAAAAGATCCCCGTTTTTAAAAATTACTAAAGCATTTTATAAAACATCAAAAAAAAGCAGGCTGTTAAAAATAGCCTGCTTTTATATTTGAATCAAGAATTAATTAATTGTATCCTGGATTCTGCTTCAAGTTTGTATTGGCAAGAAGTTGCGGATTAGGAATAGGGAAGATTTCCAAGAAGCTTCCAGGAGCGTGAACTTTCTTAGGTCTGTTCATTCCTGCAAACGGCCACCAAGCCTCACCATACTTTTTAAAGCGGATTTGATCTTGTCTTCTAGTCATCTCCACATACAATTCTCTACCTCTTTCAGCGTATAAATTATCAGCAGTTAAGGTAGTGAAAGGCTGCAGTCCACCTGCTCTAGCACGAATTTGGTTAACTAAAGCCAAAGCTTCAGCAGTTTTTCCTAATCTGAAGTTAGCCTCAGCTAGAGAAAGAATCACATCAGAAAGTCTAAAGATGACGAAGTCATTACTCATGTTATTTGTGCCACCTTTTTCGAATTCATACTTACCAATTCTAGCTCCAGCCTGTCTCAAACCTCCTGGAGAGATTTCATTCAAGAATGGCATGAAGGTCAATGGTGCTCCATTTGGATCTCCTTTTAAACCAGTAGGATCAGTAACTTCAACTCCTGGATCGACCAAAACGGAACCATCGGCTCTTTTTTGTGGACCTACTATGAAATTGCTTAATCTACCATCAACCGTACCTGTGGATCGCTCCAATGCCAAACCTTTCCAAACGGGACCTTGAGTACCTGGGTTTTTTACTGGATCTATATAAGAATTGTAAAACTCTTCTACAGTTTGATACCCATTCCATGGTTGGGAGGTAAGATTATAAGTAGCTTGACTTACAATGTGATTTGTCATCATCACCCAATTGAAGCCACCAGCAAATACTTTATCGTAAGGGTAGACAAAAATATTCTCTGGAGATCCTGCGTTATTGATGGCAAAGTTTGCCGCATAAGAAGGGTTCAAGGTGTAAGGACCAGTATTGATAATTGTAGCAGCATCAGCAGCAGCGAGAGCCCATTGAGGAGTTCCGGTGTAAACTTCAGCATTTAAGTACATCTTCATTCTGATAACCAAAGCGCTCCACTTAGTCATTCTACCATACGTAGTTCCATCCTTTTTTATAGGAAGTAACGGGATAATTTCATTCAATTCTTTCAAAATGAAATCATAAACTACTTTTCTTGAACTATTCGAAGGCTTGTCAGTAGATGTAAAGTCTGTTACGATAGGAACGTTTCCAAACGCATCCATAGCCCAGTAGTAATACAACGCTCTCAATGCTCTAAGCTCTGCGATGTAAGAAGGAGAGTTCGCATTGTTAAGCTGCTCGAAAGAATAGATCAATCTATTGCAGGTATTAATCCCTCCAAAAAGGAAATTCCATGAGTTATTTAAAAATGGATTATCCTTTTGGAATTCATGCTGGTGCAATTGCAAAAGAACACCACCGTCAAACCAGTCACCACCCTTGTGAGAAACTACTATTTCATCGGATGAAATTTCATTGATTGACCAAAGACCGGAGTGATTACCCAATTTACTTAAAGAAGAGTAGGCTCCTCCTAGTGCTGAAATAAATTCTTCATCTGTTTGGAAGAAGTTATCTGAAGTAACCTGGCTATAAACCTTCTCCTCTAAATCAACACAAGATGAAGCAAAATAAGTCAGTCCTAGGCCAATCAAGAAGTATTTAATATTTAATGTTTTTTTCATGATTTTTAATTGTTTTAGCTTAGAAACTTAAATTTAATCCTAAAGTAGTAATTTTTGTTGTGAAATAAGTAGCTCTTCGTTCAATACCAGGAGCAAGTGGATCTCCATTATCTGGATCCTGATATCTTACTGCAGGATCTACACCAGTATAACCTGTAAACATGAATGGTGTTTGTACAGAGAGGAAAGTTCTAATTTTACCTACAGACTTACCTTGTTTCACGTTAAAATTGTAACCAATTGTAGCGTTATCCAAGATCACGAAATCTGCTTTTTCAACGTGGCTACTGTTATATTCTGCCTTTTTTATGTTTGGATCAAAATATTTAGTTTTCACAACGTTCCAGTTTTGAACTGTGGTACTTTCAGTGTTTTCATAAAAACCTCTGTAACTATTGATCAATGAGTGACCAAGTGACCCTCTGAAGAAGAAATTCAAATCCCAATTCTTGTAATTGAAGTTGTTATTGATACCAAAATTGATCGTAGGATAAGCAGTACCCAATTGAGCTCTATCTTTATCACAATTACAATAAACAGGCTTTCCATTAGCATCCTTAGCCGTACCATCAATCACTTTCAAGATTGGAGCACCTTTTTCATCAACACCTGTCTGAATTGGACCCCAAATCTGTCCCAATGGTCCGTTCTCTTGAACTCGGATCAACTGAGTAAGGTTTTGACCTGGTGAACCGAAGTTAGAGCGGTAGTTTACTGCTCCAAAGGATAGATCTCCTGCTGACAAACTTCTAAGGTTAGTAGCTAGCGTTGAGAAGTTAACACCTACATTCCATTTAAAATCACTTTTGTCGATAGCCTTGTAGTTTAACAATACTTCAAGTCCAGAGTTCTCAACTTCACCAATATTAAGCAATGTAGTTGGGAAAAGGTTTGGTGGAACAGGTACGTTAATCGGTAAAATCATTCCACTTGTTACTCGGGTAAAATAGTCTATTGAACCATCTAATTTATTGTTCAAAATAACAAAATCTAAACCTAAGTTGAATTCGTCTTTGGTTTCCCATGATAAATCTGGATTTTCATTAGATACTGGTCCATAAGAGGGGATAAAATTACCATTATAGAAGAAATTACCTTGACGAGCAAATCTTAATAATGAAATGTAGGATTCTCCTGGCTGAGTACCTGTTCTACCGAAACTTGCTCTTAGTTTCATTGCACTTACTCCTGTAATGTCCACCAAGTTCGCAAGGTTTACACCAGCACTAACTGCAGGAAACAATCCCCACTTATTGTTCTCACCAAATCTTGAGGAACCTTCGTAACGAGAGCTAATTGACAATAGGTAGGTGTCATCAAAATTGAAATTAGCGCGGCCGAAGAATGCTACCAATTTGTTTTCATTAGCATAACTAAAAACGTTTGCTAAACCATTTGCAAAATCGAGAGCTGCACCCAAGTTATTGTAAGTGAACGCATCCGTCAGGAAATTACCTGCTTGTGAAAAATCACCTTGATTAAAAAACTCTTGGTAAGAATATCCTCCTAAGAATGACATTCCTAACTTCCCTACTGTTTCATCATAGTTAACAGTGGCCTCAAACAAATCATTCAAACTTTCATTATTCCGAATAGAAGCTAAACCGTTTCTTCCAAAACCCCCTCCATATTTAGCAGTCTTAGGTGAATAGGTGCCATTCCAAAACGTTTCTCTCTGGCTGGCATAGAAAACAGCAGCTTTAAATTTACTAGAAAAGTTGTATTCACCTCGGATACTAGCTAACAACCTGCTTTCTCTACCATCGTTTTTGTTTTGTTCGACAATAGATACCGGGTTGTACCAATCAAAGATATCGCGTTCCGAATAACCCCCAAAATTTGGAGACTGTGGTTTTGGGTCATAGATAGGTAGCGTTGGGTTGGTGATAATTGCATATCTAAATGAGTTATCATTACCAAATTGTCTATCCGCTGTAGTATTGGAAATACTAACTGAAAACAAAGCTTTGTCATTCAATGCTCTTTGAGTTAGGTTCAATCTAGCATTCAACTGATCAAAGCCAGAATTAAGACCTACACCTTCTACATTTCGTGAGTTTAAGGACATTCTATAGCTAGTACCTTCGTTTCCACCACTGATGGAAAGGTTGTTCACAAAGCTAACACCTGTTCTTGTAACTGCATCAAACCAGTCAGTTTCTGAGCCTAAATCATTTGAACCAGGAAGCGCTCTGTATTCGTCAGCAGTCATTACCTGAATGGTACGCGCAACATTCTCTGTCGCTGCAGTTCCGCTATATTCAACTACTGCTTTTCCTTTTTTACCTGATTTGGTGGTAACCAAAATTACCCCAGAGGATCCTCTTGTTCCGTAAATCGCAGCTGCAGATCCATCTTTCAATACATCCATAGATTCGATGTCGTTTGGATCTACTGTACTTAAGGAAGCACCAATAACCCCATCAATTACGATTAGAGGTTCAGCGTTGGCTCCAAACGAAGAAATTCCACGAAGTCAAAGCAGCTCATCTAAAAGGGGGTTACCTCCTGGTCTTGAAATATTTAGACCAGCAACCTTTCCTTGAAGCAATTGTCTCGGATCGTTTACGGTTCCTTGGTTGAAATCTTCCGCCTTAATACTTGCAACAGCACTTGTGATTTCTTTTTTCTCTTGAGTACCGTAGCCAACAACTACTACTTCATTGAGTCCTTGAACTGACTCAGAAAGAGTTAAATTAATTGAAGTCCGAGTGCCTACGGTTTCTTCAACCGTGGTGTATCCAATGAAGGAAAACACCAATACATCGGTGGAACTGGCTTCAATGGAAAAATTTCCATCTAAATCCGAAACCATTCCACGTGTGGTACCTTTTACTAAAACACTCGCACCAGGGATTCCTTCACCTGTACCAGCATCCGTAACCTTACCTGTTATTCTCGCTTGTTGCGCATTAGCAGAGAAACCTATGCTAAAGGCGAAAAGAGAGAAAAAACACAAAATTAGTAGTCCTTGTTTTTTCATTTATTTTGGGTTTGAGTATAATTAACTTTTTAAACTTATTATTTTTTTTTTTTTTTAACAATTTTTAATTGTTTTTTTTTCTGGTGTCCC
>JAQCJI010000116.1 GCA_027593175.1 Bacteroidota bacterium | reverse complement strand
AAGGAATTGACGGCAGAATTGCCCTGGAATAAAATTGGAATGGTGAGTTTGAGTTTCCCCAGATTTTCGGTGTGGAATGGGAAGGGGAGAATCGTGGAGTCCCAGCGTCAGCAGCTCCAGGCATTTATCGATTTAGTGCACTCCTATGATCGCCCCGTGCGCTTCTGGGCTTCTCCTGACGGCAAAACAGCCTGGCGAGCCTTTCACGAAATGGGCATCGACTACATCAATACCGATCGACCTGCTGAAGCTCGGGATTACCTTTCCTCCTTGGCTAAAAACGTGTATTCCCTCCCCAATACCCAAGAGGTATACCTTCCCACCTACCAGGTTGATGGAGCAGATGTCCCCGTCGAGCAGGTATTTTTGTTGATTGGGGATGGCAATGGATTGGCTCAGATTTCTTCTGGACTTCTGGCCAATGGCGGCCAATTGTCGCTGGCTCAACTACGGAATATGGGATTGGTCAAAACGCAGGCAGCAGATGATTTTACCACTGATTCGGCAGCAGGCGCTACGGCCATGGCTACGGGCCAAAAAGCAAATAACCGAGCGCTAGGACTCAATGCCCAGGGCGACTCCATTCCCAATTTGCCTTATTTCTTGAAAGAAAAGGGTTTTCAATCGGGATTAGTGACTACGGACGAACTTACGGGTGCTACACCTGCGGCATTTTATGCACACCATGGAGAACGAGACGGAGTAAAGGAGATTGCTCGGTATTTGCCAAAAAGTGCCATCGACCTAGTTATAGGAGGAGGGGGAAAGCATTTTCCGAAGGAGGTACTGGATCAGGGTGGTTTTGAGCGGGTGAGCCAGCTGGATCAATTGGCAACTGCTACAGCCGCTCGGGTGGCCTATTTTAAATCGGAAGGTGGAATACCCTCCATGGAATCTGGAAGAGGAGATTTCCTTAGCCAAGCTGTGGCCCAATCCATCTTGTTTTTTGAGCAGCGTAAAGCGCCATTTTTCCTGATGGTGGAAGCAGCAAAAATTGACTCAGGAGGGCATTCCAATAGCCCTTCTACGATCGTGACAGAGCTATTGGACTTTGATCGTGTCATCGGGGAAGTGCTTCGCTATGCGGATTTGCATCCAGGTACCTTGGTGCTGGTGACAGCAGATCATGAAACAGGCGGTGTGACCCTCCCACAAGGAAATGTAGCCAAGCGGGAAGTGGAATTGGCCTTTCACAGTGATGACCACACAGGAATTCTTGTACCTATTTTTGCTTACGGTGCGCGTTCCGGAGAATTTAGGGGGGTGTATTCCAATACGGAGATTTTTAATCGGATTTTAAAGGTGGTAAAGTAAAGAAAGAGGACTTTGGGAATCTTTGTAAGAGTACTAGCGCCAAGGAAAGGCGTAAAAAACAATCTCCCGATAGTTGTCCCGCTCGTACAGGATGCCGAGGGTTGCTGGGTCGAGTAAAACCAAATCCGAGTAAGCCGTCCAGGAGGTTTTTTTAGGGTCCAAGCTGGAGTCGATGGGAATGGCGCGATCCCAAGTTCGGCCCTCGTCTGTGGATATTTTTACGGTCAGGTGATTCCGGTCCTTGGGATCGGCTGCATTTGAATGGGCGAGGAGTGTTTTTCCTTTTTCGGTTCCCAAGGCTAAAAGAGATCCTTGACAAACTGGGTCGGGGAGTTGGGCTTCAAAATACTCCTCCTCCCAGCTGGCGCCCCCATTCGAGGAGTAGGCTAGGATCCGTTGCCGTACCGTGCCCTCCTGGTTGCGCACGCTCATTAGCAGGCGGTCCCCACTGAGAGGAGCGGCGGTAGACTCGTTGGAACCTGGAAACGTAAGGGATTCAGAGAGGCGGTAGCTTTTGCCATGGTCGTCGCTGTAGAATCCATGTGCGCGGTACTCCCGAAAGCGTTCTTGAGGATCCCCCACCGAATGGTTGGCCGCCACATAAAGTCGCCCTTTGTAGCGCCCTTCCGCAATTTGAATGGCATGACCCGGTGTATTTGCATAGTGTCTCCAGTCGGCGGTATTGGTGTAGTCTGGGTTTGCTGCCGAATGGTTGGGACGATGCACCTGAGTGGTAATGTTTTCAGGAGTGGTCCAGGAGGACCCCAGGTCATAGGATTTGATGACCCATATCTCTCGGATGCCCTGGTTGAGACGAACTTCGTACTCGTGATTGTTGCCGGTGTTGTAAAAAAGATAAACTACTCCTTTCGGATATGCTGGGTCGAGGAGATCGACGACAGGAGCGGGGTTGCCTGCTTGCAGACTGTCGTAGTCGACCAGGGTTTCTAAGGAAGACCAAGATTTTCCACGGTCACTGCTACGCTTGAGTACCAGGTTGATGTCTCCAAAATCTGCACTACCCTTCACTCGGCCTTCGGCAAAGGCCAGCAGGTCCCCATTGGGAACTTGGATGATGGCGGGGATGCGGTAGGTGGCATGTCCTTCTTGTCCGCTGGTGAATACCGGGATTTTTTCCTGTGCACGAACTGAGAAGTAGAGCAAAAGGAAGAGAAGGGAGCAGCAAAAGCGGAGGTACATCGGTTAGTTTTTGAGTTAAGCTACGGGTAAATCCGAGCAAAATCAAGAAAGAAGAAGCGGATAGTTTGATTTGGGTCAGGATCCTTGAATCCTTAAATAAGGGCTTTAGGCCTTTCAAAAGACAATTT
>JAQCJI010000057.1 GCA_027593175.1 Bacteroidota bacterium | reverse complement strand
CTACTCCTCAGCAGAGATACCCGTAGTCATTGGTAACCTCAAACAACACAAGTATCAGCTTATAAACTTCTTTAAAGACTGGTAAATCGTAATACAATGCCATAAAACCCAAAATAAAATCTACCGCTACGCGGTAATATTTAAATTGTTAAATAGATAAATAGTTAAAAAGCCCTTACTCCACGCACGTCGTAGGTATTTGTCTTACCTTGGGAGTTGGGGAGGGTTTATGGGAGGCATTCTCCCGGCCATAGAGAAAAGAATAAAAGCTATAGTATTAAATGTTGGTGGTATGGAAATGAACAGGGCATTGGCTGAAGTGGACCAACTTAATTACCTGCCCAGAGTTAGACAGCCCGTCCTTATGCTGAACGGGAAGCACGATATGTTCTTCCCCGTTGAGACATCGCAAAAACCTATGTATGATCTGCTGGGTACTCCTGTTGGGGATAAGAAACATATTGTTTACGAAGCAGGTCATCTGGTACCTCGCACAGATTTTGTAAAAGAAACATTGCTATGGTTTGATCAATATCTTGGGCCGGTAAAGTAATCTTTCTCCTGGCATGGAAATAGACTATGAAGTTACATCGGACAATTCGGTCGGGGCGAACTACCTTCTACTGTTGTATACAAAAGCTTAGAGGTACTTCAAAGCAGAATCAAGTAATTGCTTCTTCAGTTTGGTGATAGTTGGGCTTTATTCTGTTTTCAGCAGTTAAAATAATTGAATCACAAGCCACTCGCTTGCGCATTTTTACCCCTTTGAAGGATTCGATTTTCTCTAATCTTTTCTCTTCTATAGTAATCCAAAGGATCGGCTTCCCCACCACTTTGGATTCTAGCTTCTCTGACCAAAGATCTCACATCAGTTAAAAACGCATCTTGAAGTACTTCTTGTGCCCCAACCACATCTCCTTCCACCTGACACTGAGCAAGTTTTTTGCGATCCACTAAAAGTGATTTAGCGAAAGCCTGTGAAATAGACTCCAAAGCCTGAATTAAGTCCTCCAAGGGATCTTTGGTAGTGTGGCTGGCATCTATCATCCAAGAAATACTTTCCCAAGTCTGAGCCTTTTCTTCAGCACCGTTGGTCAGTTCACAGAAAATCAAAAACAACTGATAGGGTTTAATGCTTCCAGTGCTCAAATCATCATCTCCGTATTTACTGTCATTAAAGTGAAATCCTGCCAACATGTTCTGATGCATCAGCGTCGCCACGATCTGCTCTATATTGGTATTGGGAAGGTGATGACCCAAATCCACCAAGACCTTCGCCTGCTCTCCAAGTTGCTGGCAAATCAGCGCTGAGGTACCCCAATCCGGAATCACGGTATGGTAAAAATTAGGTTCGTAGGGCTTGTACTCCAATAAAAGCTTCCAATCAGCCGGTAAGCCGGCATAGATTCCCTGAAGTGATTCGGTTGTCCATTGAAGTGCCTTTCTGATATGAGCCTGACCTGGAAAGTTACTTCCATCTGCCAACCAAACGGTAAGCCCTTTGCTCCCCAATTCTTTCCCGACTTCTATCACCAAAAGATTATGCTCCACAGCCTGCTTTCGAATATCCAAATCTGCATTGCTTAGCGAACCCATTTTATAAGTCAAAGGCTGTCCATAATCTTGGAAAGTATTTGAGTTCATGGCATCAAATCTGATCTGAAGATCAGCAGCCATTTGCTTAATCAACTGAATATCTTGAGGGATATCCCAAGGAATATGGAGGGAAACAGCATCCGTTCGCTTGGTCAACTTGGCCAAAAGCCCAATATCCTCCAGTTTTTCTTCGAGATTTCTTGGTTCACCACCTATCAAGAATCTCCCAAATCTCGTTCCTCCGGCACCTAAAGCCCAGGAAGGAACTGCAATCTGAAACGAAATGATTTTTTGAATTAAAAAGTTGGTATCCAATCCCCTTGCGCTTAACTGCTCCGATAGAAGCGAAAGGGATTTTTGGTGGAAGTCGGTTGGCATCTTTAGCGTATTAGTTACGGGTTACTTTTATAGGTGAGCGGTAAATACTTATCTGGTATCAAGTTTTACAAAAAAAACTGGAGATTGAATTTATTGATCCTGAATTATAATTGCTGACTTTTTGATGGTTTATTTATCCAAAACGGTGCAGTCACAAACCAAAGCACCATGCCGATCCCCATATATCCTTTCATTTGACTCAATTCTAAATTTCCTACAAAAAAGATAATCGGTGGCACAATGGTTAGTATCAAGCTTATTAAAGATCCTATTATCATTAGAATTTTCATGGGTTTGACATTTGATTTTTATAGCTACATAGCACCTTAGGATTTCTACTTATCCCATTTTGGGCTTTTTTTATCGTATCCAATATCATAGAGGAAGTGATTTAGCAAGTGGGTATTTTATTTTTGAAAGCACAATGAAAATTGCAATCGCCACAAACCATCCTGGTAGTCCTAGAAAGAAAATTTCTACTCCATAAAAGAAATTCAACCCCAAGCAGAATACCAAGGTTGACACCCAGCTCAGCAAGGCCGGAATACTGAAATCAGACTTGGAACTCAGCGCACCTTCAGACTGGAAACCCATTTTCTTGGAAAAATAGAAATCCGCAAAAATTACTGCCCCCATCGGCATCAGAAGCAATCCATACAAAGCCACAAAATCTAACAGTTTCATGACCAAAGCAGGAAAACAAGCGGCCAAACTGGTAATTCCACCCACAATAGCTGTGATCTTCCAAGTTGAAACTTTTGGAAAAATCGCCTGCAGTGCTATTCCAGCTCGATAAATGGTAGGATTCGCTGTAGTCCAACCCGCGATCACCACACAAATCGCCCCAGCAATCCCCAAGGTCTCATAAGCAATAGCTCCTGGAGCAAATTCCTGTGAAGCGGAATTGGCCTGAAGAAATACCGAATATAGAATCCCAGATGCGATCCATGCCACAAAATGTCCTAGAAAAACTCCTGCAAAGGAATAAAATCCGTAGGTCCAAGACTTTGCGTAGCGAAGAATGGTCAAGTCAGACATCCCAATGTGCATGGCCATATTGCAAAACCAGGCAAAAAAGATGGTATGCCAAATCGTGAACTTGGACATACCAGAAAGAGGAACTCCATTCCAAATCACTTCCTGCGCAATAGTGATCAAACTTTCGAATGAACCCACTCCTAGTTGAGCCAAGCCCACAATAGCTGCTGCAAAAAATACCAAAATCATCCAAGGAGACATCACATTTGCAAATTTGGATACTTGGGAATATCCCTGAATAGCCACAAGAGTAATCACGCCTCCCATAAATAGAACGGTCAGGATCCAGCCAGGCGTCCTTGGCAACCAGTCCGTAAGTGTGGGCATTTCCAGGTCAAAAGGAATCCCTACAGCCGTAGCTGAAACTGCAATCATTGACCCTGCAAGAAAACAGAACATTAAGGAATTAACCAGATTATACCAGCGTACCACATTTTTGCCAGCAATCCGCTCCAATTGATAATACAAGGTGAGCCGCTTGGAAGCTGCAATTGGCCCTGTAATCAAGCCCCAACTCAGCACTGCCAATAGATTACCGATCAATAATCCAAAAATAAGATCTCCTGCCGATACTCCATGTGCCACAAATAAGGGACCGATAACAAACTCGGTCCCAGCCGTATGCTCGCCAGCATACATTCCCAAAAAGCTTTTCCCTCCTTTTAGACTTCCACTCGGAATCGGGGTACGCTCATATTCATTGGTCTCACCAACTACCTTTTTTAAAAACGAGTTGCTCATTGAAAATTAATTTTTTGAATATCCGAAATTTTGCCAGTTGATTCAATAGTAAGGATGAAAGTGGAGGATAATCCTTATTTAAATTTAACCTTTTAACTTATTGATTCTTATCGTTTATTTTTTCTGGGGCAATCTGGCCCCTGTTTCTTGCCACCAGGCTTTGAGTGAAGATTTAAGTTGAATTACCAGGTCCGGAAATTGAGTAGCCAGATTGGTCATTTCCTTCGGATCATTCGCTGTTGAAAATAGTTCATCGGGCTGCTCTCCAAAGTAATGGATTAGCTTGTACTCCCCAGATCGAATGATGGAATAGGGGACAACATCCGCTCCTCTGTAGTGGGGAAAATGCCAAAATAAGTCTCGTGATTCTAAGGTACCCCCTGCCAATACCTCGACCAAGCTTTGCCCATCCAGACCTTGTTCTTTGGGATTTAATCCCATGTAATCCAAAATAGTAGGAACCCAATCTAGCGTCACAATGGGAAGATTAGATTGGACACCCGCAGGGACCTTACCTGGCCACTTCACCACCGTCGGCACCCGAATACCCCCTTCGTAGGGGTATCCTTTTTGGGAGCGCAAGGGATCATTATTCGTGATGGGGTTTGCTGGATTCCCAATCAATCCCCCATTGTCTGAGGTGAAAATGACTAAGGTCTTTTCGGTCAAGTTCAAGCGATCCAAGGCAGCGAGTACCTTGCCTACGTTTTGATCTAAGTTCTCAACCATCGCGGCATAAACGGGGTTTTTCTGTTTCCCTCCGGCTTTAGCCTTGTATTTTTCGACCAGCTCCCTCGGAGCCATAATTGGTGTATGCACGGCATAGGGAGCCCAGTGGATGAAAAATTTCTGGGCTTGAGCTTGGAGAAAATTCACAATCTCATCCCCTTCTCGGTCTGTTAAATATTCGCCAGAATCCCGTGGTGTCAACCGATCAAATGCATAAAAAGGCGTGGGGGTAGCCGGCTCGTAGGGATCAAAGTAGCTGGGGGGCTGACCCAAGTCATTGCCTCCAAAGTTGCGATCAAATCCTTGTTTCTCGGGATAGTTTTCCTCTCCTCCCAGATGCCATTTGCCTACGTGGAAGGTGGTGTAGCCCTGCGCTTTCATTCGCTCGGCTAGGGTCAGCTCTTCCAAGGGTAGAAAGCCTTGATTCTTAGGTGTTCGCAGGGGTTGATCCGGGTTTTCAGCATATTCTCCTGGAAGACCCGTTGTCCCTACTCCTTGGAATCGAGCATAGATCCAATCGGTAATCCCCATTCGTGCAGGGTATTTGCCTGTCATCAGGGCAGCCCGGGAGGGGGAGCAAATCGCTGCTGCAGCATAGGACTGACTAAACAGCATTCCCTCAGCGGCCAATCGATCAACAAATGGGGTTTCATAAAAATCATTTCCCAAAACCCCAATGTCCGCCCATCCCAAATCATCTACATGGATCAACAGAACATTGAATTCTGGAGTACTTTGTCCCCAAGTGGAAAAACTCATTCCCGCTAAAAAAAAGAAAAATAAAGTATATTTTTTCATCTTTATCAAAGATTTTTAGCACTCTTTAATCAACCCAAGGATCCTGCATCAAGTTAAATAACCTCTCCTTAATTCCAAGATTCTAGAAGCAGGAAATCCTCCATTCGAAATATTCCTCAATTATACCTAGCTAATCAACATCCTAAAAAATTTAAAAGTCCATAGTATTATAGATCGTACCAGTAAATTATTTGTAACTAACTACAGGTACAGTGAGAAGGCTCAACTATGATTTAAACTAACTTTTTCTTCCAGAAGAAAACAAACTAAGAATCTTTGCCAAAGCATTGTCATCACTCACTTTCAAAATGCGTGAAGTATTTTATTTCAACATAGGAAACAGTCTTATTATCTCGACTTTATTTGGCTGAGTTCCGTATTCACAGATCTCAAAGGCTTCTGCAAATTTCACTTGGGAAGCTTTTTCCTTTCCATACCATTCTTCCAAGGCCTTTATCACGCTTGGATTTGGTGTTGAGATGCGCTTGGATTTTAGCCATACTTTACGTTCAGCTGCTTCGGCAGGGATGACATCGGGATCATTGGCAATCCAGGGGAGCCACTCGTAAAACTGCGAAACATGAGCATCCAAGGCATCAAATTTTTTGTCAATCACTGAAGTGATATCAATTGCAATATGAGGCTGGAAGGGGTTCGGTTTTTGAAAATTATCCTGATAGTACAAGAAAACAGGGTTTTTCCGAAGGGGAGGAGTATCTGCTGCGCTATTGGGCACTCCCACCATAAATGCAGCGTCTTGTACCAGAATTCCGGTATAGCGATGATCGGGGTGGTAGTCATTAGGTCGATGCGAAATAACCACATCGGCATCCCATTGCCGAATTTTACGGATCACATCGAGCCGGATTTCCAATGTAGGCAGGAGCTCTCCGTCATGGTTATCAAGAACATCATAGGTGATGCCCAGTCTTTTTGCGACCTCCTGCGTCTCGGCATATCTGCGTTTGGCGAGCATTCCACCACCCATTTCCATGTGTCCGGCATCCCCGTTGGTGACGGAAAGAAACTTCACCTGATGTCCCATCTCTACAAAAAGTGCTGCCGTACCTCCTCCCTTGATATCGCAATCATCAGGATGAGCTCCGATAAACATGATTTTTAGTTGTTTTTCCTGAGAGAAGGATACTTGCTGAAACAGGAAGGCCAGAAATAGAAATAGGCTGAAGAATGGTTTCATGGGAGTTTTTTTTTATGTGATTGAAATTCAAGAAAGAATAATTCATCTCACAGGAAATTATTCAAAAGGTAAAAATCAAATTTATCGTTTTGGCATTGCTCCTTACTTAGTATTCCCTTTCTTGAGCTCATTCACTATATAACCCAAGTCCCCTTCTGCTAAAAGAAAAATCTATGAATTATTCTTAAAAACACCCATTTATTTAATTAAAAAAAGACTGAGAAAGAACCATAATATTAGTAAACTTTACTCTCTAGGGAAGCAATGAGAAAATAAATGAGTAAGTCTACAAAAGAAAACCTATCAAAAATGGTGAAACAAACTTAATTGCAAAGCCAACTTGACTTCAATAGAAAAAGAAGAAGAAAAATAAGGCCACATTCGTAATTCGAACCCCCTCGAAGTAGCCAATGCTTCTCCGAGAACCATCCATCACACGGCCGTCTTCAATGTAGCCAATCGTCCGGCGAGACTGATCCATCACTCGGCCATCTTCGATATAGCCCACCGTAGACCTGGAACTATTCATCACCCGGCCATCCTCGACATAGCCAATCGTCCTCCGCGAGCCATCCATCACCCTACTTCCATCCAAATAGCCAATAGTAGACCGTGAACCGTTGGTCACCCGCTCTCCCTCAATATAGCCTACTGTACGGCGGCTGCCATCCATCAGGCGCTGTCCAAAACTTTCCCCAGAAATGACTAGAGAAAAGAGCACAAAAATCACAAATTCTTTTTTCATTGTACTAATTGTTTTCATCAACCTACTGAATTAGAGTAGAAAATCAAAATAACCCCCAACCCCACACTAATTTCACTTGAAATAAAAAAGCCGACCACTCGGTCGGCTTCTAAACTTATTTGTTAGCTCCTTACTTCAAGCTTCCAATCATATCTTCGGGCTTTACCCATTCGTCAAATTGAGCAGAGGTGAGCAAACCCAAACTTAGGGCTGCCTCACGCAAGCTCGTCCCTTCCTTGTGTGCCTTTTTAGCAATAGCCGCCGCATTTTCGTATCCAATATAGGGATTCAAGGCAGTTACTAGCATCAGAGAATTTTCTAAATGCCGCTGAATCATCGGTGTGTTGGGGTAGATGCCCACTGCACAGTGCTCGTTGAAGGAAACACAGGCATCCCCGATTAGTCGAGCCGACTGCAGGAAGTTGGCAGCGATCAAGGGCTTAAATACATTCAATTCAAAATGCCCATTGGAACCCCCTATCGTGATCGCTACATCATTGCCCATCACCTGAGCAGCCACCATAGTCAAGGCTTCCACTTGTGTTGGATTTACTTTGCCCGGCATGATGGAGGATCCTGGCTCATTTTCTGGAATCAAGATTTCGCCAATTCCCGATCGCGGTCCAGAGGAAAGCATGCGGATGTCATTGCCGATTTTCATTAAGGACACTGCCAACTGCTTCAAGGCACCGTGGGTTTCAACCATCGCATCATGCGCGGCTAGTGCCTCAAACTTGTTGGGAGCAGTCACAAAGGGATGACCTGTCAACGAAGCAATTTTTTTGGCCGCCAACTCAGAATAGCCTTGCGGGGTGTTCAAACCTGTTCCCACTGCAGTCCCGCCCAAGGCAAGTTCCGACAGATGTGAAAGGGTATTGTTGAGCGCCCTGAGTCCATGGTCCAACTGGGCCACATAGCCACTAAACTCCTGTCCTAGGGCGAGGGGCGTAGCATCCATAAAGTGTGTTCGGCCGATTTTTACGACCTGCTTGAAGGCCTCTGCCTTGGCCGCCAAGGTATCACGAAGCTGCTTCACCCCAGGTATGGTCGTTTCTGCAACCAACTTATAGGCTGCAATGTGCATCGCCGTAGGATAGGTATCGTTGGAGGACTGGGACTTGTTGACCTCGTCGTTGGGGTGAATTTTCTTATTCACATCCTCCAAAGAGCCCCCTAAAAGCACATGCGCGCGATTTGCAATCACCTCATTGGAATTCATGTTGGACTGCGTACCCGAACCTGTTTGCCAGATCACCAAAGGAAACTGGTTGTCGTGCTGCCCCGTGAGTATCTCGTCACAGACCTTTGCAATAATCTCCGCTTTGGAAGAGTCTAGGACGCCGAGGGCTGTATTGGTCAATGCTGCCGCCTTCTTCAAAATCGCAAAGGCATGGATAATCTCTAAAGGCATGCGGTTTTGCACGCCGCCAATCTTAAAATTATTGATCGAGCGCTGCGTCTGCGCTCCCCAGTAAGCTGAAGATGGAACCTCCACAGGTCCCATGATATCATTTTCTATACGGATGGACATGGTAGTTGATAAGAGAAGTTTAAAGATCGTTCACAAAGGTACACGCAAAGTCCCTTTTTGCCTATAGACTTGGCTCCAAATCCGAATCCATCTTGAAAATAGTAATGGCATCCTGAACTAGCTCCCTACAAATCCCCAGCTGCCTCTGAAAAAAAAATACCCCCATGCCATAGTTGAACAAGGCCAAGAAAATACATAAACCCCCATAGCTCCAACTCTGGGGCACAAAAAAATAGTATAGGGCAAAAGCCAAAAGGACAAGGCTCCAGAAACTCATAAAAAATAGTACACTCGGGAAAAGCCTGTAGCGGAGAAATAGGAGGCTACCCCGAGGTGTGTTCTCCACACTTCCCACAATCAAGGGGAGGAAGGTATCCCCCTTTTTGAGTCTGCGGGAGATCCGAAAATGGTCGGCTCCAATCCTACCATTAAACACCTTCTGCGCCAACTCATCCGCATGAAACTCTCCTCCCTGCACATGGGTGACCCCTGCCAACTTGGATAACAAGGCCTCCTTGGACAAAGGGCTTACCAGCGTTTCTTGGAAGTAGGGGAGCAAGTTCATCCGACGTATTTTACCGCAATACAGGAAATTTCTACCTGCACATTCTTGGGGAGCTTACTCACTTCAACAGTCTCTCGAGCTGGGGGATCAGACTTGAAATACTGCCCATAGGCTTCATTGATAGCTCCAAATTGGGCCATATCTCGAATAAAAATAGTACACTTCACCACCTGAGCGAAGCCAAAGCCTGCTGCCCGAAGGACAGCTTCCATGTTTTTCATGACCGCATGCGTCTCCTCGGTGATGTTTTCATTAATCAGCTCACCCGACTCCGGGTCAAGGGCAATTTGCCCCGACACATAGAGGGTATTTCCTGCCAGTATCGCTTGAGAATAAGGTCCAATAGGGGCCGGCGCTTCTGGGGTAAATATTATTTTTTTGGACATTGGATTACTATTTTAATTGGTAACTGTTTTTTTAGGAAGTATCAAGTAGCTAGTATCAAGACGTTTCTTGATACTAGCTACTTGATACTTGATACTTTTTTGCTTCCTCCCAATACATATCCATCTCCGCCAAGCTCATGTCACTCAGATTCTTGCCTGCAGCTTTGGCCGCCTGCTCCAGGTACTGAAAGCGGGAGATAAACTTCAAATTCGTCCGTTCCAAGGCCTCTTCGGGGTTGATATCGATAAAACGGGCATAGTTGATCAGTGAAAAAAGTAGGTCTCCGAATTCATTGGCAGCCTTCTCTCGGTCGATCTCCTTCCCTGCTTCCGGATGGAATTCTGAATGGAATTCTCCCATTTCTTCCTCCACCTTTTTCCATACCTGCTCGGACTCCTGCCAATCAAATCCTACCCCGTGTGCCTTCTCCTGTATCCGCATCGATTTGATAAGGGCAGGTAAACTTTTAGGCACACCCCCCAACACCGAGACATTCCCCTTTTCGGTGAGCTTGATCTTCTCCCAATTTTGCTTGACCGCCTCCTCATCCAGAGCTACTGTATCCCCATAAATGTGAGGATGGCGGCGAATCAATTTTTCACAAAGGGAATGAATGATGGTACTGATGTCGTAGTTTCCCTTTTCCGAACCGATCTTTGCATAAAAGACGAGATGGAGAAGCAGATCCCCCACTTCCTTCTTTACTTCCTCTGGATTGCCTTCCAAAATGGCATCCGAAAGCTCAAAGGTCTCTTCAATAGTCAGGTGGCGGAGGCTTTCCGTAGTCTGCTTTTTGTCCCAGGGACACTGCGCACGCAGCTGGTCCATAATTGTCAAAAGGCGGTCAAAAGCAGCCAATTGCTCGGCTCGAGTACTCAAGTTAGACATGTTGAAGGAAACTACACTTTCGGTGTAAACGTTTTCAAAGTAAAGCGTTAAATTTGGGCAAATTAATCGGGTATGACAACTTTCTTGATCACTCTAGGTTTCATCGCACTTTTCTTCGTTTTGATGTCTGTAAGACTGATTTTTCTTAAAAATGGCGAATTCAAAGGGACCTGTGCTTCGCAAAGTCCATTCCTCAACAAGGAAGGAGCCACTTGCGGACTTTGTGGAAAAACGGTCGATGGCAATAGCTCCTGCGCCAACCCGGATAATGAAGTAGATAAGGTGATAGCCAAATTCAAGTAATCTTTTCTTACGTAGCCAACTATTTTCAACATACAAAAACCAAAATTCGTGTCTTTAATCAAATCTATCTCTGGAATTCGAGGAACCATTGGCGGCAAGCCAGGCGAAGGCCTCACCCCCATTGATATAGTCAAATTTACCGCTGCATACGGCGCTTGGGTGCTAGAAACAACCGGCAATGCCAAGGTCGTGATCGGAAGAGATGCCCGCCTTTCCGGCGACATGGTCTCCCGATTGGTAGCAGCCACCCTACAAGGCCTCGGTATCGATGTGATTGACCTGGAGCTGAGCACTACCCCAACCGTGGAGTTTGCCGTGCCTCGGGAAAATGCCGGCGGTGGAATCATCCTCACCGCCAGCCACAATCCTGCCCAATGGAATGCGCTGAAACTACTCAATGCAGTTGGTGAATTCATCTCCAACGAAGAAGGAAAGGCCATCCTAGCCAAAGCAGAGGCCGAAGACTTTACCTTTGCAGAAGTTCGTAAGCTGGGCAAGTACAGCATCATATCTGACTATATGGATCGTCACATCCAGCATGTGCTGGACCTCGAACTCGTAGATGTAGCTGCCATCAAAGCACGGAATTTTAAAATCGCCGTCGATGCGGTGAACTCTACCGGAGGCATCGTGGTTCCTAAACTTTTGCGTGCCTTGGGCGTCAGTGAAATCGAGGAAATGTTCTGTACCCCAAACGGCAACTTTCCTCACAATCCCGAACCACTCCCAGAAAACCTCCGCGATATTGCCAAGAAATTAGAAAAAGGAAGCTTTGACTTAGGCATCGTCGTCGATCCAGATGTGGACCGACTGGCACTTGTCAACGAAGATGGCTCCATGTTTGGCGAAGAATACACACTCGTCGCAGTTGCAGACTATGTGCTGTCCCAGACTCCGGGCAACGCGGTTTCCAACCTTTCTTCTACCCGTGCCTTGCGCGATGTAACCGAAAAACGAGGGGGAACCTACAGTGCTTCGGCAGTAGGCGAAGTCAATGTGGTCAACCAGATGAAAGCTGTAAAGGCAGTTATCGGTGGAGAAGGAAACGGCGGCATCATCTATCCTGCCTCTCATTATGGGAGAGATGCTTTGGTGGGTATTGGCTTGTTCTTGACCCACCTGGCCAAGTATGGCAAGTCCATTTCCAAGTTGCGCGCTAGTTACCCCAACTACTCCATTTCCAAAAATAAAATTGAGCTTACGCCCAACTTAGATGTGGATAACATTCTATTAAGGATCAAGGATAAGTATAAAAATCATCCCATCATCGATATTGATGGGGTGAAAATTGAATTTGAGAAAGAATGGGTGCACCTTAGAAAGTCCAATACTGAGCCCATTATCCGTATTTACTCGGAGTCTGACTCGGAAGCAAAAGCGGAGCACCTTGCCAAAAAAATCATGCAAGACATCAAAGAAGTGGTGAATGAAGCCTTGAGTTAAAAAGTTCTTGCCTTACCGATATGTCTAATATGAAGTACGTATACCTCGACAATGCCGCTACCACCCCCATGGACGATCGCGTGATCGAGGCCATGTTGCCCTTTATGCGCGGTCACTTTGGCAACCCTTCCTCGGTGCACAGCCATGGAAGAGAGGTACGCACGGCAATTGAAAAGGCAAGAAAAAAGGTAGCCGAACTCCTTCAAGCCAGCCCCTCGGAAATTTTCTTTACCTCCGGAGGCACAGAAGCAGACAATACCGCCCTAGTCTGTGGTATCGAATCTCACGGCATCACACATGCCATCACCTCTCCCTTGGAGCACCATGCGGTTCTCCATACCCTGGAGATGCTCGCTATAAAAGGGCAAGTACAACTCAGCCTTCTCAAGGTAAATGATAAGGGAGAAATTAACCTATCCCAGCTGGAGGAGCTCCTAAAAAAGAATCCAAAAAGCCTAGTATCCCTCATGCAGGGCAACAACGAGATAGGTAACCTGAACAACCTCGAGCAGATCGGCCACTTGACCCAAGCATATGGGGCATTTTTTCATTCCGATACCGTACAAACCATGGGGCATTACACCCACGATTTATCCAAGCTCCCCGTTGACGCACTCGTCGCTGGTGCACACAAGTTTCATGGCCCCAAAGGCGTAGGTTTCTTGTATATAAGAAAGGACAAGAAAATCCATCCCTTCATCCATGGAGGGTCTCAAGAGCGCAACATGCGAGGTGGAACAGAAAATGTTATCGGTATCATCGGTCTGGCAAAGGCCTTAGAAATTGCCCTAGAGGAACTTACCGCTCACCGTAACCACATCGAAAAAGTAAAGGGATACTTTATCGAAAAATTAGGCCAAGAAATTCCAGGTATCGCCTTTAACGGCTACTCTGCAGACCTACAAAAGAGTTTGTACACGGTCCTGAGCGTCAGCCTCCCCCCTTCGGAAGCCAACCGAGGTATGCTCCTTTTTCACCTTGACCTAGAAGGCATCTCAGCATCGGGAGGCTCAGCCTGCAGCTCTGGTGCATCGGTAGGTTCCCATGTATTGCGGGCTTTGCAGCATCCCGCGGACCGTGATGTAGTGCGATTTTCCTTCAGCAGATTTACAACGATGGAGGAGATTGATTATACCCTCGAGAAACTCAGGATATTGTATGCCTCGTAGGGTCATGGATTGGAACAAACTCCTTAGAGGTTAAATCCTACTAGAAAATCCCAATCCATTAACCTGACCCTTTTTACTTCGTTGGCTTGTAGCCTAATGCATAGGGCGTCCAAATCTCAAAAATAGGCTGCCCCGTCGAGCTCAACCCACTGTGATGCCATTCCCCATCGATCACTTTGTAATCAAAGCCTAGGCTTGCACCCACACGAGAATTGTCTCTTGAGAAAAAGGCTATGGTTTCCACGTATTTCCCTCCTTTAGCAGTGTAAAATCCTCCGCCGGTACCCGAAAACTCGCGAGTTTCGGAGTTAAAAGCTACCCACTGAAATCTTCCTCCACTGAGTATTTTAATAGTTCGTCTTGCTCCTGGAGTAGAGCGCTGGATTTGGTCATCCCGCTTCCTGCCTGTAATCACCCAGTTACCCACCAGGTCATCCTTGGCCTCAGAGACCTCCTCCCACACCTCTACTAGTAGCCCTTTGGGGGTTGTTCCGGAAAGGGTCAACTGTTTGCCCTCCAAGCTTACCGCAAAGGAAGTGACCATCCCTACGAGTTCTGGGTTGAGGGTAAAAAAGTCCAAGGTCTCTTGGACTTTTCCAGAGGTATGGCTAAAGGGACCTCCACCAGCGCCTACAAAAGAATTGTCCCCTAGGTTCTTGACACCAAAGGCGAAGTAATTGTCTTGGTAGATCTTGATAAACTCTTGACCAGAGACGGAAACTTGATTTTGGCTGATGAGCTTCCAGGCTCCATCAAGCTGTTGAGCAGAAAGGGAACATGCAAAAAACAAGAGTGGAAGTAGGAGTAATTTTTTCATGTAGAGTTAGGGAATTGCAGATAGAAGATGGAAATTGGAAAAGAATACGCGAAAAACCAAACCCCATTTTTTAAAAAACCTCCTCAGCGGCTCCCCATGCATACCTTTCAATTTGGCAGCAGTAAAGAAGAAGTCTTCCTAGCACTCCCTGAACGCAAAATCAAAAAACTCGCTGCAGGGGAGAAGCGATTGGCTATTCTCCGGATTGGCGACACGATCCATATCTTTGATGCGAAATGTCCACACCGAGGTGCAGACCTTAGCCAAGCGAATATCAATGGTGCTGGAGAGATTATTTGTCCCCTACATCAGTACCGTTTTGATCTGAAAACAGGGGATCTTCGGTCCGGCTATTGTTCCACGCTACCCGTGTATCGAAACAAGCTCACGGACAGAGGACTGACCATCTATCTTCCTTAATGTAAGGCGGCTCCATTTGGAACGGGCTGATCCGAGGTAGCAATCAAGATCCCTCCATCGGCACTGGTAAACCCAGTAATCAGCACTTCAGACATGAAATCAGCCACCTGCCGAGGGGGAAAATTACATACACAAAGCACCTGCTTGCCTACCAAATCCTTGGGGCGGTAGTGCAGCGTCAGTTGGGCGGAAGATTTTTTGATTCCTAGTTCTGAACCCAAATCTACCCAAACCTGATAGGCGGGCTTATGGGCTTTTTCGAAAGCCTCCACGCGCAGTACAGTTCCTACTCGAAAGTTAATTTTTTTGAAATCTTCTAAGTCAATCGTTTGCATTGACAATATATTTTCTATATTTAACAACGTTTTTCGAAAGCTAACCCATATTACGCTAATTTATGTGGAACTGTTCAAGAAATTTTGCTGGTAAAGTCGCCCTGCTTACCATGCTTGCTGTCGGCTACTTGCTCCTCCCTTCGGAAGCAGTGGCTCAGGAAAATACAAAAAAGCCCTTTGAAACCCCCTTATTAGAGGAAAATAACCCGCTTCCTGAGTCTGGAACTGCTTCCCCACTTTCCATTCAAAAGCCTGCGGTGGTCAAGCAAAGTGTGCCACTTCCTGCTCCAAAAAGGGAGATCCACACCACTACCCATATTCAGGAGAAAGAATCAAAAAAGAACGAATCTCCTTCTACCTTATCGTTCAATATTTTTTTATATATCGTGGATAAGTTTAAACAGGGTCAGGCGCTTTAACTAAAGCACTAAAATTTACTGATTTTCGGTGTTGTCTCAAAAATATCAGTTGAAGCTGGTCTCCGAATTAAACTACTACATGAATACCCGCTTTATTATTAGTAACCAAATAAAATAAGGTTTGAAGTTTAAGAAAATTTGAACTACTGGTATGTTTGCGGATAATCATGAACTACTATTTTTCCCAAAACAATTTTTTAAAAAGTAGGGGGTAAAATGGTCGTTCTCTAGAATCTTATTTTGTAACTTACTCAAACGCTAATCATGAAAATTTCCCAGTTGTATATAGGGCCCTATTAAGTCGTTTGATGAAAAATTGAAGGATGTTAGTTATGGGCTCACTCAGCCCGAAGAAAAAAGGCTAGAGGCTGTTACATTTTTAGTTTCCCAAACGGCAGACTTAAAAACCCTACGCATGGACAAAAGCCACGTAGTCAAGAATAAATTAAAGCAATGATCTAGGCTCAAGACTTTGAGGATTTTATCAAACTATTTAACAAGCACAAGGTAGAATATTTGATTGTCGGCGGATATGCTTTAGCATTTCATAGAAAGCCAAGACATACAGGTGATTTGGATTAAAAGTTTGGAAGTAAATGCAAAAAAATTAATAGGTGTAGTTGAGGAATTTGGTTTATCAAGTTTAAGTTTAACTCAATCCGATTTTATGGAGGAAGGTTACGTTACGCAAATAGGGTACCCTCCTTTAAGAATTGACATTCTGAATTCGATTGATGGAGTGTAATTTGAAGAAGCCTTCGACAACAAATCAATCTTAAATACCAATGGTTTTG
>JAQCJI010000056.1 GCA_027593175.1 Bacteroidota bacterium | reverse complement strand
AAAAAAATTAAATAATTTTGTTTTTAGAGCCATTTTAAATTGGCATGTTTAATCAAGGCTTTCAATTTTCAATCTTCAAGTTCCAAACTTTATTTTCGGTCAACTTCTTCTAAGAAAATTTTACCTTTGTATCTCATACTATTCTTTAAATGCCCAAGCTTCTACTTCTTTCCACCGAGCCAATTACCTTCAAACTTTTACTCTCTGGTCTGCCTAAATTGATAAAGGAGCAAGGCTGGGAGGTACTCCTAGTAAGTGCAGATGGGCGAGAAGTGCATCAGATCTGTCGAGCCGAAGGTGTTCTTCATGAAGTCATTCCCTTTGTGAAGGGGGTGAATTATGTGGAGGATTTTATTTCTTTTTGGCCCCTATTCCAATTGATACGAAGAGAAAGGCCGGATGTAATCCATAGCTATGATTCCAAGGCTGGTTTCTTAGGCATGCTTGCAGCCAAGTTGGCGGGTGTTCCTCACCGAATACATAGCATCACTCAGATGCCAACTCATGCAAAAGAACCACAAAAAGGATTCACCTTTCGTGAAAAGTGGACCTATTCCAACGCAACAAGCCTATGGGTCATCTCGAGTGGAATGCTCTCTTTTTTTACCAGTAATTCAGGAATTGAAACCATCAAGTTTAACTTGCTTGGCAGCGGGTCTACCTTAGGTATTAATTTAGAAAAGTTCAATAGGCAGATTCTAAAAGAAAATCATTTGGTAGCGGCCACCATGCGAATTCTGCCAGGAGAAAATGATTTTATTATTTTGGCTGTAGGTAAGCTGACCAAAAGAAAAGGAGTCGAAGACTTGGTTGCTGCTTTTTTACAATCCAAGATTGTGTCAATGTCCAAATTGGTGCTTATTGGTACGTTTGAACAAGATGAAGACCCAATCAGCCAGGAAACTATGCAGTTCATTCGAGAACATCCGCGTTTGGTACAAATCGATTGGACTGACCATGTAGCGCATCACCTGGCGTTAGCAGATGTATTGGTTCAGGCCTCTCAAGAAGAAGGATTTTCGAATGTTCTTTTGGAGGCTGCGGCCATGCAAGTGCCGATTATTTGTTCCAACTGTATAGGGAATACCTCCTTTATCAAACAGCAAAAGACTGGCTTGGTCTTTCCACTGGGCGAGGTAACCGTATTGAAAGAAGCCTTGGAGTTTGCTTATGTTAAACGGGAGGTTTTAACTGCCTATGCCGATACGCTTTTCGAAGAAGTTCAAGAGAAATTTGACCGAAAATTAATTTGCCAGTTGCAGGTGGATGCTTACTGTCAAATGCTAAAGAATCAAGAATAAAGGCTACCATGACTATAATTTGTAATCTAATTGTGTTTTGCAAACCATGAAATACCCTCTAGATCCAATACAAACTTTGACTGCTACCATCCCGAACCTTCGAGTTCGACAGCCCCTTATAAACTTTACAATATTGGGAACTCTTCCCCAGTGCCCTTGCTAGAATTTATAGCGGCAATTGAAAAAAGACTTGGAAAAAAGGCGAAGATGGAGTTTCTTCCGATGCAGCCAAGGGATGTAATTGAAACCCATGCCGATATCAGCGAGATGTTTCGAGATATGGGCTATGAGCCAAGAACTTCTGTGGCCCAAGGGGTGACTGAGTTTACCAAATGGAATATGAACTTTTATCAATCTTAATATGTCAAAATCAATTTTAATTACCGGAGGAGCTGGATTTATTGGATCTCATGTAGTCAAACTTTTTGTGGCTACTTATCCTCACTACCGGATTATAAATTTAGATGCTTTGACTTATGCGGGTAACTTGGAAAATTTGGTTGAAGTAGAGGGTGCATCCAACTATTTTTTTGAAAAAGCAGATATTCAAGATGCGCAGGTTTTGGAAGTGATCTTTAACAAGCATGGAATTACGGATGTAATTCATTTGGCTGCTGAATCCCATGTTGACCGATCTATTTCAGATCCCTTGGCGTTTGTGCGCACCAATGTGTTTGGAACAGTGAACCTGCTCAATGTAGCCAAGAAAGCATGGGCTGGAGCCTTGGATCAACACCTGTTCTATCATGTTTCAACGGATGAAGTATATGGTTCTTTGCATGATGGAGGGTTTTTCCTAGAGACTACAGCCTACGATCCTCAATCACCCTATTCTGCATCGAAAGCGGCTTCAGATCACTTTGTAAGGGCCTATGCGAATACCTACAATATGAAAACGGTGGTTTCTAATTGTTCAAATAATTACGGACCAAACCATTTTCCAGAAAAGTTGATTCCGCTATGCATCCACAACATTAAGAATAACAAGCCTTTGCCTGTTTATGGAAAAGGTGAGAATGTTCGGGATTGGTTGTTTGTGAAGGACCATGCGCGTGCTATTGATGTGGTATTCCATAAGGGTAAGCCTGGGGAGACCTACAACATTGGAGGCTTCAACGAATGGAAAAACATCGATATTGTTCGGCTATTGTGCCAAAAGATGGATGGGAAGCTTGGCCGAGAGCCAGGCACCTCTGAAAAGTTGATCATCTTTGTTCAGGATCGCGCGGGGCATGATTTGCGCTATGCCATCGATGCTACCAAGATTCAGCAGGAGTTAGGCTGGGAACCTAGTTTGCAGTTTGAAGAAGGAATAGAGCTGACCATTGACTGGTATTTGGCCAACGAGGCTTGGCTGAATCGGGTTACCTCAGGGGCCTACCAGACCTATTACGAAGATCTCTACGGAAAAGCATAAAAAAAGCCCTCAAGGGCTTTTTTTATGGGTTAAAATCAATAAAGGGTTCTGAAGCGAATGGTACCTGGAATATTCTTCAGGGTCTCAATGGCATCTGGATCGTATACTTTGTCAATGTCCGTAATTACGTATCCGATCTTTTCATTTGTTTTTAGGTATTGGCCTACAATGTTGATGTGGTAGTTGGCCAGCACTAGATTGATTTTTGCCAAAACGCCAGGTTCATTCTGGTGCAAGTGAATCAGTCGATGCGCATCCTTCAAGAATGGAAGCTGAATATTGGGGAAGTTGACCGAATTGTAGGTGTTTCCTGTATTGACATATTCCATGATTTTTCCAGGCACAAATCGGGCAATATTTTCCTGTGCTTCAAGCGTACTACCTCCAATATGCGGGGTAAGGATGGTATTTGGCAATCCTTTGAGTTCCGATTCGAAGCTTTCTTTATTGTTTTTTGGTTCCTCAGGAAATACGTCTACCGCACAGCCTCCGACATGTCCTGAAAGAATAGCGGCTCTTAGTGCAGGAATGTCCACTAAATGCCCTCTGCTCAGGTTGAGTAGGAGGGTGCCTGGCTTCATTATTGCGATTTTTTCCTGATCAATTAGGCATTTGTTGTCTTTTCGACCATCCACGTGTAAGGTGATAACATCGCAGGTAGCCAATAATTCATCCAAAGAGTTCATTTTGGTGGCGTTTCCTAGGGCAAGTTTTTCAATTACATCGTAATAGAAAACATTCATTCCTAGGTTTTCAGCTAGGACCGAAAGCTGAGCGCCAATGTTCCCATAGCCAACAATTCCTAGTTTTTTACCACGAATTTCAAAGGAGCCTGTCGCTGATTTGTCCCATATCCCTTGGTGCATTCCGAGGGATTTGTCTTGGAACCTGCGCATCAAGAAAATGATTTGCGCGATGGCCATTTCTACTACCGAGCGGGTATTCGAAAAGGGTGCGTTAAAAACTGCAACCCCTCTTTTTTGGCATTCCTCCAAATCAATCTGATTGGTACCGATACAAAAAGCACCAATTGCCAAGAGGCGATTCGCGTTTTCAAGCACCTTTTTGGTCACTGTAGTTTTGGAGCGTATGCCTAGGATTGAAATATTTCGAATCTTTTCACAAAGTTCCTCTTCACTTAAGGCACTAGAAGCAACCTCCACTTGATACCCTTCCTCTTTTAGGAGTTCAAGGGCAATCGGGTGCACATTTTCAAGAAGTAGCACCTTTATTCTACTTTTGGGGTAGGAAAACTTCGTGTTTAGTTTGTTGATGTAGAGGATCTCATCAAAACTAGGTGCGATGTGATCTGCTTGGCTGGTAACTTTTGGGCGGCTTACATTTTCGGTGAAAGCATAAAACTTGTTTGCCAGACCAGATGCCTTGATTTCGTAGTCGGTGTATCCATCTCCAATCACATAAATGTCGCCATCCAAGTTGATGTCTCGGATGGTTTCCGATTTGCCATTATTTTTCGAAAGGGGGTTTTCCCGGTTGAAATCGATGATTTTCCCACTTTCATTGTAAATCAAGTCATTGGCAAAGACATTCTCCTGCTTAATTCCGTACTCGGTCACAATGGGGATGATAAAATCCTTGAAGCCATTGGAGATGAAAAAGACATCGGCTGCATTATCCTTTAACCAATCCTTATTCCGCTCGAAGGATTTGGAGACTTTCTGCTTCAGAATGATAATTAATTCTGCGATTTGGCTTTTACTGGCTTGAAGGATATCGAGACGTTGTTCTAGACTTTCTCTAAAAGTTAGGCTTCCATCCATGCCTTTGTCCGTGATATCCTTGATGGCTTGTAATTTCTCCTTTTGTTGGGGATCATTGGAAAGACTGATTTCTCCCAAGATATCTAAGGCCTCTACTCGGGTGAAGGTGCTGTCAAAATCAATGATGAATTTTTTGGTTTTTGGCATGGAGCAGCTAAAATTATAAACAGTAAAATTAATGGATTGTCAAAAAAAGCGGCCATTTATTCCTGTATTTGTTACAAATCTTTTTTGTTTTTGTCTTCCTGGAAATATAAGGTTATCCTAAAGTCAAACAAGCGATGGGCTGGATTGGTTTATTTAATGTTTTTTTCGAATGAAGGAGGAGTCTGCTCACAAATTACTTTTGAGGCAAGGACTTTTCACCTATTTTTGAAACTCAGGTTGGTGTAAGGAAGACAGGTGCTCTTTAGGCGCTTGATTGGAGCAACCGCCTAGATAAATTTGTCAACTATCTATTTGAACGATGAAAATGAAGGCTAAAATTTTAATGATTGCGCTTGTTGCTGGCCTTGCTGCTTGCCAAAAAACGGGTATTGTGTCTCAAAAAACCACCTATGAATTGGTAGGGGAAGCCAAGGTGGTTCCTGGAAACTATGGTGATGTGGTGAAAGAAGCTGATGCAGTGACTGCGGCCATTCTTTTGCAAAAAGTGGAATCTGCTGGATCCTTTAAAGGAAAGGTTTCTGGACAAATTAAGGAGGTTTGTACCAACAAAGGCTGTTGGTTTGCCATGGAGTTGCCAAATGGGGGTAGCATGCGCGTAACCTTTAAAGATTATGGATTTTTTATCCCCACCAACTCCCAAGGATTTCCCATTACGATTGAAGGGATTGCGACCTTGACCGAAACTGATGTGGAAACCTTGCGACACTATGCAGAAGATCAGGGCAAATCCAAGGAAGCCATAGAAGCGATCACCGCGTCTAAAAAAGAAATCACCTTTGAAGCTTCAGGTGCCTTAATTAAAGCCAAATCCTGATGCCACTGGCTTTAGATAATTTGAGAGTAGGGAGGGTTTACCGACTGGTCAATCAGGGTGAAATCCGAAAAATTGAAGTGATGGCTTGGATATCGGGAGAGAATTTTCGGATTAAAGATTTAGATACCCTGGAGCATTATACCTTGCACGAGTTGTTGCAATGGGGGAGGGGAAAAGATTATGATTTGGAGGAATTGCGGTAACGGGTTAAGGTAATTTATCTTGTAACTTATTGCTTTAGTTAAAAAATAGGATGAAAAAAATTGTGCAGAAGTTCCTCATTTACAGTATGGGTTATTTTTACCTAGTAGCGGGTGTCAATCATTTTAATACCCCCGATTTTTACCTTCCACTCATTCCTCCATTTTTCCCCAATCCTGAACTCATCAATATTCTTTCTGGAGTTGTGGAGATTTTACTGGGTTTGGGCGTCTTGTATTTACCTACTCGCAAGCGTGCTGCTTGGGGCATTTTTGGGTTATTGGTTTGTTTTATCCCATCTCATGTCTACTTCATTCAGCTAGGTTCTTGTATTGAAGGAGTCCTTTGTGCTCCGGAATGGATGGGTTGGGTTCGTTTATTGGTTTTTCACCCCATTCTTCTTTTCTGGGCCTATTGGGTGGGGAAGCATGATACCGTTCTATCGATTAAGTAGTTTTTTAGAAGCGCTATTGCTTCGCAGTTTTATTCAGATGTCAAGTTAGTTTGCACGATATGTTGAGAAAGCCAAATAACTCCTGACTAGCCTGGATGACTTTGTTTAATTCAGATGCATCCCCGTCTTGAAGTTGCTTGAAATAGTGTTTTGTTTCTTCTGAATCCCGCATAAGTTCTGAATATCGAAGGTGGCAAAGCAGTAGCGCAACCAAGCCATCACTGATTCTAGGCGGGAGAATTCCCTTTTTTTCCAAGAAATAGGTGCAAATAGGTGCTAATCGGCTTTTGAATTTGGAGATCGACTGAAATGAAATATCCTGCAGCGAATGCGCCATGTAGGGATTTTTAAATCGGTCAAAGATGGCTGAGGTATAGTCTCGAAGCGTATCCAAGGGCTGATCCAAAAAAGGAAAAATTTCCTCTTCCACTAACAAATTGAGTGCATGAAGTCGATCGGGATCCTGTACATATTCCTGCACCGTCTTGATTTGATTTAATATGCCAAAGGCAGCAAGATAGGTGTGCAGGCCATTTAGAATGCTTATTTTTCTTCGCGTATAGGATAGGAGTGCGTCAGTTACTACCACTCCTTTGCACTTTCGGAAAGGCAGCTTTTCTAGATCGCTGCCACTTCCTTCAATTCCCCAAAAAAGATAGGGCTCTACCTGGACGGTATACGGCGGAACAGTTCCTTCGAGTAGCTTCGGAAAGCCAGGGACAATACGATCCACCAAGGTTGAGTGAAAATGACAGCGTTTGTTGATCCATTGCAAGAATTGGGAATCAAGTCTCCAAGCTTGCGCATGCTGTTCGATTAAACTTTTAAGAAATTCCCCATTGTTTGGAATCAACTCGCAAGGAAGTAGGACCGTTTCTAATTCGGGAGCTTGTTCAAATCGCGTATGGAGCCACTGAGTCAGTCTTCCAGGGAATGAGCTTGCATTTTGGTCCTTATTGCCTTCATTTTTCCATCTTAATCCCGCCTCAGTGACATTGGAAATAATGTACTTTAGCTCTGGAGCTAGGGCAAGTGAAAGGAATTTTTCATAGTCATAGGGTAACTGAAGCCCATCTTTAATGCAGGTAATCTTTTGAAATTGTTCAATGGGCTCTCCTTGTTCTATTCCCGCCACATATACGGAATAGGCATAGTCTTGTTCACGCAATCCATCAAGGGTGCTGCCATCGGTGCTTTGAACGAGGCAAACCTGCAAGGATTCACCTTGTTCGTTTAGTTCTTCGATTAGGGGCTCGATAAAACCACGGAGGAAATTTCCTGTTCCAAATTGGAGAACCTGTATCGATTGACTATTCATTTTTTGTTAGTTTAACTCTTCAATTTAAATACTAAAATTTATGGCAGCCTACATGCTTGTTGAAGTATCCATTCATTCACCCTTGTTGTATGAAAAATATAAAGAAAAGACCCCTGCTATTCTGCAAGCTTTTGAAGGAAGGTTTGTCCTGAGAGGTATGCCAGTAGTGGCTTTGGAAGGTACCTGGGATCACGATCGACTCGTTTTATTGGAATTTCCAAACCGGGAGAAGGCTTTGGCTTGGTATCATTCTGCCGCCTATCAAGAAGCGAAACAAATCCGTGATAAGGCCTCCACTGCTCGATTTTTGTTGATCGGAGAATAATTGAATAGTTAATCGACTTAGGATCGAGCTTACAGGCCTCGTCATCACAGTGAAACTCCTCTTTTCCAGGGGATGAAATCAAAATTCCGTTTTTCCTCAGCCTTGGTTTGAGTTTGACCACTAGCCACGGCAACTAGAAATTCCAATAATCGTTCTCCAGCAGTGGCAGGTGTATCCTCTCCAGAAATGATCGTGCCTGCATCAAAGTCAATGATATCGGTCATTTTTAGCGCCAATGTGGTATTGGAAGAAACTTTGATTACTGGACAAATTGGGTTGCCTGTAGGTGTACCTAAGCCAGTGGTAAATAAAATCAGGTTGGCCCCACTTCCAGCAAGTGCGGTAGTACTTTCGACATCATTTCCGGGTGTACAAAGGAGGTTGAGCCCTGGCTTGGTAGTGTATTCTGGATAGTCTAAAACATCTGAAATGGGGGCAGTACCTCCTTTTTTGGCAGCGCCACAAGACTTAATCGCATCAGTGAGAAGTCCGTCTTTGATATTGCCAGGACTTGGGTTTTTGTCAAATCCGCTTCCAACACGCTTTGCAGCTGCATTGTAGGTTTCCATCAGGTGAACAAATTTTTTGACAAGCTCTGGACTTTCACATCGGTTGATCAAATCTTGTTCTGCCCCGCATAACTCCGGAAACTCAGATAGAATGGCTGTTCCTCCCAAGGCAACAACTACATCCGACACATGTCCAAGGGTTGGATTCGCAGAAATGCCCGAAAATCCATCTGATCCTCCGCATTCCAAGCCTACTACCAGTTTACTAAGGGGAGCTGGCTTACGAAAGCATTGATTGGCAATTCGTAGTCCTGCTACGGTCTCATTGACTGCCTTTGTGAGTAGCGCGTGGGTGGTACCTTCTTGCTGTTGCTCGCAGATAACAACTGGTTTTTTACAAGAAAGAAGGGATAGTTTTTCTTGAAGTAGGCTTACTTGGGCATTTTGGCAACCCAAGCTAAGCACAGTTGCGCCAGCTACATTGGGGTGGTGGATGTATCCAGCAAGGAGACCGCAAAGTGCCGATGCATCGTCTCTAGTGCCCCCACAGCCCATGCTATGGGTAAGGAAACGGATGCCATCCACTTGTGGGAAAAGTTTGTTGCGTTCTACCTCCAAGATCAAGCTGGTATCTTCTAAGGCTGTTCCACTTTTGTCCCCAGCGATTAGGACTTTGATTTGTTGTTCGTAGGGATTGGGTTGGGAAAAGCCTAGGGCATTTTCAAAGGCCTCTTGAAGCAGTTTGATATTGGTATTTTCACAAAATACGAGCGGTAGAACAATCCAATAATTGGCGGTACCTACCTGCCCATCTTCTCGATGAAAGCCTAAAAAAGTTTTGTCTTTCCAATGGGCTACCTCAGGCGGCCTTCTAGCTTCTGTTTTTCTTTCTAAGGAATAGGCTTGGGTTTTGTGTTGGATGTTTTCTAAAGTAAGTGCTGCACCCTTACCTATTTTTTGAGTTGCTTCCGCCACTACAGTTCCATACATCAATATTTCGTCACCTGAAGAAAACTCTTGAAGGGCAAATTTATGCTTGGCTGGAATGAATTGGCTTATTTCTAGGGTATGGAGTTCGAGGCTCACTTGCTCCCCAGGACTTAGGTCGCAAAGGGCTACGCCGACATTATCCAAAGAATCTAATAGGAGTGAGGTGTTATTCATCGTAATTATTTCTTATTTTGGTCAAATTAGATAAAAAATTTATTCTTCCATGAAGAAAATTATCACTCTTGGTGAAGTCATGCTACGACTCAGTCCTCCTGGAAACCAACGTTTTTTTCAGGCACAGGATCTCGAAATGGAGTTTGGAGGCTCAGAAGCAAATGTCGCGGCTGCTTTGGCCTATTGGGGCATGGATGTCTCACACCTCACCGCCTTTCCTGATCACGAGTTGGGATGGGCTGCTGCTGGAAAGCTTAGAAAAAATGGAATAGATACCCGTGCCATTTCCTATATACCGGGCAGGATGGGCATCTATTTTTTGGAGCAAGGAGCCATGCAGCGAAGCTCTCAAATTATATACGATCGGGCAGATTCTGTTTTTGCCAATTTTGAGGGAGAGGATTTGGATTGGGAGTCTATTTTGGAAGGGGTGTCTTGGCTGCATTGGTCGGGAATTACGCCTGCACTATCTCAAAAATGTGCGAACCTAACCTTGATCGCCCTTCAAAAGGCCAATGAAAGAGGTATACGGGTAAGCGGAGACTTAAATTACCGTAGCAATTTGTGGCAATACGGTAAGGCTCCTCATCAGGTCATGCCGCAGCTAATGGAGCTGACGCATGTCATGATTGCGGGTGGACGGGTTTTTAGACAATGTTTGAATGAAGAATTCAAGAGTTTGACGGACCCCAAGAAAATGGCCTTTGACCGTTTTCCTAAGCTAGAGTACTTGGTCAAGACGGACCGCATTTCCCATAGTTCCTCTGTCAACAGCCTGTCTGCAAGCCTTTATGGAAGAAAAAAATCCTACAATTCAAAAAGCTACGAATTGACTCATATCGTGGACCGTGTAGGGTCTGGTGATGCTTTTGCAGGTGGTTTGATCTATGGATTGCTGCACTTGAGTCCTAAAGAAGCCATTGAGTTTGCGATGGCGGCTGGAGTACTCAAGCATAGTGTTCCTGGGGATATATTGTACTGCTCTCTCCAAGAAATTCAAGAGTTGGTGGCTGGTGAGGGTAATGGAAAAATAAAACGATGATGCGAAATCCAAGTCCATTTATTAAACGCATGCATGCAGGAGGGATGATGCCCATATTTTTCCATCCAGACGAAAAGGTATGTTTAGAGTTGGTAGTAGCAGCTTATGAAGGTGGTGTAAGGGTCATTGAGATGGTTAATAGAGGAAAAGAAGCCAAGGCTATTTTCCCAAAGATTAAGGAGCTTGTAGGTCAACTTCCAGGAATGTATCTGGGTGTGGGTACCATCTACCATCCTGAAGAGGCTGAACTATTTTTGGATATGGGTGCAGAATTTATCGTGGCACCCGTGATGAATCCTGCCTTAGGCGAGTATTGCGCTGGGGTAGAGGTTCCTTGGATACCCGGTTGTGGAACCGTTTCCGAGGTATTTTTCGCACAGGAGCTAGGAGCGGAGCTGGTCAAGATGTATCCTGCCAACTTGTTGACTCCCGCTTTTATTACCGCTGTGCATGCCGTGATGCCCACGATAGAGCTCATTCCAACGGGAGGAGTGGAACCCACACTACCCAGTATCAAAAGTTGGTTTGATGCAGGTGCGCTATGTGTGGGAATGGGTTCCCAGTTATTTCGAAAAGAAGATATTGCTGCAAGCAACTATTCAAAAATCCGGGAGATCATAGCCCAGGTGATGGATCAAATCGTTTCACTTCGAAAGCTTATCTAATGCAAATGACCCGAAGAATTGTTTTTGTTTTCCTTGCCTTGGTACTAGCTCTTGGGGGTTGTCAATTGGATACCGGCGTAAAAGTCATCAAGATGGGCCATGCCCAGGTGGTATCGCATCCTGTACATCAGGCGATGATATTTCTTGGTGAGCGGCTGGAAGAAAAATCAGGGGGTAAAATAAAAGTGAAGGTTTACCCCAATCAACAGTTGGGCACTGAAAGAGAACTGCTTGAGCTGTTGCAAATTGGAAGCCTGGGGATGACGAAAGTTTCTGCTGCATCCTTAGAAGCCTTTTCACCTGAAATCAGTGTGTTGGGGCTTCCGTACTTGTTTAGAGACGATGCCCATACCTCGCAGGTGCTCCAAGGGGAGATTGGGAAAGAGTTGTTGTTGAGCACAGAAAAATATTGGTTGAGAGGATTGTGTTTTTATGATGCTGGCAAGCGAAGTTTTTACAGTAAAACCAAGCCTATTGAAACTCCTGCTGATTTGACGGGACTGAAAGTTCGGGTTCAAGAATCCAAAATGGCAATCAACATGATCCGTGGCATGGGAGGATCACCCACACCCGTATCGTATGGAGAGCTCTACACTGCTTTACAGCAAGGTATTGTGGATGCCGCAGAGAACAATCCTCCCAGTTTTTACAATTCTAGGCATTACGAGGTTTGCAAGTATTACTCCATTGACGAGCATACAGCGATTCCCGATGTGGTCTTGGTGAGCACCAAGGTCTGGAGTGAGCTAAGTCCTGAAGAACAGAAATGGTTACAGGAAGCGGCAAATGAATCTGCTGTTTACCAGGAGGGTCTTTGGAAGGAGGCAGTAGAAGAAGCACTTCGAGAGGTACAAAAAGCAGGTGTAAAGATCAGCTATCCCTCCAAAGAACCTTTTTTTGATAAGGTTTCGGGTGTTTATGAGCAGGTCTTCAAAGAACAGCCACAATTGGAACCATTGATTAAACGAATTCAACAGACAACAAAATGAAATTAAAGGCTGCATTAGATCAATTTATCCAATTTACCATCGCCCTTTTGATGGGATTGATGGTGTTGAATGTCACCTGGCAGGTGGTCTCGCGCTACCTCTTGGGGGACCCGAGCTCATTTACTGATGAATTGGCGCGGTACAGCATGATTTGGTTGGGTCTTTTGGGAGCCGCCTATGTATCAGGTAAGCAGGGTCATTTGGCAATTGATGTGTTGGTTCAAAAGGTTCAGGGTAAAAAGCTCTTTTATTTGCAGCTTTTCATCCATAGTATGGTTATTTTTTTTGGGGCTGTAATTATGGTGGGAGGAGGGTCTAACCTGGTATACATTTCCCAGCTCTTGCAGCAGAAATCTGCTACCCTTCAGGTACCCCTATCCTGGGTGTATGCCATGGTACCTATATCTGGTATTTTGGTGGTGTACTACCATAGTTTTCATGTGCTGCAACTTGTTAAAAGCCAAGATTAACTATGGAATTGATCGCAATTTTAATCTTGGTTTTAAGTTTTGTATCGCTTTTGCTCCTTGGTGTTCCAGTAGCTTGGAGCTTGGGTCTTTCTAGCTTTTTCACGCTTCTTGTTTCCGTGTCCGCAATGCCTGCTGCCACCACGATTGCGCAGCGCATGGCCACGGGCTTGGATAGTTTCTCCTTGTTAGCCATTCCATTCTTTGTATTGGCTGGAGAGATCATGAACAAAGGGGGTATTGCAAATCGGCTAATTGATTTTGCGAAGGGTCTTACCGGCAAACTTCCAGGTGGTCTATTGTATGTGAATGTAATTGCTTCCATGCTTTTTGGTGCAATTGCAGGATCTGCAGCGGCAGCGGCGTCTGCACTTGGGAGTATATTGGGAAAGCGAATGGATGAAGAGGGGTACCCTAAAACCCTGGGGGTAGCCGTCAATGTGACTGCTTCTACGACAGGATTGGTCATACCTCCATCTAATGTTTTGATTATTTATTCCTTAGCCAGTGGTGGGGTTTCCATTGCTGCCTTATTTGTGGCAGGATACTTACCTGGAATTCTGTTGGGGTTGATATTAATGCTTTGTGCTGCTTTTTTCATCAAAAAAAATAACTTACCTCAAGGAGAGACTATCCGTTTCACTTTTTTGGTTAAATCATTTTGGAGAGCAATGCCTAGTTTGTTTTTACTCGTTTTAGTCATTGGAGGGATTGTTGGCGGGATTTTTACAGCCTCCGAAGCCTCTGCAATCGCTGTTGTCTACACCTTATTGCTTTCATTTTTTTACCGAGAACTCAAAGTATCCGAGCTTCCGGGAATTCTAGTTCGCTCCTCAGAAACTACCGCAGTCGTTTTGTTGTTGATTGGCACTTCGATGAGTATGTCTTGGGTGATGTCAGCAGAAGACATTCCACAACTGATCAGTGAGTTTATGCTGACCTTAAGTGATAATAAGTGGGTGATATTGATTGTAATTAACATCATTTTACTGTTTGTAGGAACCTTCATGGACATCACACCTGCCGTATTAATTTTTACCCCCATATTTTTACCGGTGGTTACCAAGGTAGGAGTAGATCCTGTCCATTTTGGGATGATTATGGTGGTGAACCTATGTATCGGTTTGTGTACTCCTCCGGTTGGCTCCCTATTGTTTGTGGGGGCGTCTATTGCAAAAATTTCCTTAACTCAAGTGCTTCGTCCCTTATTGCCCTTCTTTTTGGCCATGGTGATTGCTTTGGCTTTAATTACGCTGTTCCCAGAGATTTCCCTGTTTTTGCCACGGATTTTTGATCTAATTTAAATGTACCAGCTATTTATTCAGATTAAAGAATAGGTATAGATTCGTAGGATGAAAAAAGAAGTGGTGCTTGTATTTGAAAAGAATGCCATTTTGGGCCAGGTGAAAACTCGCCTTGCCTCTGGAATGGGGGAGCTACCTGCCTTGGAGATTTACAAGCATCTTGTTCAGTTGACTTACTTAGAATTGGAGGCTGTGCCAGTACCTGTTTGGACTTTTTTTTCAGACTTTATCCCAGAATCCACCCGCTTAACTGTCGAAAAGAGCTTTGTGCAGCAAGGGCAAGATCTGGGGGAGCGGATGGCAAATGCATTTGCTCTCACGTTTGAATCGGGTAGGAATAAAGTGGTGCTTATTGGGACCGATTGTCCTACGCTTCAAAGCCAACACCTACTTCAAGCATTTGAAGCCTTAAAAGATTCCGACTTGGTAGTGGGACCAGCCAGCGATGGGGGCTACTATTTGATTGGAATGAAGGGTAGGGCAGCGTACTTGTTCGAGGGGATCGAATGGAGTACTTCTCAAGTGTTGTCACAGACCTTGCATGTGGCTTCTCGGCACGGTTTAATTGTCACTTTGCTGCCCAAACTAGATGACATCGACACCCAAGAAGATTGGCAACGGTATAGTAGCCAAATTGAGAATAAGTTTAAACTTAGACTTAAAGGAACTGATGATGCAGTTCGCTACCACTAATCTCACCCTTTAATTTCCGATGAATCAACTGCGATACACCAATTTTAAGAGGATTAGCCTGCTCATTTTTCTAGGTATGGCCGTTTCGCTTGGGCATGCGCAAACCACAAAAGAAACAGCATCTTTTGAAATAGTGGTTCTTGGATTAAAAATAGGAAGCCTTACAGCTCAGAAAACTGGTGAAGCAGATTCTTTACTTTATTCGGTAGATAGCCGGGTGAAGTTTTGGTTTTTTGGGGATGTGGATCTTAAATTTTTGACGCGTTCGCATTTCAACGGAGGAAAAATTTTAAAGACCTATTCTGAATCAAAGACCAACCGCAGTTTTTTTGATTCGAAGGTCAACTGGACAGGGGCGCAATACCAAGTGGATTCCAAATCCTATAAATATGCCAATCGGACTTCTTTAAAAGGGCCTTTGTCCTGGTGTAGTTCTAAACTATTTTTCGAAGAGCCAAGCGGTCAGGAAATCTTTTTATCTGAGGTATATGGAGTATTTGCTCCGATTAAGAAGATTAGCCCAAGTGTTTATGAAATTGAGGTCGAGGGGAATACCAACCAATACCACTATCAAGGTGGAAAGTTGCAAAAAATAGTGGTTGAAAACCCGATTAAGAACTATCAAGTTCGGCGGATAAAGTAAGTTTTTCTAATGACCACTAATTTTCCTTGCCAAGTCAACTAGCCGGTTGGCATAGCCCGATTCATTATCGTACCAAGCCACCAATTTGACCATATTCCCTTTGACGGAGGTTAAGGCTTCATCAAGAATTGCCGAATGGGTATTACCCAAAATATCTATGGACACGATCGGATCAGCTTCCACTTGCAGATATCCATTTAAATCTGATGCCGCTGCCTTTTTGAATGCTTCATTGACTTCGGTGGCAGTGACTTCTTTCGAAACCGTAACAATCAAGTCTGTAAGTGAGCCATCGGGTACTGGCACGCGCATGGCCGACGCTTCGATTTTACTTGCCAGTGCGGGTAGCACTCGGTCCAAGGCTTTTCCAGCATTGGTAGAGGTTGGAATGATGGAATAGGCTGCTGCTCGGGCTCTTCGGAGGTCCTTGTGTGGGGCATCATGCAGGTTTTGATCGTTGGTGTAGGAGTGAATTGTTGAGGCAAAGCCATTCAAAACTCCAAAATTCTCATCTAGTACTTTCACTAAAGGGGCCAAGCAGTTGGTGGTGCAGGAGGCATTGGAAACGATGGTTTCTTTTCCGGAAAGTACTTGATCATTTACCCCGAGAACGATCATGGGGATGGATAATTCGTGTGAGGGTGCAGAAATAATTACTTTTTTAGCTCCGGCATGCAGGTGTTTTTCGGCATCTTTTTTTAGGGTAAACCTTCCAGTACACTCAAAAATAAGATCAATTTTTAATTCTTTCCAGGGAAGATTTTCTGGATTTGATTCAGAAAAGAGTGCTATTTCGTGCTCGTTTACCCGTAGAAGCTGTGGTGAATGGCGAATGTTGGCATGAAATTTTCCATGTACAGAATCGTACTTCAGCAAATGAGCTATGGCAGCTGGATCAGCTAAATCATTGATGGCCAATAAATTGAAATCTGAATTATTCAGGAGAAGTTTGGTGGTATAGCGACCAATTCTTCCAAATCCATTGATGGCCACTCGAAGGGCAGGAGCAGTTGTGGACATGAGTTTATTTTGAAGTGAATTTACAGAAAATGTCGTTCTACAGATAAAGTAAATTTTTACTGCTTTGGTTCAGAAGATTAAGGGATGATTGAAAAGAAATTTTCTAGCCACTTTGGGATTATAAGTTCAAGCCTCTATATTTGCACAACCTTTTAAAAAGCCACCTTTTTGTGGATCAAATGGTCCGTTCGTCTAGGGGTTAGGACGTATCCCTTTCACGGATAAAACACGGGTTCGATTCCCGTACGGACTACTTCGGTAGGTAAAAAACCACTCAGGACAAGTGGTTTTTTTGTTTTTAGGAATTTTAGATTGAAAAGCAGCTATTTTTTTTCGTATTTAGGCTTATTGGGATAGTATTAGTGAATGCAAAAAAAGTGTCAGG
>JAQCJI010000055.1 GCA_027593175.1 Bacteroidota bacterium | reverse complement strand
CAAGTGCTTCATGATATATTTTTTTCCAATCCTCACCTACAAGCGCAGCAATTAATAATACGAGCGTCGAATTAGGCTGGTGAAAGTTGGTAATCAATCCATCTACGAGTTTAAACGTATATCCTGGAAAAATAAAAATGGAAGTTGTTCCGAATAGGGTGTCTCTACCACTTTGTTCCATTTCTTTTCGGATGGCTTCCAAGGGCTCTCTTCGAGAAAAAAGGGTCGTTCGACTTGAGTAAGGAGCTAGTTTTTCAATTTGAAAAAGATTGCCTCTGTTTTCTAGTATTTGAACACCATACCAATACATGCTTTCTAAAGTTCTTACTGAAGTGGTTCCCACAGCAATAATTTTTCCCTCATGTCTAAGAAGCTTTTCAATGGTTTCTAGCTTGATTTCCATTTGTTCACTGTGCATGGGATGCTCTTCCAAAGCTTGTACTTTGATGGGTTGAAATGTTCCAGCACTAACATGAAGTGTTAGTGGAGCTTCTTGAATCTCCTTTTTTCGTAGTCCAGTAAATACCTCTTCTGTGAAATGAAGACCTGCTGTAGGTGCTGCTACTGCACCTTCTTTTTCAGAATAAACGGTTTGGTAACGCGATTTATCTTCTTCTTGCGGCTTTCGTTTGAGGTATGGAGGAAGGGGAGTTTCCCCGCAGACTTCCACTAAATCTACAAAAGCAATTTCTTCTTTAGACCAAGAAAATTCGACTTGCTTTAGCGATCTATTTAGAAGGCGGGCAGTGAGAATAACTTCTTTATCTGCTACCAAAATCCTCCCTTGAAGGTCTTCTCCTTCTCTCCATTTTTTGATATTTCCAATCATGGTTTCCCATACCACCGGCTTCTTGGAAGCCATAATTTCGGATATTAGAAGTGAGGGAGCAATAGGTTGCAGTAAAAACACCTCAATGCGAGCTCCAGTTTGCCTTTGAAAAATTAAACGCGCAGGAATTACTTTGGTATTGTTGTAAACTAGAAGGCTGTCGGAATCCAGAAGCTCAGGAAGATCAAAAAAATGGTGATGGTAGATAGTTCCCTTTTTGTATTCTAAAAGCCGGGATTTATCCCTTTTTTCTAAGGGATGTTTAGCAATTCGTTCCTCTGGTAAAGTATATTCGTACTCTTTGAGATCAATACTCGGCATTTCCATAAATAGGAGCAGTTTGTCAACAAATATAGTTAACCCTTTTCATCTCTTTTTGGTTACACCGTCATGACTTTACCTGTTAGCTTTGCATTTTCTTACATCAAAAGAACGCTCCTTTTTAGATTTGAAGCTGGCACCTCTCGAGGAGTAATGCATACGCGTGAGATCTTTTGGATCAAGGTGCATCGTAAGGGAGACTTGGATCAAGTAGGATGGGGAGAGGCTGCTCCATTAGCTGGTCTGAGTCCCGACTTCTTACATGATTTTGAACAAGTTTTAATTGCACTCTTAGCCCAAGCAAATCAAAGAGCTTGGGATTTGGAAGAGGAGAGTTTGCTCCAGCAAGTGAAGGCGTTAGTGCCATTTTCACTACCAGCTATCCGTTTTAGTTTGGAAACTGCCCTTTTGGATTTTTTACATGGTGGAAGGAAGCGTATCCTTACTAACTCATTTTTTGATCAAGGAATACCCATTCCGATTAATGGATTGATTTGGATGGGAACTAAAGAATTTATGCTTCAGCAGATCAATAAAAAGTTAGAAGAAGGGTTTGCCTGCTTGAAAATGAAAATCGGAGCGATTGACTTTGATCAGGAGCTTGAGTTATTTCGCTATATCCGAGAGCAGGAACATGCAAATGACCATGTGCTGCGCGTAGATGCCAATGGTGCCTTTTCTTCCCGTGAGGCTTTGGGTAAACTGGAGCAGTTGCAGGTTTTTGGCATGCACAGCATCGAACAGCCCATCGCGGTGGGGCAATGGAAAGCAATGCGGGAATTAGCGATAAAAAGTCCAATTCCAATTGCATTGGATGAGGAACTTATCGGTAAACTAGATAAAGAGGAAGTGCTGAATTCCATATTGCCGCAGTATTTAATTTTAAAACCCAGCCTGTTGGGAGGAATCTTAGAAACGCGTGAATGGATTCAGTTAGCGGAAAAGATGGGAATTGGTTGGTGGATGACTTCGGCCTTGGAGAGTGCTATCGGCCTCAATGCCATCTCTCAACTCACCTCTACCTACTTACCGATTCTTCCACAGGGATTGGGAACGGGGAAATTATATCACAATAATTTGGAATCCCCTCTATTGGTAAGTAAGGGTGAGATTACCTACCAGCACAATGAAATCTGGGAAGTGCCGATGTAAATTCATTTTTCTAGATACTTACTTTGCTTTTGCTCATTATTCTATTACTTTTTTGACGATTTTACGCTTTAGAATAACTATCACAGCCCAAGAGAAGTAAGCGGAAAGAACGCCAACCAGAGCTCCAAAAAATACATCTAGGGGATAATGCACGCCTAGATAAATGCGGGTATAACTGACTGCCACTGCATATAGAAATAGCCAGCAAATGTTTTTTTGCTTTTTACTCAAGGTGAGTGTTAGGAATGTGGCCAACCCAAAGGTGTTGGCAGCGTGGGAAGAAACAAATCCATAAAGCCCACCGCACCTACCATAGAGGTGCATAAATCCTTTCCATTGTGGGTCATGACAGGGGCGGAGTCGTTCGAAGTAGGGTTTCATCAATCCCGAACTAACTTGATCGGCAAGGAGGATGGTAAGTATTACTCCCCCAATTACCCATATACTATTTTTAGGGTCTATTCGGTAGATTAAATAGAGTAGCAAAAGGTACAAGGGAATCCAAGTGATCGTCTGCGTAAGTAGCAAGACAATAGGGTCCAAGGCCTCCGAATGGAAGGAATTAAGCCGCAGAAAGGCCTTCTCGTCCCAATGCTTAAATGATTCTATCATGGGGTATAAGAAAGCCAGTCAATTCCTTTTTTTAGATGAATCAGGGTAAATGCCTCCTCACTAGTTGGCAGGGGTTCATGCTGGTAGACCCATTCTGCTTGTGGAGGCATGCTCATCAAAATACTTTCTGTTCGTCCATTCGTATCTAAGCCAAACTTGGTTCCTGCATCCCACACCAAATTGAACTCCACATAGCGACCTCGACGGAGTCCTTGCCAAGCCTTTTGTTCCAGGCCAAAGGGTATCCTAGCATTTTTTTGCATCAAATGGGTGTATACCTCAGGGAAGAGCCTTCCCAAGGCAAGGCTAAAATCTAAAATCTCTTGGAAATGGCTGTCTGTTGTGGCGCTGAGTCGATCGTAAAAAATCCCTCCAATGCCGCGAGTCTCTTGACGATGCTTTAGAAAAAAGTACGAATCTGCCCAGCCTTTGAACTTAGGGTAGTAGCTTGGGTCAAAGGAATCACAGGTTTCTTTTAATTTCTGGTGAAAGTAAGCCGCATCTTCAGGCACAATGTAGTGGGGGGTCAAATCTATTCCACCTCCAAACCAATGGGTACCATCTTCCATTTCGAAGTAGCGGATATTCATGTGGATGATGGGGACCATGGGACTGAAGGGATGCAAAACGATGGATACCCCAGCAGCAAAGAATATTCCGGGCTCCAAACCAAGTTTATTGGAAATCTTTTTTGGGGTTGGCCCATGCACTGCTGAAAAGGCTACCCCACCTTTTTCAATGATGGCTCCATCTTGAAAAATTCGGGTTTGTCCTCCTCCTCCGGCTTCTCGAGTCCAATTATCTACTTTGAATGTTCCTGTCCCATCTCCAGCTTCAAGCGCTTTGCAAATGTATTCCTGCATTTGCTTGTAAATGACTGCAATTTCTTCTTTTGATTTCCTACTCATTAGCTTATTGATTTTAGAATGGATATCCAATTCCAAAATTAAATACAGTTTGTCCTCTTTCCCCAAAGGGTCTATTCAATCGGATATTGTCAAGAATCCATCGTTGGCCTTCTTGGCGTGCTGGATCGAGGGCTTTGGTAGCTAAATCAAGGCGAATGACTAAAAAGTCAAAATCCATTCGTAAGCCTACCCCTGTTCCGACTGCAATCTCCTTGTAAAATCGATCGTATCTAAAATCTGCCCCAGGGCGAGCGGCATCTCTGCCAATCATCCAAGAGTTACCCGCATCTAGAAAAACCGCCATATCGAAGTAGCTAAACAACTTTCTTCGGTACTCGAACATACTTTCAAGAATCATTTCTGCAGGTTGCTCATTTCGGTAATCATAACTTCCACCAGGCCCCGTGACTGGAGTGTAACTTCCAGGTCCAAGTCTTCGCGCTTGCCAAGCACGGATGCTTGTACCTCCTCCAGCAAAGAAATATTTTTCATAAGGCAAAATTCCTGCACTGACCCCGTAAGGACGGGTGATACCGAAGTTGAGTCGGTAGGCAAGGGTTTGCTTTTTACTGATTGGATAATAACGTCTGAAATCAACTTGTCCCTTAAGCCACTGGAAATTGGCATAGTCAATCTCTGGTGAATCGTTTCTTCGGACATTTGTAAAATTCAGGGTAGTACCACCACTTTCCCCGAAAATTCGCAGTAGGGAAGCTTTTCGCGCTGAAAAATTACCATAACGATTGAAGTTGATCAAAGTCTGCCCTGAAAAGCTACTAATGAGCGAGGGTAGGAAGGACCAGATCAGGTTGTTTCCATCGCTCTGTAGGTTTTCAAGAATACTCAAAAATTCGTCTTGGATAAAAGGAGTTCTGATGTAGCTGATATCCGCGGCATTGATGGTAAAGGATTGACGATTGTTGCGCGTGGCCCAGGTGTATCCCAATTGTCCATTGATTGCATTTCGTTTGTATTCCGGCCGATTGGTGCTCAAATACCCAAATTGGATTCTTGTACTCGGGTTGTATTTCCCAAATTGTTGTAGCGTTTTTGGGGTAAAGGGGAATAAGAATCTGGGAAAAATTACAGAAAGTGATGTATTGATTTCGCTGCTTTGATATACACCCTGGCCTGTGGCTGAGGCAACACCTTCTAGTCCTGCTCTGAAATTCAGTTCAAGCAGTTCCCCTGCCCTAAAGAAATTACGATTTCTCAAAGCCGTACTGAAGAAGGGCCCTGGGAGTTGCTCGGTGATGGTCATCCCTAACTGATTGGTTAGCTGGTATTTTTGATTAGGTTGTGTATAGATATTAGCAGTCAGTGAGGTCCCTAGCGTATCAAAAGTGATATTGACAAACCGAAAAAGATCCAGGCTATTAATCAGACGCTGTGTTTCAAGTGCTTCGGTTCTGCTGTAAGGCTTTCCCTTTTGCATTTGAATCCTTGATGCTAGGATTTTAGCTGAATATCGATCTCGATAAAAGGAAAAATCAATCCCTTGATACTGGGTTTGAATTTGTCTATCTGCAAACTCATTCGAAGGGGGATTGATTCGTAGGCCGATTGAATCGAGGGTGTATACTTCATGGCTTTCTGCGAAAGTAGGCTTTTGGATTACTTGTTCCAGTCGTATGGATTTCGCCGCGGTATCTTGATAAGCGATGAAGTTGACATAGGACTTAGAAAACATGTAATACCCCTTATTTTTGAGCAGGTCCTCTAATCTATTTCGTTCTTCCGTGATGTTGTCTTGATTGTAAATCTGACCCTTTTTGAGAAAGGAATTGGATGAAAAGTTTGAAATTAGACCTTGAATCTCAGAATTATCTATTCGCGTATAGATCGAATCAAGGATGTAAGGATTATTTTCTTTGATTTGGTAAGAGATAGAGGCTTTTTTGTTTCTAGTCGAAATACTATAGTCTACCTCAGCATCAAAAAAACCATGATTGACTAGATAGCCTTTCATGTTCTTTCTAGATTTTTCAACCAAATTACTATCTAAGAGGACTACAGGATTTCCCGTTCGCATCAGCGCATTCCCGTATTCTAAGATCTTATCCAGACTTTCTAGCTTGATCTTTAAATATTCTACTTTTCGTTTGTTGGACAATTCGTTGAGTTCAGCCTCCTTGTTCGATTGAAGGGCATTTAATTGGTCCACTACTTTTTTTTGCTTAGCGGCAAATTTACTACTATCGTAAAATTGGTTCCCCAATCTGTAAAGGATTACGCCGGGTGAGTTTCCCAAAATTCGAGTATTTGGTTCTTGCTCTAGCAGTTGTTGAAGTGCACCCGCATCGGCTTTATTTATGCCTACCAGTTTATTATCATAGACCACATAAGCACTCTCTTCCAAATTTCTGGTCAAAGAGCAGCTAAGACAAAACCAGAGTAGACTGAGAAAAAGTATATATTTGAAAGATTTCAAGTTCGAATGGTTGGAGGAATGCTAAGCAAAAATACGGTTAAGTTTATAAAATCCTTACATCAAAAAAAATACCGAGTTGAGTCGGGAAAATTCTTTGTGGAAGGGGAAAAAAGCGTGATTGAAGTCCTTCAATCTGGGTTTATGGTGGATTTACTTTTGGTCACCAAGGAATTTGCTACAAAAAACACCTCATTATTGACTGGCATTAAGGCGGAAGTGCTTTTTGTAACAGCCAGTCAGCTCGAGCAGGTTGGGCAGTATCAAAGCAATGATTCTGCCTTGGCCGTGGTTCAAATGAAGCCAAATGAAGCCTTTTTTCCAGAAGAAGGCGAACTTATCCTTGCTTTAGATGAGGTGCGGGACCCGGGCAACCTAGGAACAATCATTCGTATTGCCGATTGGTATGGCATCAAGAAATTAATTTTTTCTCCCCATACCGCTGAATTTTATAATCCCAAAGTGATTCAATCTTCCATGGGTTCGTTTACGCGTGTTCATTTTTATTATGGAGAGCTAGCAAAGGCTTTTCAAGAATGGAAATTACCAGTATATGGCGCTTTTTTAGAGGGAGTATCCATCTATAAACTTACAAATCCAACTCCAGGTGTTCTTTTGCTTGGGAATGAGTCCCAAGGAATTTCGAAAGAGATGGAGAAATGGGTCAGCAGCAAGGTTACTATTCCAAGTTTTGGAAAGGCAGAATCGCTCAACGTTGCTATAGCTACGGCTATTTTCTGTGATAATTTCAAACGGCTTGTCCACCAATGAAGGCCAAATTAAGTGCATCATTGGCTCGTGTTGGCCTAAATGGATTTTTAGTAGGCATCCTATTGGCGATAGGAATGGCGGCGATTCTTCCTGAATTGGGTTCTTCGGAGTCGAATATTCCTTGGAAGCCATTTATTCAAGTAGGCATTGCGCTGCTCTTCTTTTTTTATGGATTGAAACTAGATCCAACACAACTTGGTACGGGGTTGAGCAATTGGAGACTTCATGTCTTGATTCAGGTCACCACATTTATAGGGTTTCCATTGCTTGTATTCTCGTTGGTCTATTTTTTTCCTGAATTGGATCCAAATTTTGCCCTTGGTATTTCCTACTTAGCAGCGTTACCTTCCACAGTCAGTGCCTCCGTGGTCTTGGTGTCCATTTCTGGGGGTAATGTGGCTGCAGCCATCTTTAATGCTAGTATTTCAAGTCTTTTAGGGGTAGTAATTACCCCTTTTTGGATGCGTGTTGCAGGGGGTGAGGTTGCTGGAGAACTTGATCTTTGGGCTTCTATCGTTGAGTTGTCTTTCAAAGTAGTGCTACCTGTACTTTTGGGATTAGTGATGCACCGGTATTTATTTCTAAAAATTAAGCCCTTTTTGAGCCGCTTAAAATATTTGGATCAAATAGTAATTCTTTCCATTGTCTTTACCACATTTTCCGAATCCTTTTCGCAACAGGTTTTCACTTCTTTCTCTTGGTTAAGATTTGGAGTATTAGCTCTATTTATGCTTTTTATTTTACTTCTGGTGGTGGGAATACTCTTTCTTTTGGCCAGGCTGCTATCTTTTTCAAAGGAGGATCAGATCGCAGCTCTTTTTTGTGGCTCTACTAAGTCCTTATTACATGGTGTTGCAATTGGGAAAGTATTGTTTCCAAGTGCTGCAATCTTTGGCGTGGTTTTGCTTCCGGTGATGTTGTATCATTTACAGCAATTGATTCTAGGAAGTCTATTGGCGAGGTACTATGAAAAAAATAAACCCTGAAAATGATTCAGGGCTCGTTTAGGTGTATTTTCCAGCTAGTTCGCCTACCACTTCTCGATAGGCTAGGCTAGCATATTCTTTAGATTTTCCTTTTAAAAGTAGCCATGCATTGTATTTGGCGGCAGCCTTAAAATCAAATCCTCCAGGTCGTTCTTCTTCATTGTCACCTTCAGTTGCTTGCTTGTACAAACCATATAAGCGAAGAAGTTCTTCGTTGGAAGGTCGTGAGGTGAATTTTTGGGTGAGTGCTACTGCGTCTTCAAGCGTTAGTGGTGTCATCGATTCTTAGGATCTAAGGGAGTTTGGAATTTATTTCCTTCTCTTTTGGTGAGGCTCAGAAAAAAGCATTTTTATTTCTTTTTAGTCGTTTTGATAAAATAAAGAAAAAAGGCGCTGTTCAATTTAGCAATGGATTACCGCTTTGACATTTCTACATAGCTTCTTTCTGTAGCACCAGAATATACTTGTCGAGGTCTGCTAATGGGCTCGCCTTTTTGAATCATTTCTTTCCACTGAGCTATCCAGCCAGGTAGTCGACCCAAGGCAAACATCACAGTAAACATGTCAATAGGAATACCGAGTGCTCGGTAGATGATGCCTGAGTAAAAATCCACATTTGGGTACAACTTTTTTTCTATGAAGTAAGGATCGTTTAAGGCTGAAATTTCCAGTTGCTTGGCAATGTCTAGGATCGGATCTTTGATTCCGAGCTTATCAAGTACATCATCTGCAGCCTTCTTAATGATCTTAGCACGAGGATCAAAATTTTTGTAAACCCGGTGCCCAAATCCCATCAAACGGAATGGGTCATTTTTATCTTTGGCTTTATCCAAGTACTTTTTGGTATTTCCTCCATCAGCTTTAATGTCTTCAAGCATTTCAATTACTGATTGGTTGGCTCCACCATGGAGTGGTCCCCAAAGCGCATTGATACCAGCAGAAATAGATGCATAAATTGGACCTTGAGAAGAACCTACCATTCGTACTGTAGAGGTTGAGCAGTTTTGTTCATGGTCAGCATGAAGAATTAATAGGACATCTAAGGCTTTGGCAACGACTGGGTCAACTTGGTAACGCTCTGCAGGGAGTGCAAACATCATTTTTAAAAAGTTGGAGCAGTAATCAAGTGAGTTGTCGGGATAGTTTACTGGATGCCCGATCTTGTTTTTATAAGACCAAGCTGCAAAGGTTGGCATTTTCGCCAACAAGCGAATTATGCTTAAATCGACCTCTTCCGGGGTGCTATTTGGGTTAAGGGAATCAGGATAGAATGCAGATAAGGAGCAGATTAAAGAGGAAAGCACACCCATAGGATGGGCAATGGAAGGGAAACCATCCAAAATCTTTTTGATGTCTTCATGAACCAAGGTATGGTAGGTGATCTGCTTCGTAAAATCTTCAAACTGGGCTTGAGTAGGTAGCACTCCATAGATAAGGAGGTAAGCAACTTCCATAAAGCTTGATTTTTCGGCAAGATCTTCGATTCGGTAACCTCTATATCGAAGGATACCTTCTTCTCCATCTAGAAATGTGATGGAACTAGTCGTAGAACCTGTGTTTTTGAACCCAGAATCAAGGGTGATTAGACCGGTATCACTTCTAAGTTTTGCAATGTCAATGGCAGGTTCGTTTTCAGTACCTAAGATAATTGGGAATTCAAATTCTTGTCCTTTGTAGAACAGCTTGGCAGAATCAGACATGATGGATTTGTTTGTGCTTTTTATTGAAATTTAACTCTAAAATCAGCCTCAATTTACTAAAATCGGTAATTTTTCAAATAAATTATTCTATTTGTAATCTAGCGATAGATTAAATTTAATGGTTTTGAATCTCTGTTTTACTAATCACTTGATTATTAGGTATATTTTGTGATTTAAATGAATAAATCCCATTTATGGAAAGTGGAAACGTATCTTATAAGAAAGTAAAAAAGTCCCTAAGGACTTTTTTACTCACAAAAAAGTTCGAAAACTTCTACTAAATGCTCTCCAATCATTTTGGCATTTCTTCCTTCAATATGGTGCCTTTCAATAAAGTGCACGAGTTCGCCATCCTTAAATAAAGCCATGGCAGGAGAAGAGGGTGGGTAAGGCAATACTAGTTCTCGCACTTTGGCTACTGCATCTCGGTCGTTACCTGCAAATACTGTAGCCAAGGATGTTGGCTTTTTGCCAGCCTGCTCTAGAGCCATTCTTATTCCAGGGCGAGCGGCACCAGCCGCACATCCGCATACAGAATTGACTACTAATAAGGTAGTTCCTTTATGATCTGGACCCAGGTGGGCAGCTACTTGTTCGGCTGTACGAAACTCTTCGAATCCAACGAGAGACAATTCAGCGCGCATGGGGGCAATTAATTCTTCAGGATACATAGTTTTGCGTGTTTATTTTGTGTGTTAAAGAAATCCTAATTCTAATTTGGCTACCTCAGACATCATATCTTGGGTATAAGGCGGATCAAAAGTCACCTCAACTTCTACATGATTTACACCTTCGATCTGTTGAATTTTTTCCTTGACTTCTGAGGGAATAAATTCAGCCGACGGGCAATTTGGAGAAGTTAGGGTCATTAATACAAAGATATTGTTTACTGGGTAAACGCTAATTTCATAAATTAACCCTAATTCATATACATCAACGGGTATTTCAGGGTCATAGACCAACTTAATGGCTATGACGACCTTGTCCCGCAGATTGTCAATTTGGATTTTATTTTCGGAAGATTCGTCGACGGTCATATTAAGCGTTTTGCTTGGTTTGAAAAGCTAGGGCATAGCGTTTCATTTGAATCATCATTGCTGCCAATCCATTTGATCGTTGACTACCTAGTATATTGCCCATTCCAATTCGGGGGATAAAGTCAAGATTTGCCTCAAGAATTTCCTTTGGACTCCGTTGATTTAATACCCGAATAAGCAAGGAAATCAATCCTTTGGTAATATCTGTATTGCTATCGGCTTTATAGATTACTTTTCCTTCCTCCTCCTCAGCCACTAACCATACCTTCGACTGACATCCTTGGATAATGTATTCGTCTTTACGAAAGGTTTCAGGGTAGGGCTCCAAATTCCCACCCAGCTCCATGATGTAAAAAATCGTTGATTCTCGGTCTTCACCCAGAATCTCAAATTCGGCTACGATCTCATCTTGTATGTTTGCTATCGTGCTCATTTATTTTTTAGGCTAACGATTTTTGCAAGCGCCTGTGCAAAAACTTCCACTTCAGCTCGAGTATTGTAAACGGCAAAGGAGGCACGTACAGTGCCCTCTAACCCCAATCTGTGCATTAAAGGCTGGGTACAATGGTGGCCTGTTCGAACTGCGATACCTTTTGCATCCAGTAACTGCCCCACATCAAATGGATGCATCGCTTGAATATTAAAGGAGAAAACCGCAACTTTTTCGGCAGAAGTACCCACTGGGATCAACCCCTTGATTTCTTGAAGGATTTCTGTAGCATACTGCAATAAGTCATTTTCATGCTCCAGAATTTGCTTTTTTCCAGTTGAAACAATGAAATCCAAGGCAGGCTTAAATGCAATTACTTCTGCAATGCTTGGGGTGCCCGCTTCAAACTTGAATGGAATGGTATTGTAGGTTGTTTTCTCAAAAGTCACCTCTCGAATCATCTCCCCACCTCCAAGAAATGGGGGCATTTCTTCCAAAAGCTCTCTTTTTCCATACAAAACCCCTAAGCCTGTAGGTCCATAGAGTTTGTGTGCAGAAAAAGCAAAGAAATCACAATCGAGTTCCTGTACATTTACCTCCAAATGAGAAGCAGACTGGGCTCCATCAAGCAAGACTTTTGCTCCTACCGCGTGGGCGGAAGCTATAATTTCCTTTGCAGGATTGATGGTGCCTAATGCATTGGATGCATGAACGATACTGACCAACTTAGTCTTTGTGCTGAGTAGTTTTTCGAACTCTTCCATCACCAGTTCCCCCGCATCCGTAATAGGAATGATCTTGAGGATAGCGCCATTTTGCTCACATAGCATTTGCCAGGGCACAATATTGCTATGGTGCTCTAAGGTAGAAATGAGAATTTCATCTCCTTTTTGAATGAATTTTGATCCGAAGGTTTTGGCAACCAAGTTAATGCTTTCGGTAGTTCCTCTTGTAAAAATCACTTCAGCAGATTCTCGCGCTCCGATCAAGGCTCGGACACTTTCTCTAGTCTCCTCATACTGGCGCGTAGCACGATCTGCTAAGGTATGCGCACCTCGGTGGATATTGGAATTATCCTTTTCGTAGTACTGTGTAAGTGCATCCAATACCACTTGAGGTTTTTGAGTAGTGGCGGCATTGTCAAAATAAATCAAAGGATATCCATTTACCTCTTGGTGAAGTATCGGAAAAAGGCGCCTGATGGAATTGACTTGGATGGGCATGGCTTAGAAATTGCTTTCGAGTCGCTTTTGGATTTGATTTACAATGTAATTTCGAAGGCTATCCTCTTCAATCTTATCAAGGACTTCCCCCGCAAAAGCATACAGCAATAGCCCTTTTGCGGTGATTTTATCGATACCTCTTGTTTGTAGATAAAACAAGGCCTCTTCGTCGAGCTGCCCAACGGTACATCCGTGTGAGCACTTCACATCATCTGCCCAAATCTCAAGTTGAGGTTTGGTATTGATGATCACATCGTCTGAAAGCAAGATGTTATTGTTTTGCTGGAATGCATTTGTCTTTTGTGCGATTTGGCGCACAAAAATTTTACCATTAAAGACCCCTCTACTTTGGTCTGCAAGAATACCTTTGTAAAGTTCATTCGATTCAGCATGGGAAACCATATGGTCTACATTGGTATGGTTGTCTACATGAGTTTTACCATGTAGTAGGTAGAGACCAAACATTTCTCCTACGGAATTGCTACCCAATAGATTTAGCGTCAGATTGTTACGGATCATATCCCCAGAAAGGGTTATTTGCGTGGAGGTAAACTGGGCATCTGGGTGAATATCCGTCACTAGGTTGCTGACCTCGATTACTTGATTGTTTTCCTGTTGGATGGAGTGGTAGGTGATATCCGCATGAACTCCTCCCCTGATTTCTACTACTTTATTAACAAAGTAGGGGGCTTCATCCAGGGAGATGTGGTAGTCGATAATGGTGGCTTTTGAAAAATCACCTGCCTCAATCCAAATTCTTGGGGAAATGACCTGTCCTCCTTGTGTTTGATGAAACTGGAGGAGTAAAATCGGAGATTCGAGTGCTTTCTTTTTGTCAAGGGAAAGGTGAAGCCCATCTGTGAAAGTGGCCTGATTTAAGGCAACAAAGGGATCTTTATCTATTTTGGCAATGCTCCCCAAAGGGGTGTTTTCTCTCTCAGAAAGTAGATTTACTGCAAGACCCTCCGAAGTAGAGGATAACTGAGGAAGATAATGTCCATTCGAAAATACCAAAACCACTCCTTTAAAATTGGGAAATAAAGCAGATTTGACTTGCTTATGGCTGATTTCAACCTGCTCTGCAGGGTAGAATTCGGTCAAGTTGCTCTCCAATTTCTTGGCTAGTGGGGTGAATTTGTATTCTTCGGATTTGAGGGTAGGTAGTCCTTGTGCATAGAAACTTTCTTTGCCCAATTGGCGCAAAGAAAGAAAAGTAGTCGGTGCTGCTTCAAAAAGACCAAGAATTAATTCGTGTTGGGTCAAGGTACTCATGCGTATTGCGGTTGGGTCAGATTGTGGCTGTAGAATCAACTTCCTCTTTGATCCAATCATAGCCTTTTTCTTCGAGTTCTAGGGCAAGCTCCTTAGTGCCTGACTTGACGATTCGCCCTCTGTACAAGACATGTACAAAGTCGGGAATGATGTAATCGAGTAGGCGCTGGTAGTGGGTAACCACAATGGTTGCCGTTTTATCAGATTTCAACTTATTTACCCCATTGGATACGATCCGAAGTGCATCGATATCAAGACCAGAATCGGTTTCATCCAAAATCGAGAGCACAGGCTCGAGCATCGCCATTTGGAAAATTTCATTCCGCTTTTTTTCTCCTCCAGAAAAACCTTCATTCAAAGAGCGGCTCAATAATTTTTGGTCAATTTCCACCAAGGCCATTTTTTCTTTCATCAGCGAAAGAAATTTTACAGCATCTAAAGGTTCTTGACCTCTATGTTCTCGAACTTGGTTGAGTGCTGTTCTCAAGAAATTAGTTGTGGAGACACCAGGGATTTCTATTGGGTACTGGAAAGCTAAAAATAAACCTTTTCGAGCTCGGTCCTCCGGAGAAAGAGATAGGAGTTCTTTCCCCTGAAAGAGCACTTTTCCATCGGTAACTTCGTATTCTTCTCTTCCTGCAAGAACAGAGGCTAGAGTAGATTTACCAGAACCATTAGGGCCCATGATGGCATGTACTTCACCTGCTTTAACTTCTAGGTTAATTCCTCTGAGGATAGGAGTGCCTTCAATGGAGGCATGTAGATTTTTTATAGATAGCATGATCTAGTTTTTCTAAGGTATGCGTTAGATTTCCGGTTGGATTACCCTACCGAACCCTCCAATGTAAGCGCTAATAGTTTTTGAGCTTCCACTGCAAATTCCATGGGGAGTTGGTTCAATACTTCCTTGGCATAACCATTCACAATCAAGGCAACCGCATCTTCGGTTGCTATTCCACGTTGGTTGCAATAGAAGATTTGATCTTCACCGATCTTTGAAGTAGTAGCCTCGTGTTCCACCTTTGCAGACGGATTGGCTATGTCTATGTAAGGGAAAGTATGAGCCCCACATTGGTTGCCCATAAGTAGGGAGTCACATTGTGAAAAATTACGGGCGTTGTGTGCACGCTTCATCACCTGAACCTGTCCTCGATAGGAGTTTTGAGATTTACCCGCAGAGATCCCTTTAGAAACAATCCTTGATTTGGTGTTTTTACCAATGTGAATCATTTTAGTTCCTGTATCGGCTTGTTGGTAATTGTTGGTGACTGCCACGGAATAAAACTCACCTATAGAATAATCTCCCTTGAGAATGCAAGAAGGATATTTCCAGGTTATAGCAGAACCTGTTTCTACTTGCGTCCAAGAAATCTTGGAATGGTCACCGGCACAAATCCCACGCTTGGTTACAAAATTGTAAATTCCCCCTTTTCCATTTTTATCTCCTGGAAACCAGTTCTGAACGGTCGAGTATTTCACTTCTGAATGTGCGCCAGCGTAAATTTCTACTACGGCAGCATGCAGTTGATTTTCATCACGTTGAGGAGCGGTACAACCTTCCAGGTAGGAAACATAGGAAGAGTCATCTGCCACAATTAACGTGCGCTCAAATTGTCCAGTGTTTGCAGCATTTATGCGGAAATAGGTAGACAATTCCATTGGACAGCGCACCCCTTTAGGGATGTAGCAAAAGGATCCATCAGAAAAGACGGCAGCATTTAATGAGGCATAGTAGTTGTCCGTCATAGGAATAACTGAGCCTAAGTATTTTTTAATGAGATCCGGATGCTCTTTAACTGCTTCGCTGAAGGAACAAAAAATGATTCCAAGCTTACCTAATGTTTCCTTAAAGGTAGTAGCCACGGATACGGAATCAAGTACTACATCGATTGCAATTCCTTGAAGTCTTTTTTGTTCGTTGAGCGAAATACCCAGTCTTTCGTAGATGGCAATTAATTCCGGGTCTACTTCTTTTAAGTTTTTTGGGTTTTTACTTTGTTTGGGAGCGGAGTAGTATCTCAAAGCCTGCAAATCCATCTTTCGATAATTGACATTGGACCATTCAGGCTCTTTCATGGCTTGCCAAGTTTTGAACGCCTTTAATCTCCACTCCAGTAACCAACTAGGTTCTTCTTTTTTGGCAGAGATCCAACGAATAATATCTTCATTTAGACCAAGTGGGGCCTCATCAGCTTCGTAATTAACTGACCATCCATGCTCATACTCCTTGGAGGTCAGGTTTTCTAAAATCTGGTTGTCTTTGCTCATGAACTGAGTTGTTTAGACTAATTATATTTAGGTTGCAAAAATACAACATTCAAACAAAAAAATATGTTCGTCGCAATGTGAAAAATTCCCACTGCTTATTAACTATTTCGCGCTAAATTGATCTAATATACTGATTACTAGTATAATATGAAAAAAAAATGTAAGGAAAATCCTTCACATTTTTTTTAAAAAAAAATTGACAAAATCTAAACATTATTTATTTATATTTAATCTAAATAGATTCATCTCTCTTTATCAAAAAATTGAATGGGCCTATTGATACTTTCTTCCAATACAATCAGGGTTTCCGTTCGGTCAATTCCGTCTACTTTTTGGATTTTGTCTAGCACTTGACGGAGGTGGTTGGTATCTCTACAGATGATCTTAGCGAAAATCGAGTAATTACCAGTGGTGTAGTAGGCACTTACTACCTCGGCAATTCCTTTTAACTTCTCAATGACGGTGTCGTAAAGAGAACTTTTCTCTAGGTAGATTCCCAAAAATGCAGAAATATCATAGCCTAACTTTGAAAAATCAATATTGAGAGTTGCACTTTTCACAACGCCCATATCCTCCAATTTTTTCATTCTCACATGGATTGTACCTGAGGATACGAATACTTTTTTTGCTATTTCTGTGTAAGGTGTCTTTGCATCTTCATTGAGCAAGGAGATAATCTTAAGGTCAACATTATCGATATCTAAAATTTTGTCCATTTTTCGGTGTATGATTTAGATGATTTTTAATAAAGGATGCATGAAATTATAGATTGTTTAAAATATTACAA
>JAQCJI010000054.1 GCA_027593175.1 Bacteroidota bacterium | reverse complement strand
ATAACTACTTGTCAGAAGGAGAGTAAATTGAATCTGAGAATTTAATTTCATAATTGTAGATAGGGGTATTAGTATCTAAAAATATTTTAATCAAGTTAAAAATTATTTGTTAAGTTTTAATTTTCTGCAACTGGCTCAAGTCTTACTAAATAAAAAAGAATAAATTTTATTGCTAGCGAGCGATCCCTGAAGGGTTTTGAAAACTCTCAGCAGACACTTTGTTGTTATTTCTTAAACTTTATCCCTGCTGCACTTTTTCCGGCACCATATAATAAACCGTCAATTTTCTCATTATCGTCAGCGGCAGCTTTAACTAATTTTTTAACCAATTGAGCTACATCTTCTTCTATTGAATTATTTACCAAACCATCTGTAATTAAGGATTTCATTTTTAAACCCCCTTTTTTTGAATTAAAAACTTCGTATTCGGTGATAGGCTCGCTAAGAATATAAATTTCAACACCTTCAATTTTCTGTACTCTTGCCATCAATTTATATTCTGGTTTGGGATCTTTATACATTACAGCAATTATTTTTTTGCCTGATGAGTAAATAATAGCATCAAACTCATAGCGGCTAGATTTATATTCCTCAGCTATTTTAATAGTTCGATTTACAAACTGAGCCGCTTTTTCACTTATACTTTCATTTACCAAGCCATTTGTCAATAGGGAAGCAGCTTTTAGCCCAGTAGTAACCTCAATTACTACTTCGTAGGTATTGAGTGGTTCATTCATGATATAGACATCTACTCCGTTAATACGGTTTACTCTGGCGACTCCTTTTTGGTCCTGCGAAAAGGAAATGGTCCATGTTGTTAGAAGTAGTAATAGGAGAATAGAGCTTTTCATACACATTATTTTATGGATTTATAAAATCATAAATATATTGTTTGGTCGTTAATTCAACATCTATCCTAAAGAAATTTGTCATGGGCTACACCATTTTCACCTTTACAAAAGGGGATAAGACCACAAAACGGTTATTTTCTCAGCGGATGCCATCAAAGATGGCCTTCTAGTAGAGGAATGGTAGCTTTATAATAGAGTAGCCATTGCTGACGATTTACAGACGACGTACACTTTGGTACGTTAACGCGCAAGCATATCTATTTGTTTCCAGCAAAAGATGGATTGGAGCTGTATAGCGGCGTAGAGAAGTTTATAAAAAAGTACAACCTGAGAAACCATAGAGGCATCAATCGGAAAAAACCTCAACATCTTTACCTAAATGTGAACTAAACAACTTAAATTAGTCAGAAGAATGGGGAGTAGGACGGATTACGGATAATCATAAATTATATTAGATGAATTCACGAAGGAAGTTTATGTACACTGCAGGCGCTCTTTCCCTAGCCGCTATGTCGGGAGCTTGGGCAATCAAAAATAGGCGGCATAGAAAGAGTATCAACAAACGAGACGCCATCTTCTCCCTCATCGAAGGAAAAAGACTAGACGGCTATCTACCCAGTGCATTTTTTATTCACTTTGGCGAAGGGTATAAAACAGGGGATGCAGCAGTCAATCGGCATTTGGAGTATTTCCAAGCCATAGACATGGACTTTATCAAAGTACAATACGAGGCAGAGTTTCCAAGACTCAGTAGCATCACTCAACCCAAGGATTGGAAATCCATGCCCTTTTACAAAAAGGATTATTTTGAAAAACAGCTCTATGTAGTCAAAGAGTTGGTCAAAAAAGGAAAGAAGGATGCCCCATTGATTGTGACTCTCTACTCCCCTTTCATGAGCGCAGGACATACGGTTGGTGGGGATTTATTGACGGAACACTTAAAAACGGATCCTGAAAAAGTGGAAAAGGGTATGGAAATCATTGCCGAGAGCACCCTTATTTTTGCCAATGAATGCATCAAGTTAGGAGTGGATGGATTCCTTGCTTCTACCCAGGGGGGAGAAGGATTTAGATTTCAGGATCCAAAAATTTTTAGGGAGTATGTAAAACCTTACGATTTGGTCGTGATGAATCGAATCAAGGAAGCCTGTGCCTGCAATGTCCTACATATTTGCGACTATGTAGCAGACTATGACGACTACTCCTCGTTTGTAGACTATCCCGGCCATATAGTCAACTGCTCCATGAAGCTTGGAAATAAATTATACCAACCCTCCGAAATTTACCAGCAATTCAATCGACCTATTTTTGGTGGAATGGAAAAAAGAGGCCCAATCTCCAAAGACAGCAAAAGCAGCCTGATCCATACCGTTTCCTCTGTGATAAAAAATGCCCCCGAGCAATTTATTCTTGGAGCAGAATGTGCACTTCTGGGAGATATTGACTGGAAAATGGTACGCACAGCGGTGGATTTGGCACATGAACAAGGCTTTGGATAATCTTTGCCTCTCTTAGGCATCTTACTTTTATTTGTATCCAAAACAGCCTTCAGAAAATTCTGAAGGCTGTTTTATTCGGAATCACTTTATGCTGACGATCTATATTTATTAATTATTTTTTTGAATTATCATTTGTTGAGTTAATCGGTCACAATTTTTTTATTGGCCTTTACATTTGCTCCTATTTGGTCAATGGTAGGATGGATGTCCCTCAGTCGACTATCGCTTCAATTTGCAAGCACTACAGTTAAGAAAGTTAAAGCCAATCCCTTATCGATTAAAAAATAGAGACTGTTTTTGTTGGGCTTCCAATACCATGGCTTCACTTGGGCCATCCCCTATATTCGGTACCCTATACAAACAAGATTTAAGGCGGTCAATAACCATTGGACCTTTTAATTGGCCTTAATGATTTTAACTGAGATTAATTTTTTAGTTTCAATGATTCTCATTAAGTAAACCCCATCAGAATTACTGCTTAAATCAATACTTTTATCCAGTTCTGTTAATGAAGTTTGAATAACTGCCCTTCCGTTCAGATCATAAATAATGATTAAAGGATGCGTGTTTAATGAAGATGAGATATTGATTGTATTCTGAGCTGGATTGGGAAATACTTCATACCCGTTTGCTTTAGGTTCAGTCCCTTTATCATCACTTGTAGCATCATCGTATACGAGAGCTTCAGAAGCTTTCTTACCCAATTCATTTTTACTATCAAAAACCTGGTCTCCTGTCAACCCATTCCATATACTAAAGGAGCGGGCACCTAAGGTGTAGATTGCATCAAAATCACCATCTGCATCCGTGTCACCCAAGATTGTTGTGGTATTTAATCTACCGAGCTTCGCATCTGTTTTCAACGTAGTCGCATTTGGAAATTTTGTGGCATCAAGTACATGTGCGCTTGATCCAACTCTCCTCATCTAGGTAAATCCAGCATATTCTCGTGCATCGCCCACCTTAATTTTAAACACTTCCATTGTAGGCACTGCACGGAATTCATTGAAGTAGTTTTAATTATCCTTTTTCCCTTTCTTTCAAATCCCTACATTAAATTTCATCTTGGAGTTTAGATCCAAGGAAATTACATAAACCCCAATCCACTACCCCATGGAAAAAGAACTATTTCTTGACCTCCTAAAGCAAAATATCCAAAGCTGCAGCTACCGCCTGAATGAAAGCGCTGCCTCCCTAGGATTTATTTTTCGGCATGCAGGAGAGACGATGTTACTCTTTGGGTATTTTTTTGGCATCCCTACTGATGCTTCGAATACCACGATGGGCAAGCAAGATACCGGACAGGGTAATGACCTAAGCGCATGCCGGGAACTACTTAAGAAAGACTATGCCTTGCTGGAGCAGATTATAACTTCTACTCCCGAAGCCTCATGGCTTGATCCCGTGGAAACTCCCTTTTTTGGAACGGTATCCAAGGCTAGGCTATTTTCTAATATCCTCTACCTCACAGGTCAAATCGCTCTTAAAATTAAAAGAACAATAGTTTAGGAGTTAACTTGTAGAAATTAACAAGCAACTGGCCTTTCGCTCTATTGAACCTTAGCCTATTCAACACTTAAATATGAAAATCTCTAATTTTTGGTTCTGCCTTATTTTTCTGCTTGCTCCTAGTTTAACAAGGGGCCAAACCCAGGTAAATGGAATAAATCAGAGCCAATACATCACCGTTTTAGGAATCGCCCAGGATGGAGGCTACCCACAAGCGGGATGCAAAGAGGAGCATTGCCTTCGCCATTGGCGAGGGGAAGAAGCAAGGCGACATGTGGTGAGTTTGGGGCTCACGGATCAATCAAGTGGACAAAACTGGTTGTTTGAAGCCAGTCCTGACTTTACCGCTCAACTCCAGCATCTCCACGGGGCTTCAGGGATCAACAACCTCTCGGGCATATTTTTAACGCATGCACACATGGGGCATTATGCGGGTTTACTGCAGCTCGGTCGAGAAGCCATGGGTGCCAAAGACATGCCGGTCTATGTGATGCCCAGAATGAAGGAATTCTTTGAATCAAATGCACCCTGGAGTCAATTGGTAGCCCTTGGAAATATCAAGCTCATCCTGATGGAACAGGACAAGCCCATTCAACTGGCACCCAACCTGCGGGTGACTCCACTGAAAGTGCCTCATCGGGATGAATTTTCGGAGACGGTAGGTTTTCGAATTGAAACCAGCGAGAAGAGCCTCCTATTTATCCCAGACATTGACAAGTGGCCACTTTGGGATCGGGATATTCGAGCCGAAGTGTCCCGAGTGGAGGTGGCCTTGCTGGATGCAACGTTCTTCCAGGAAGGAGAGCTCCCTAACCGGAACATGAGTGAGATTCCGCATCCCTTTGTATCGGAAACAATCTCCCTATTTTCCCCGCTTCCAAATTCTGAGAAACGGAAAATTAAGTTTATCCACTTCAACCATACCAATCCCCTGATTTTGGAGGGGCCTGAGCGAGACCGGGTAAAAGGCTTGGGCTTTGATCTGGCTACCGAAGGGGAGCGTATCCATTTAAGAAATTAGCTCCTTTCGGTAAAGATTAGCTACTAGTGATTACTTACATTGGGCATTAAATCGTCTGGTAGCCTCTTCATTTCCAAAGCCCATCCCTGCTCTATAATTTTTACACATTTCAACCTTATTATTTTGATTTGCATAAGCAGCACCTAGGTTGACAAACACACCACCATTACTCCAATAATACTCTCTATTCAATTTTTTGGCCGCTGCCAAGGAATTGTTCCAGCTTTTAATGGCCATATCATAATCACTTTCGTCAAAGTAAATATGACCTAATTGATCCCATCCATTGACCTCTTCATACCGTATATAGCTTTCGAGAATTCTTTTGGCCTCGGAACTATTATTCGTTTTGGAATAGGTAAAACCAGCCAAAGACCCATAATTTTGAATGAATTGATCGTAACTCATAAGTGCTTTCAGCTGATTCAAATAGGTGGCTGCTTGGTAATAATCTTCTTGGTAATAAAAGTGGTTAAACAGTTGGGAATAAACTGATTCTTTTTCCTCCAAATTAAAACTACTAAAACTTGATAGGTCATTAAAAATAGAAAAGTAAACCTCCTTGGAATTGGCCGTTTTTTAATTGCATAAGGCTCGAACGTAATAAAATTCCAACTGAATGTCTTCTGCTTTTACCTCGGATAGTAATTCATTGGCTTTTTCATAGTCGCCTTTAATTAATTGCTTATATGCATTTTTTGCTTTGGTTTGTCCCAATAGATTCGATGAAAAAATAAAAGCCAAGAGAAAAATAAATCCTTTCATATGTAGTATAAGGTAAATAAAAACGTGCTTTTTCTTTTAATTAAATTAATGTTTAAAATATTAACTAAAACAAGACCGATCTTTAGTCCAAACAATAGGGAGTGTTATTTATAAAAAAAATGTAAACTGCCCAAATAATTGAAGGGGTTATGGCAAATATTTTTTTTTGATTTTTGAACTTCGATTAGTTTAAGTTTTGCCATAAGAAAAAATAAGTTTTTTTTTCTAAAAAATTCGATGCCAGTTTTTAGGGCGAATTAATGAAATTTTTCTACCTTTATATTCCATAGGAATACACCTTATTTCCACCCCTCCACCGCTTCTTATGGCCTCACAAACGAAATACATTTTTATCACTGGAGGAGTTACTTCTTCCTTAGGAAAAGGCATAATCGCCGCATCGTTGGGCAAATTACTTCAATCCAGAGGATTAAGTGTTACCATTCAAAAATTTGATCCCTACCTAAACATAGACCCAGGAACCTTAAATCCCTACGAGCACGGAGAATGTTACGTGACTGAGGATGGAGCGGAGACAGATCTTGACCTGGGGCATTACGAACGATTTTTAAACGTAGAAACATCCCAAAGCAATAACATCACCACCGGCAGAATCTACAATAACATCATCACTAAAGAACGCAAAGGCGAGTTTCTCGGAAAAACGGTTCAGGTAATCCCTCACATCACGGATGAAATCAAAAGTAACTTTTACAAGTTAGGCCAAGATGGCAAATATGATGTAGTCCTAACGGAAATTGGTGGATGTGTAGGAGACATTGAATCTCTGCCCTTTATTGAAGCTGTTAGACAAGCCCGCTGGGATCTAGGTCCTGGAAATTTTCTTGTAATACACTTAACCCTCATTCCCTATCTTAAAGCTGCTAAGGAACTGAAAACCAAACCTACACAGCACTCCGTTAAGCAACTCCTTGAAGCAGGAATTCAGCCCGATATTTTGGTTTGCCGTACCGAATATCCGCTGCCGGCAGAGGTGAAGCGAAAACTTGCCCTATTTTGCAACGTTCAACTTGACAGCGTTATCGAAGCTATGGATGCAAAATCCATCTACGATGTGCCGCTACATATGAAAAAAGAGAAGCTAGACGAAAGGGTTCTTTCCAAACTCAACTTGAAACCTAAATCCAAGTTGGACCTTAAAGACTGGAAAGGGTTTTTAGGTAGATTGAAAAATCCAACAGCAGAAGTATCCATAGGGCTCATCGGTAAATACGTCTCCCTTCCGGATGCATATAAGTCAATTATCGAGTCTTTTACGCACGCCAGTTCAGCATCTGAATGTATGGTCAAACTAGTTTTGCTGTCTTCTGAAGAGATAAATAGCAATAACTTCATCGCTAAACTAAAATATTTAGATGGTATTTTAGTTGCTCCAGGATTTGGAGAACGTGGTTTTGAAGGAAAAATCGCTACCGTAAAATACGCTCGGGAAAACCAGATCCCCTTCTTTGGTATCTGCCTAGGAATGCAAGTTGCCGTGATTGAATTTGCTAGAAATGTGCTCAAACTTGATTACGCCAACTCCACCGAAATTGACCCAAGCACCCCTCATCAAGTCATAGCCCTTATGGAGGAACAAAAGAAAATTGACCAAATGGGAGGAACTATGCGTCTGGGTTCGTATGCTTGTGATCTCAAAAAAGGTAGCAAAGCAGCCTTAGCCTATGGCAAAACAAAAATTCAAGAGCGACATAGACATCGCTATGAATTCAACAATGCGTATCTCGAACAAATCGAATCCAACGGTATGGTAGCCACGGGTAAAAACCCAAAAACTGAATTGGTAGAAATCATTGAACTTAAAAACCATCCTTGGTTCGTTGGGGTGCAATTTCATCCCGAATACAAGAGTACTGTTTTGAAACCCCAACCCTTGTTTGTAGGATTTATTCAAGCAGCACTCGACAAAAAAAATAATAAATAACTGGAGCTCAAGCCCAGCCTTCTTCAACTAATATGGATAAAAATCAAGCAACAGGTTTGATCCTTTTTGCAGCAGTCATTCTCACCTACTCGATATTTTTTGCGACTAGCCCAGAAATCCCCTCTGTAGAAACTACCAGTCCCACCGATTCAACCACAACAGCAGCAGAAGCTATCTTACCCACAGTAGGAATTCCAGACAGCTTACTCGACCTGGAACGTCAACGCAAATTTGGTGACCTTGCACCATTTACCCTTGGAGAAGAGGAAGAGCTTATTCTTGAGAATGAGGTAGTAAAAATTACCCTTTCTAATAAAGGTGGAAGCATCAAGGAAGTCCTTTTGAAAAACTACTTCAGCTGGAAGAATGAGCCGCTTTTCCTAGTTGACAGTGCTCAAACCAGCCTAAACTATTCGATTGACACTCGGCTAGGTCCTGTCAACCTGAATGAACTATATTTTGTACCAGAACTAAGCTTGCAAGAGATTAAAGGTGTCAAACAACAAACAGTAACCTTTACCGCAAGTAGTCCATCAGGACAATTGACTCAAAAATACACCCTAAAAGAAGGGGAATACTCCTTAGAAAAGAGCTTTGAAATACAAGGGCTCCAAGGAATAGTAACCGCAAAAGCAATCCAAATTGACTGGAAAGATCAAATCAAGTCGCAAGAGAAAGACCTTGCGGAATCCAGAAGAAAAACACAGGTAAATTATTACTTGGCCGAGGGTAGCTACGAAAATCTTGGGATTAGTGACGATCCTGAAGAGGCAAAAATTGCAGAATCAGTCAAATGGATAAGCTTCTCCCAACGTTTTTTCACTGCTGGAATCATTGCAGACTCCGTATTTCAAGAAGTAGAGTTGACTCAGAGCACTCCTACAGACTCCTCCTTAGTACGATCAATGACTGCACGCTTTTTCTTGCCTATCCAAGGAGGCCAAGCCAAGCTCACCTATTATTTTGGGCCTGATAAATACAAAACCCTAAAAGCAGTAACAGCAGGTTTTGAAGAAAACGTGGACATGGGCTACTTCTTTGTAAGCTGGGTAAACAAATATATTATCGTCCATCTTTTTGAATTTCTAGAGAAGTACTTTAATAGCTATGGAGTCATTATAATTCTGATTGTATTTCTGATCAAATTAATATTATCCCCATTGACTTATAAGTCTTACATCGGCATGGCAAAAATGCGGGTGATTAAGCCAGAGATCGATGAGTTGAAGGAAAAATATGCAGATGATGCCACCAAAATGCAGCAGGAACAAATGAAGCTCTTCTCTCAACTAGGAGTTAGCCCTATATCTGGCTGCCTTCCTTTGGTGCTGCAGATGCCGTTCCTATTTGCTATGTTCTTTTTCTTCCCCAATGCTATTGAACTGAGGCAGGAATCCTTCCTGTGGGCAGAAGATCTTTCTACTTACGATGAATTCATCAAGCTCCCCTTTACCATTCCTTTTTATGGGGCTCACGTAAGTTTATTTACCTTACTAATGACCATCTCCCAAGTCCTTTATGCACATTTTAATAACCAGTTGACCACCGCAACAGGACCTATGAAAAATTTAGGATACATCATGCCGGTCGTGTTCATGTTTGTGCTTAATTCCTTTCCTGCGGGTCTTAACTTCTATTATTTCATGTCCAATATTTTCACATTTGGACAGCAAGCTTTGATCAAACTCTTTGTAGACGATACTAAAATCAGGCAAAAGGTGGAAGAAAATAAATTGAAAAATGTAGACAAAAAGAAGTCAAAATTTCAACAACGCCTAGAAGATGCTATGAAAGTGGCAGCTGCAAATAAGAAAAAGTAAAAAAATGGAGCTTTAAAAGCTCTATTTTTTTTAATGCCATTTTGGGAAAAGCTTCAAAAACCAGTTGCACGAAATCTTAATATTTAGTTATTATTTTTTAACAGAAGTCCTTTCAAAAAAAGAAGATTCCTGCCAAAAGTGGACCTGAATTTGCTTAATATTGGTTTCTAAAGTCTAGTAACAAACACCATGGGAAAAATTATTGCGGTTTCGAACCAAAAAGGTGGAGTTGGAAAAACTACCACAGCAATGAATTTGGCTGCGAGTCTCGCTGTTTTGGAATTCAAAACATTAGTCATTGATGCCGATCCCCAAGCAAACACTACCTCAGGCCTTGGCCATAATCCAAGATCAGTAGAAGCCAGCATTTATGAATGCATGGTCGATGGAAATGATATCCAATCCATCATCGTTCCCACCAATTTAGAACATTTGTCTTTAGTTCCTTCCCACATCGACTTAGTAGGTGCTGAGATAGAAATGATTAATATGGATAATCGGGAAGAAAAAATGAAGGAAGTGATTGCAGAGCTGAAGGATCAATACGACTTCATCATCATCGACTGCTCCCCTTCCCTTGGTTTGATTACCATCAATGCATTGACTGCCGCAAACTCAGTGATCATTCCAGTTCAATGTGAATATTTTGCACTTGAAGGTTTAGGAAAGCTACTAAATACCATCAAGATTATCCAAACGAGACTAAATCCAGATCTTGGGATTGAAGGAATTTTGCTAACCATGTACGATGTCCGCCTTCGCCTTTCCAACCAAGTAGTAGAAGAAGTTCGTCTTCACTTTAAAAATATGGTATTCGATACAATCATCCCTCGAAATGTCCGCCTTTCCGAATCCTCAAGCTTTGGGTTACCTGCCATTTCATTTGATGCTGATGGAAAAGGAGCTATCGCCTACCTCAATTTGGCAGGAGAGATTGTGCAACGAAATGGACTTCAAAAAGCAACAAATTGATCATGTCAGATTCAAAATCCCCACGGAAAAATGCATTAGGAAGAGGCTTAGGTGCTCTTTTGGAAGATAGTCCAGCCAAAGGCAAGACACAAGAAATTCTACCTGAAATTCCTAAAGCAGGAATTTTTGAACTCCCACTGACAATGATTCAAGTCAATCCTTATCAACCAAGAATACATTTCGATAAGGAGGCCCTGCAAGAGTTGTCTGAGTCCATTCGAGTGCAAGGGATTATTCAACCTATTACAGTGCGGAAGCTGGCGCAGAACGAGTACCAACTTATATCAGGTGAACGGCGATTTCAAGCATCGAAGCTAGCAGGATTAAACCAAATTCCCGCCTATATACGCCAAGCTAATGACCAGCAAATGTTGGAAATGTCCCTGATAGAGAATATTCAGCGTGAAAACCTCAATGCCCTTGAAATTGCGCAATCCTACCAAAGATTGATTATTGAATGCAACTTAAAGCAAGAGGAACTAGGTGATAGAGTTGGAAAAAATAGGACCACCGTCAACAATTACCTTCGCTTACTTAAGCTACCCCCCAGTATCCAGGCAGCCATTCGGGACCAGCAATTGTCTATGGGTCATGCCCGTGCCCTAATAAATATTGTGGATATAGATAAGCAACTTACAATCTTTAAAAAAATTATAGACGAAGAACTCAGCGTTCGAAAGGTAGAAGCCTTAGTCAAAGGATTGAATGAAGGGAAATCAGAAAAAACAAGCGGTAACTTAGGAATAAGCCCTGTTCGGAAGTATGAGCTGACAAAAATTCAGCAGCAACTTGCTACCCATTTTGGAACCAAGGTGGCATTAAAGGCCAACAAAAAAAATAAAGGGGAAATCAAAATCACCTTCTCTTCCACTTCGGATCTCAACAGAATTCTTGAAATCTTAGAAATCATCTAATCGTGATTGCAATTTTCCAGCATATACCCTGTTCCAAAACTCTATTTTGGACCTATTTGCTGACTTTTTGCTGGTTAGGAATAGCTACAGGAACTGCCAATGGGCAGACAGACTCTAGCGCACGATCAGCTATTGAAAAGTTAAAAAAAGAGGATATCACTCCTACTTTACTTCCAAAGGACCCAAAAAAAGCAACACTCCTCTCAGCCCTTCTGCCTGGAGCTGGCCAAGTATACAATGGTAAATCTTGGAAAGTGCCCATTTTGTATGCTGGCATACTTACTGACCTCTACTTTATTCAATATAACCACCGAAGGTATGAGCGCTTCAAAGATGCGCTTTTTGCCTTAGATAAAGGAGAGCCTAACCAATTTCCTTCCCTAAATCGCGCAGCTTTGGTACGAAATGTGGACTATTGGAGGCAAAATAGAGACCTAACCCTACTCTTGATGCTCGGTATTTATGCCCTCAACCTGGTGGATGCTAATGTAGATGCACACCTATCTGGATTTGACATATCTGAAGATTTGACCCTAAAGGTAGTCCCCCAAGTTGGCACACTTTCTGCATCCTCAACTGTGGGTTTTTCACTTACACTTCAATTCAAGTAATGAACATTGCACTTCTCGGCTACGGTAAAATGGGTAAGCTAATCGGCGAATTAGCTGAAGGAAGAGGACACCATATCGTGGCTAGAATCAATCTGGAAAACCAAGAATTACGCAATTCGTTGGATCCAAAAACCATCGATGTAGCCATTGAATTTAGTCAGCCAGAAGCTGCACTGGACAATATCCGATGGGCAATTACAAATGGCATACCTGTCCTTTCAGGAACTACAGGATGGTTAGCTCGTATTTCAGAAATTGAAGACTTGACCCACTTGCACCAAGGAACCTTCTTTTATGCCTCTAACTTTAGTATTGGAGTTAACATATTCTTTAAGGTAAATGAACTCCTTGCCAAACTTATGAATGAGACCAACGGCTACCAAGTGGCACTAGAAGAAATTCACCATACAGAAAAAAAGGATGCCCCTTCAGGAACTGCCATCACCTTGGCAGAAGGAATTCTTAAGCACTATGCGCAGCTAAAAGCTTGGCAATCAATGGGCGAAACTCCTAACAACCCAAGCTCCTTGCCAATCACCTCAAAGCGTATCGATTCGACACCCGGCACTCATCGTATTCGCTATACTTCTGGGATTGATGACCTCGAAATCACCCATACAGCACACAGCAGGCAAGGATTTGCCCTAGGAGCAATCCAAGTTGCAGAGTGGATTTTGGGTAAAAAAGGAGTACTTTCGATAGATGATTACTTATCATTTTAAGTTAAAAGCTATACAATGAGTAAAACTAAACCAAAAAAATCGGCATTTCGTGAATGGATTGATGCACTAGTATTCGCTGTAATTGCTGCCTCTTTAATCCGCTGGCTACTTCTCGAGCCCTTTACTATTCCGACTGCTTCTATGGAAAAATCCCTTCTCGTTGGGGACTTCCTCTTTGTAAGTAAAATGCATTATGGAACTAGAATTCCAAAGACTATACTGCAAATTCCACTGACACATCAAAAAATTTGGGGCACTGAAATCCCCTCCTATTTAGATCTTATTCAACTACCCTATTTCCGACTACCTGGATTTTCTTCCATAGAGCGCAATGATGTGGTGGTATTCAACTACCCTGTGGAATTCAATTTCCCCAATGACCTCAAAACCAATTACATCAAACGAGCTGTAGCTGTTCCAGGGGATGAACTTGAAGTCAGAGAGGGTGAACTATTTATCAATCAAAAGGCTGCACCCAAACCAGAAGAGATGCAGTACTCCTATGAGATTACCACCAGTAGAAATCTTACTGCAGATTTTTTGAAAGATTTTGGCATCAACCAAGAAAGTTTTTACGCTGCTCCCGACGGCAGCCGCTACCTTATTTGGACCACAGATCAGAACATCGAAAAACTTAAATCTTCTCCAGTGGTCACTTCTGTTACCAAATCCCTGCAGCCCAAAGGACAAGCAGAGTCTGGAATTTTTCCAAATGGCTCGAACTTAACTTGGAATAGAGATAATTATGGTCCACTTCTAATTCCAGGAGAGAATCAAACTTTGGAAATGACCCCAGATAATGTGGCCAAATACGCGTTTACAATAGAAAAATACGAAGGACATGAAAAAGTAGAGGTGAAAGAGGGTACACTGTACATTGATGGGAAAAAAGTGGATCGCTATACCTTCAAACAGAATTATTACTTTATGATGGGTGACAACAGGCATGATTCGCTTGACTCTCGCTACTGGGGCTTTGTACCCGAAAACCATGTCGTTGGCAAAGCTTGGTTCTTGTGGCTATCCTTAGACAAGTTTGAATCCATGTTCGGAAAAATTCGATGGAATAGATTCTTCAAAGGAATTTCCTAACCAAGAGGCCCCGATCGGGCCTCTTTTTTTTACCAAATAATAGGAGTTTGACCAGTAGCCGCCAAGTAATCATTGGCTTTGGAAAAATGTCTACAGCCCCAAAATCCACGATGAGCTGCCAGAGGGCTAGGGTGAGGTGCCTTAAGAATGCAATGCTTACCCGCATCAATGAATTCTTCCTTCTTCTGAGCAAATGCCCCCCACAATAAAAATACAACATGCTCCTGCTCACGGCTAATCGTTCGGATTACCTCATCCGTAAATACCTCCCAACCTTGGTTTTGGTGGGAATTGGCCAAATTTGAACGAACAGTTAGGGTAGCATTCAATAAAAATACCCCTTGAGAGGCCCACCTACTGAGATCCCCATGGGGTGGTAAAGCAATACTGAGGTCAGTTTTCAATTCCTTAAATATGTTGAGCAAACTTGGAGGAAAGGGAACCCCAGCGGCAACTGAAAAAGCAAGCCCATTGGCTTGGCCTTCCCCATGGTAGGGATCTTGTCCCAAAATTACCACCTTAACTGCCGGTAAAGGACAGTGCCAAAAAGCAGAAAAAATCTGTTTGCCAGGCGGAAATACTCGGTGTTGCTGGTACTCCTCTTTGACGAACTCAGTAAGTTTTACAAATGATTCGCTTTGGAAAATTGGGTTTAAGGCCATTTTCCAAGTGGGCTCTAGGGCAACATCCATTGTATTAGGGTTGATTTGAGAGGTAGAAATCCTAACTTAGTGCTTGAATCATCAATACCATGGTCTCTGCGATTACCAAAGGAATTCGAGTAAGTGTTGAAACTACCTACCAACAGGATTTTTCAAATCCGAAACAGCACCATTATGTATTCACTTACAAGGTAAGCATAGAAAATAAAAGCAACTACACCGTACAGTTGTTGATGAGGCGATGGGAAATTTTTGATGCTGGCGAAAGCCGAAAAATCGTGGAGGGCGATGGTGTGGTAGGCCAGCAACCTATTTTGGAGCCAGGCGAGTTTCATACCTATGTTTCTAGCTGCAACTTGAGATCAGGTATTGGAAAAATGCGCGGATCATTTACCCTAGAGAAATTAATGGATGGCAAACTATTGGAAATAGTTATCCCAGAGTTCCAGCTAATTTCTACCTTCTTTCAAAATTAATGCTTCAGAATTCGCTTGCCATTGCCATTGCCTATTTTCAGCATTGGCTAAGAAAAGAAGACCTGTACAGCCAACAATCCCCATTTATTTTTTCACTATACCAGGGCTTACTTGCTCATTTAAAAAGTCCCCAACCCTTTCATCCAAAGGACGTAGATTTTAGCTCTTCCATTTTCTTAAATCTAGTTCAGGAAAGAATAAAAAGGACTGAAGATTTTAATGTAGTTGAAAGCTTAGCCTATAATAGGGTTTGGCAACCCCGAAAAAAAGCGGCTTTACTATGTTCCTATTTTTGCCAAACTACCGCCGCAAAACAGGTGATGGAAATAGGGACGGGAACAGGAGCGGTTACTCGACTACTAGATCAAGTAACGAAAGGGAATCTCTATACCTTCACCGAATTGGATTCTTTTGATTCAGAGGTGCCATTTTCTTCCCGCACCACCGTAATCAGTGGATTCTCATTAGCGAAGTTCACAACAGTAATTCAAGACTTGGATGCACTCGATTTTGTAGTCATTCATCCTCAATTTCCGAATGTCACTATTCTGGAATCACTTTCTATTTGCTTGCCTAGGATGCAACCCGAGGGGATTCTTGTACTAGGCGGCATCCACCAAAGTAAAGAGATGATCGCTTGCTGGCAAAAAGTTCAAAAAGACAGCAGAACGAAGCTTACTCTTGATTTTTTTGATTACGGAGTTATATTTTTCTCCTACTCTGGACCAAAGATCTCTCCCTTTTTATCTTTTTAAATAAGGAAAAGGCTAATTCTAACGTATTTAACTCAGCAAATGAATCAGCCTTCAAAGGCTATTTTGGTAAACTTTATCACCTTCATTTAAGAATTGGCAAAGATATTGATAAAGAGAAGGAAAGGTTTTTGTTCGAAGATAGAACGACAAGTAAATCCTTCGAAAAATTATGGCTTACAACCCCCTGCCTATTCTCCTGTACTATGGAACAGTTTAGCAAAGACCAAAAGTCCCAAAAAACCGAACAAGGAAAAAACCTAATTCTGGTGCTATTGGTGCTACTGGTCTTGATCAGCGGAGCAAAGCTCTATTTAGACCACCTAGACAAAAACAAGCAGACGGAGGAGATTTCGGTATTGACTACGGAAAACCAAGTATTAAGCACAAGATTAGATTCGGTAGAAGAACAACTTCAAATTCGAATTCAAGAATTGGAAAAGTTAGGAGCCAATGTCACGGAGCTACGTTTTCTACAAGACCAGTTAATTCAAGAAAAAAAATCCAATGCACAGCGAAGTGCAGGGGAAATTGAAGCCTTAAATCAGCGAATCAAGGATCTTTCCAGCCTCTTAGTCCAAAAAGACAAGGAAATTAGTCAACTACAGGAACGATTTCAAGCGCTATCCTCAGAAAATGAAGTACTAAAGGGCAATCAGTCTGAACTAGAGAAAGAAGTTACTGAAATCAATCTACAGAAAAAGGAATTAGCCACTAAGGTCGCAGAAGCATCCAAACTAAAAGTTTCAGGAATACGTATCTCTGGAATTAATGCTCGAGGCAAAGAGTTGGATGGGAAGGGTAAAACTTTTAAAAAGAAACAGATCAAAGGGATTCAAGTAGTGGTTTCACTTGCTGATAATGCAGTCGCAGAAAAGGGGAGTCGAACTGCCTACCTTCAAGTAGTAGGTCCCAATAAACTCCCCATTTTTGATCTTGCCAAGGGATCTGGAACCTTTAAATGGACAGGGGAAGAGGAGTTTTTTACTGCTAAGCAAGAATTTTGGTTTGATACCAAGGAACAGACAATCGTATTTTTCTTCGAGAAAGGCAGTTCCTACAGCCTAGGAATCCACGAAGTTAAGTTGTATATCGACAAGCAGTACTTAGGAAGTAGTTCATTTGTGATTGAATAAGCACTATCCTGTATCCTAGATATTTTTTGATTTATCCCCCTAGATTCTAGATAATTATTTGGAAGGAAGG
>JAQCJI010000053.1 GCA_027593175.1 Bacteroidota bacterium | reverse complement strand
TAATACTGAAGTTCGGATAAATGGACTCCTCCAACCTATAGTTTTGAATCGCGGGGAATGGTTACCATTGGAGTTTGGTGCCAATGAGTCAGGAAAGATCGATACCTCCAAACCTTCCTCTGTCACTGTTTTTTCTAAAAGTCAAGCCTGTAATAATCCATCAGATCCTTTTGCAACAAATGGAGATCCTTTTATGATTACCTACAGTCCTACAGAGCAACTTTTGACTCAATTGGACTTTAATGCGATCAGCCTACCTTCAATTGTCAATCACTATGTCAATATCGTAGTAAAGGCAGGAGAAGAAAACCAAACAAAATTAGATGGAGTAGCAATTGGCAATAGTTTTCAAATGTTGCTTGGAGATCCAACCTATAAATTTGCCCAAATCGAAATCACGCAAGGCGTACACAAACTGTCCAATCCTGCTGGATTTGCAGCTTATGTTTATGGCTTTGGAAATATTGAATCCTACGGTTATGCGGCAGGCGCAGCATTAAATAACCTGAATTTTGAAACAGAACCAGAGTATGCCTTTGATGTAGAAGGAGATAATGTGGCATGCCTCAATCAGGAAGGTGCTTGGACCATAAATTCTGAAAATCCCGATTTCACCTACTTTGTTTGGGATTTTGGGGACGGAACCCCCACAGTAATTGGAAAAAATGTCACGCATACGTTTAAGCAACCTGGTAACTACGAAGTGAGTATTGTGGCTTCCTTGAGCCCGAATTCCTGCGATGATCAAGAGGAAACGACCTTTGAAGTAGAAGTTTTGAAGACAGAAGCAGTCTTGTTGGGTGCACAATCCGTATGTCCAGAAGTGGAGGAAGTGATGTATCGGGTAAAGAATAAGCAAAATATTTCTCGAATGGACTTTGAAGTAGATGGAGGAACTATTCTCGAAACGTATTCCGATTCTGTGTTGATTCGTTGGGGTCCTTCAAAGCCGGATGCCTTAGTCCGACTAGTGCCTTTTTCAGAAAATGGGTGTCCAGGCGAGGTGATCGAACTTCCTGTCGTGGTCGAACTTCGAATAGTAGTCACTGAAGCATTAGGTGAAAAAGAGGTGTGCTATGATCCTTCGGTTAATTTTACGTATTCGGCGCCAGATCCTTCATCTGGAAGAAGGTATGAATGGATTGTTACTGGAGGAACCCTAGTAAGTGGCCAAGATTCGGCCAAAATAGTTGTTGTTTGGGATCAAGAAGATGTTACGGGTACGATAGGGTACACCGCTTACAGTTTGGTTGATAATTCCTGTGCCGGAACTGCCCCAGATATTCAAGTACGAGTGGCTAAGCAATTGACATTGGCTACCCAATCAATTAACGATGTCGCTTGTTTCGGAGAAGCTACAGGGAAAATTGAAGTTTTGGCAGCTGGAGGAACAACCAACACGACCACAGGGTACACTTTTGAGTGGTCGCACGATGCTAGCCTGAAGACTGCGACAGCATCAAATCTCAAGGCGGGACTGTATTCCGTAAAAGTCACCGACGCCCTAGGCTGTATCCAAAGCATCGCCGACATAGAAGTGAAGGAGCCTCCATTACTACAACTTTCAAATGTGACGGCTACGCCTACCACCTGTTTTGGAAAGAGAGATGGACAGGTAAGATTGGAAGTAATTGGTGGAGTAGCGCCATACAGTTTAGAATTTGGAGGCAAACAGGTTTTCAATGGAATTTTTGAACTCGATACGCTCAAGAAAGAAATATACAATTGGGAAGTAACTGATTCGAATGGCTGTAAAATCCCCGTTTCCTTTGAAATTACTTCTCCACCTCCTTTGGTAGTCGATGTGACTTTGGCAAAGACTGCTTGTCCCGGCGAGGCTAACGGGGAACTGTTGGTAGTTCCTTCTGGACCAGAGGGTCCTTTTCAATTCCTTTGGACTCCATCCGCACAAACTACTGACCTAGCATTAGGCTTGGCTAAGGGTACTTATATTGTTCAAGTAACCGACGCTGCCGGATGCGTTTCTTTTGGAACTGGCATTGTGGTAGAAGAAGCCCCTAAAATCCGAATGCCTAACGCTTTTAATCCCACGGAAGCTCCAGGGAAGTTTACTGGGGTATCTAATTGTGTGGTCAATTTCTCCATGATTATTTACAACCGTTGGGGACAACTCGTCCACATAGGGAATGAGGGTTGGGATGGAACTTTTGAAGGCGACATCGCCCCAACAGGGACTTATTCTTACGCCACGACCTATAGCTATTTGATGGAAGGGAATACGGTTCAGGTGACTTTCAGAGGATCCGTTCTATTGGTTCGCTAACTGAACAGTTGGGATCGCATTTGGCTTTCATGTGTCCCATTTGGTAAAAATTACCTATTTTAGTCTCCTCAACTTTTTTGAAATGAAAAAAATATTGATCACCGGTGGAGCCGGGTATATAGGTTCACATACTGCAGTAGAACTTTGGAATGCAGGCCTAGAACCCATTATTTTAGATGATTTTTCGAATTCTCAGGAAGAGGTAATCGATCGTTTGGAAGAGATTACAGGCAAGCGATTTGCGTTTTATAGGGGAGATTGCAATCAAAGGGAGATTCTGGATCAAATCGCTAATGACCATCAGCTAGCCGGTGTCATCCATTTCGCTGCGTTCAAAGCGGTCGGGGAGAGTACCCAGCAGCCATTGGCGTACTACAAAAATAACCTGGGCTCCTTACTTGTGTTGCTCGAATTTATGCAGGATAAGGGAATTCAAAATATTGTATTTTCATCCTCCTGCACCGTATATGGCCAACCCGATGTATTGCCTGTGACAGAAGTAACTCCTCGTAAGAATGCTGAAAGTCCCTATGGCAATACCAAGAAGATTGGGGAAGATATTTTGGTGGATTATGTGAAGAGCAAACCGGGTATTCGTGTGGTAGCGCTTCGCTATTTCAATCCAGTAGGAGCGCACCCGAGTGCAAAGATTGGGGAGTTGCCGATGGGAACTCCACAGAATTTGGTCCCATTCATCACGCAGACCGCTGCGGGCATTCGAGAAAAATTAACAGTTTATGGTAACGACTACGATACACCTGATGGGAGCTGCATCCGGGATTACATCCATGTGGTTGACTTGGCAGATGCGCATGTCAAAGCCCTTCGCTTCCTTTTTGAGAAGCCAATGGATTTTTATGAGGTATTCAATGTGGGAACAGGTAGGGGAAATACGGTATTGGAAGTGATTCATGCGTTTGAATCGGTTAATGGCATTGATTTACCGTACCAAATTGGTCCCAGAAGGGCAGGAGATGTAGTCAAAACCTGGGCCGACACTAGCAAAATCAACGAGGTGCTGGGCTGGTATCCAAAGTTTTCTCTGGAAGACTGTATGCGGGATAGCTGGCGCTGGCAGTTGACACTTCTTGGGTAATCATTGACCGAACGTTTTATTTATCTTTATTTTGGTTGCTGGTCAAGAACTAAAGTGGTTACTTGTTTTTTACTTTAGTTAATAATTTCTCAAGTTGCATTTATTGGCAATATTTGAGCTGAATTTCAGTCCAATTTTGTTTTTCAATTATTTAAATGCAATTTTGTTGCATAAATTAATTGAAAAAAAACTCAGACTTGGAACCTTTGTGAGTTTAAAATTGGCTATTGAATTAGATTTGCTGCTGTTGTGATGGCTTTCAAAAATTTTACGGGTTTTGCTTTTTCGGTTTTCCCGCTGTTCATCTTCTTTTCCATTCCTTTCACTGTTCTAGCACAGTTTCAATTAAAGGGAGACGTTCGTACTACGAAGGATACCCCCTTGGAATTTGTTTCGGTATATAGCAAGGAATTAGGATTGGGTACCCAGACAGATAGCTTGGGCCATTTCCAGCTAACTATTCCTACTCCTTCCCGCATATTGCTTACTTTTTCTATGGTAGGCTATAAGTCCACCCAGCACTGGTTTTTTTCGGATCATCTCCCTAGTCAAATCGTACTGGAACCATTTGAAACCGGCTTAGACGAGGTAGTGGTATCCGGTACTTTGCAAGAGATATCCCGAGGGGATAGTCCTGTGCCAGTTGAAGTTTTCAAAAGCTCATTTTTCCGCTCCAATCCCTCGCCATCCTTATTTGAATCGTTTCAACAGGTAAATGGAGTAAGAACTCAGGTTAATTGTGCCATTTGCAATACAGGAGATATACAAATTAATGGGCTTCCTGGACCTTACACAATGATACTAATTGATGGGATGCCTATTGTGAGTGGCTTGGCCTCAGTCTATGGCTTATCGGGTATCCCACAAGCATTGATTGATCGAATTGAAGTGGTAAAAGGTCCTGCTTCTACCTTATACGGTTCGGAGGCTGTAGGTGGCCTTATCAATGTGATCACAAAGATACCAGAAAAAGCACCACTCTTTTCATTAGACCTTATGGGCACCTCTTGGGGGGAGTTATCCCTAGATGCCTCTGTCAAATCCTCGATTGGTAAGCGAGTTCAAGCGTTAAGTGGGGTAAATGCTTTTCTTTACGATCGTCCCCTAGACAAAAATCAAGATGGCCTGACCGATTTAGCGTTACAAAAGCGAATTTCTGTTTTTCAAAAGGTAGACTTTCAGCAAAAAGATGGGAAGCTATTGGCTATTGCAGGGCGCCTTTTGTGGGAAGATCGCTGGGGAGGTGAGATGAATTGGACACCAAATGAACGTGGTGGAGATCGGATTTATGGAGAAAGTATTCTAACCCGCCGATGGGAATTGTTTGGCACCTATGAGTTGCCTTTCCTGGAGAATCTTAAGCTTCAACTTTCAGCAAATGGTCACCGCCAAGATTCCTATTACGGTACCACCTTGTATGATGCCAACCAAAAAATAGGATTTAGCCAACTTACTTGGAATAAAGAACGCGGAATCCATCATTTTTTGGCAGGTGCAGCCTACCGATATACGAGTTATGATGATACTAGCCCGGCCACACAGGATGGAATTGGTCAAACTAACGCCCCAGCGATTACGCATTTGCCAGGTGTATTTATCCAGAATGAGCTTAAACTAAGTCCAAAGCACCAACTGTTGGTTGGTGTACGCCATGATTTGAGCAGTATCCATGGTTCAATTTGGTCACCTCGCCTCAATTTCAAGATGAATTCTGAAGATAAATCTTTGATTTGGAGAACATCCATTGGAAATGGATTTCGAATAGCTAATGTATTTACTGAAGACCATGCAGCACTTACTGGTGCTCGGACCGTAGTATTTACTGAGGAGCTTCGCCCTGAAAAGAGTTGGAACGCGAATAGCAACTTGGTAAAGAAGATTTTCACTTCGAAAGGAAACTACTTTGGCATCGATGCTTCAGTATTTTATACCCATTTTTCTAATCAAATTATACCGGATTACGAATCCAATCCCAACGAAATTCGCTATACAAATTTAAACGGAACTTCTCTTAGTAGAGGAGTTAGTCTTAATTTTGATGGGCTTTGGGCTAGTGGATTCAAAGTATTAACAGGGATTACCTGGATGGATGTCTCAGTCACCCAGGATGGAAATCGGGTGAGACAATTGCTCACGGAACGGTTTTCAGGTGTTTGGACTCTCGGTTACCACTTCCATCCCCTCGAATTAACATTGGACTATACAGGAAATGTGTTTGGACCCATGAGGCTTCCGCTACTTGGGCCGCTTGATGACAGACCCGAATATTCCCCTTGGTGGAGTCTGCAAAATATTCAAGTGACCAAGAAATTTGGAAACCAATGCGAAGTATATGGGGGAGTTAAAAATTTATTGAATTACACCCCTCCAAACACAAGCATTGCCCGAGCTTTTGATCCTTTCGACCGCGGAGTAGTCTTCGACCCTTCTGGTTCTGTGGTTTCTACCCCCGAAAATTCCAATGCCTTGTCATTTGACCCCAGCGGACAATTTGCTCCGAATCAAGGCATTAGAGGATTTATGGGGATTCGATTTACCTTTTAACTAAAAAATCCTTCTAAATTTTATTTTAGAAGGATTTTTAGGAGGTCTATTGAAACGATTATTCTTCCTCCTCTTCCTGCTCTTCTTCAGGCTTTACAGCACTCATCTTTTTCACTTTATCTCCTTCTTTCAGCTGCTTGCTCACGACAAAGTAAGGACCTGAGATCACTTCGTCACCCTCTTTCAAACCTGATAAAATTTCAATGTTTTCGTAGTCCGATATCCCTGTCTTTACCTCCCGGATTTTGGCTACACCATTCTCACTGACAAACACGATTTCTTTGGCTTTCACTGTAGCACCAGCCAAACTATTCTTTTTGTCTTCACGAGTGGTTACCGCAGAAAGTGGTATTGCAAGTGCATTATTTTTTGAATTGGTCAAAATTTCTACCGATGCAGTCATGCCTGGACGGAAGGGATACTTATTTCCGGGATTTACCAAATCTTTGTATGAATCGTTTAAGATCCGGATTTTGACTTTAAACTCAGTTACCGCATCTGGAGAGGCTTTGGTATTCGCTGTATTGGCGATACTAGTTACTATTCCTTTAAATTTCTTACCTGTGGAAGAGTAGGCATCTACATCAATGATCGTAGTATCTCCTTTGGAAAGACGAACAATGTCATTTTCGTTCACGTCGACACGAACTTCCATCTTGGAAAGATCCGCAATAGTCATCATCTCTGTACCCGCCATTTGCTGGGTGCCTACCACGCGCTCTCCTTGTTCTACCTTCAAGCTCGATACAATACCAGAAACAGGTGAATTTACATTGGTTAAGCGAAGATTTTCAGAGGCTTCGTTCACGGATGCCTGCGAACTTTTAATAATGAATTCAGATGCTATCACACTTTGTTTAGCTGCCTCTAGGTCTTTTTGTGAAGAGATATAGTTGGCTTGGGCTTGCTCGAAATCGGCATCAGAGATGACTTTTTGCTGGTGCAGCGTGCGCTGACGCTTGTATTCCAAATCAGAGCGGTTAAACTGTGCTTCAGCACGCTGTAAGCTGGCACGCGTCTGAGCCAAATTAGCCATTTGCTGGTTTAGGTTGGCACGAGTTCGATCCAAAGCCGAAATAAAGTTGTCAGGACGAATCTTGACAAGCAGTCTTCCCATTTCTACTGAATCTCCTTCCTGTACATTCAATTCAATGATTTCACCCGCCACATCTGGAGAAAGCTTTACTTCCACTTCAGGTTGAATTTCTCCGGAGCTGCTTACTTTTTCGACGATTGCTATTTTTTTAGCTGTAGCAAATTCTACTTCAGTTTCTTTGGCACCGCCAATCCATCCTGCTTGGCGACCGATTATAGCAAAAATAATAATGACACCCACTGCACCGAGTAGGTAATAAAGCAATTTGTTGGACTTTTTAGTAGCCATGGTTTAGTTTAGATTAATGGGGTTACCTAGATAAAAATCAAGGACTTTAATTCTGAAAATGTAGCTGTATTTCGCATTCAATAGGTCCGCCTGTGCATTAAACAAGTTGTTTTGAGCCACTTGAAAATCCACCGAATTGATGGCTCCTAAATTAAAGCGTTGCTGCGCAATTCGAAAGGTTTCTTCTAAACTCTTTACTCGAACCAAGGAAGCTTGGTAGGATAGCTCCGAGGATAGAGCCGAATTGTAAGCGGTTTCAATATCCTGTCTCAACTTATTTTTGGCTTCGGTCACAGATACTTCCGCCAACTGTTGCTGTACTCGTGCACGCTGAAGGTTGGATTTGTTGCTGAATCGAGTGAATAAGGGAATGCTGAAATTTAGCGTTCCAGACTGGGAAAAGTTATTGTTTACCTGGGTTTTGAAAGGAATTATTTCAGTTGATCCTCGAATAAATGCCTGGTCTACGTAGTTAGAGAAGGTAGAAACTCCTGCATCTAGAGTAGGTAAGAATCCTCCTTTCGCAATTTTCACTCCATATTCAGCACTTTTTACATTGGCTTCTGCAGCTTTGATCTGAGGCATTAGCGCTACAGAAACTTCGAAAATTTCGGTAGGGGTACCTGCAGCTAGAGCCTCCTTAGAAACCTCATACACCGGTTCGATCACATCAAAGTCCTCGGTAAAAGGAATTTGTAGCGCCTGGGCCAAAGCGAGTTTCGCAAGGCGAAGTCCATTTTTAGCATTGATTACATTCAATTGATTGGTTGCATTTTGAGACTGTAGGTCCAACAAATCTGAAAAGGGGAGGGAACCTGCATCTACTAGCTGTTGGGTTCGGCCCAACTGTTCTTTGGTGGAATTGAGTTGGTTCTCGGAAATTTTCACTTGCTCCCGGTTGAAAACTACATCAATGAACAGGTTGATTACATTCAACGAGATGTCGTTTCGCGTAGCTTCCAAGGTGTATTGACCCGATTTTAAGTCACTCTTTGCCTGGCCAATGCTGTTGTTGATTCGCATGCCTTGGAAAATAGGGGCCCCTGTATTTCCAAAAAGATTGACGTTACCAATTCTTCTCGTTTCAAATAAGTTGGTTACCGGGTTGATTGATCTACCCCAGCGGAAACCTGAACTTGCTCCAGTAGTTAAACTTGGGAGTCTTCTTCCTTGGCTTTCCAAAAGGTTAGTTTCAGTGATGAGTTGGTTGAGCTCTGACCTCTTCAAGGTTAAGTTATTTTCTATCGCAATAGACACGCAAGTGGTTAGATCCAAAGGTCCAGAGGGAATCTCTGTCTGAGCTAGTCCCTGTTGCCAGGAGAGCATGCCAAAGACAAACAGGATAAAAAGTTTTTTCATGTGTGGTAGCTGTTGGTTTATAAATTAGTTAGAGGTCAATGTCTGGAATATAGATTAACTCTTTTATCCAGGGTAAGGAAAGTAGGTACTGACGCGTAATTTCTTTAATTCCAGAATCCATTTCAATCACATGACATGCCAGATCATGTTTCCCTTTTCTAGACACGGACATGGTTGCAATGTTTACTTTTTCTTGCGCAATCACACTTGATATAAAGGCAATTGCTCCCGAAGCATCGTCTGCTTTGATAATTAAGGTATGGTTTTGAGCAGAAAAGTTGGCTACGAAACCATCTATTTCTGAAATATTAATCACTCCACCTCCCACGCTTTCCCCAAAAATCTCCACCTGTCGATCTTCTTTTTTGAGCAAAAGCTTGATTGTATTTGGATGGTGAATGGAAGAATTGCCAATGGATTTAAAGGTATAGTGTACTGGTTTATCCTTGGCTAATTCAAGGGCATCCTTAATGCGAGCATCGTCTGTTTTGAAATCCATCAATCCTCCCAAAATAGCTCTATCACTTCCATGACCTTCGTAGGTTCTAGCGAAGGAATTGAAAAAGGTGATGACAGCCTCATCCGGAATTCCTCCAAGCACTCGGATGGCCGCTCGTGCTATCCGGACCACACCAGCCGTGTGTGAAGAGGATGGGCCAATCATGATTGGGCCGATCATATCAAACACACTGCTCTTATTTGCCATAAGCGGATTAATTCCAAAAATGATGCTAGATCAAAAACTGGAACGAAATTACTGTTTTTTTCGTATTCAAACTCAATTAGTCGATAAAAACAGAAGTAAGCCAACAAAATTGAACTCTTAGTACGAAAAGCAATTTATCATTATGACCGAAATCGGATAAATAAGAGAACGAAACGGTGACAATATTGGAAAAGGTTGGATTTTTAGCTTAAAAATTCAACCTTTTTATTTTGTATTCCTTCCTTCAAAAGGAATATTAAAATTTGCAATTTGATTTCCACTTCCCATTCCTCAACAAGATTTTTTTAAATTTCTAGTATTTGCCTTTCAACCATGTGCGCACGTTTGCTTCAATCGATTATATTTGACCACGCTATTTTGATTGAACCGATAGTATAAATTTAATTCATTCCTAAAAACCTACTTTCCTTTTATCCTATGTCCTTACAAACTATTGATTTAATCATTTTTCTCGGTTACACTTTTCTGATTATGGGCATGGGATTCTTCGTTTCCCGTGAAAAGAAAGGCCACCTAAAAGATTCCAATGACTATTTTCTTGCCAGCAAGGCCCTTCCTTGGTGGGCGGTTGGGGCTTCTCTCATCGCTTCCAACATCTCTGCGGAGCAGTTTATTGGCATGTCTGGTTCTGGTTATGCACTTGGGCTGGCGATTGCTACCTACGAATGGATGGCTGCGGCTACGCTTTTGGTCGTGGCGATTTTCTTTTTGCCTGTTTATTTGAAAAAAGGCATCTACACCATGCCAGGTTTTCTTTTTGACCGCTACGATGCGCGAGTTCGTACGACTATGGCGGTGTTCTGGTTGCTCTTGTATGTATTTGTTAACCTGACCTCGGTCTTGTATTTGGGAGCATTGAGTTTGAATACCATTCTCGGAATCCCAATGATCTACAGCATCATTGGCCTAGCGCTATTTGCCATGCTCTATTCCATTTATGGGGGCTTAAAGGCCGTGGCTTGGACGGATGTGATACAAGTGGTGTTTTTGATTAGTGGTGGACTAGCCACAACCTATATCGCTTTGGGAATGGTAGGCAATGGTGATGCATGGGAAGGCCTTTCTATCCTTAGAAATGAAGTTCCAGGACATTTTTCGATGATTCTATCCAAGGGTGAAATGATTGTAGCTGATGGAAAAGGAGGAACACGCGATGCCTACTTGGACTTACCCGGTTTATCAGTTTTGATTGGCGGTATGTGGATCACCAACTTGAGTTACTGGGGATTCAACCAATACATCACCCAACGTGCACTAGCGGCCAAGAACTTGGATGAGGCACAGAAAGGGATGATTTTCGCTGGATTTTTAAAATTATTGTTGCCTCTTATTGTGGTTATTCCAGGAATTGCAGCTTTAGTCATTGTAAATAAGGGAACTGACCTAGGATTTATCGAATCCATGAAAGATCCAGTTACGGGATTGATCAAATCGGATCGTGCTTATCCTTCCTTGCTTCAGATTTTACCTACAGGATTGAAAGGACTAGCCTTTGCAGCATTGACCGCCGCGATTGTTTCTTCTTTGGCCTCCATGGCCAACAGTACCTCCACCATTTTCACGATGGATATTTATGCCAAATACTTTGGTAAAAACTCCTCGGAAGCAAGCAAAGTGAGGGTAGGCCGTATCACTGCTGTGGTTGCCTTTATCATTGCTGCGCTCGTGGCTCCGGCACTAGGTCAATTGGATCAGGCTTTCCAGTTTATACAGGAGTACACCGGTTTTATTAGCCCAGGGGTATTTGCGATCTTCTTCTTTGGCGTATTCTGGAAAAAGACTACCTCAAATGCCGCTCTAGTAGGCGCCTCTCTAAGTATTCCACTTTCTGTGGTGCTAAAGGTGGTGTTCCCGGCTTTGCCCTTTATCGACCGTATGGGTTGGGTGTTTGTTGTCCTTGCAGTATTGATGATTGCCATCTCTCTAGTTGAAGGAAAAGGAAAAGACCATCCAAAGAGCATCGAAATCACCAATGACTTGTTCAAAACCAGTACAGGATTCAAGATTGGAGCAATCCTTATCGTAGGTATTATCGCGGCACTTTATACAATTTTCTGGTAATATGCGACAGCTACTCTTAGGCATTGATCTTGGAAGTTCCTCGGTCAAAGCTTGTATTTTAGATGCTACTTCAGGTAAGGTACTTGCCTCCAAAGCTTTTCCAGAAGTTGAAATGCCCATTGAATCTCCTCAGACGGGATGGGCTGAACAGGATCCCGAACTCTGGTGGCGTTATGTCAAGCAAGGAATCTCTTTTGTTCAGCAGCAAGCAGAGATACAAAAGGGGGAATTGAAAGGTATTGGTATTGCCTATCAAATGCATGGCCTAGTATGTGTAGATAAAGCGCATCAGGTATTACGACCATCCATTATCTGGTGCGATAGCCGCGCAGTACACCAAGGCGAAAAGGCTTTTCAAAGTTTGGGAGAAGCTTATTGCTTGCCGCATCTGCTCAATTCGCCAGGTAATTTTACAGCTTCTAAACTGCGTTGGGTCATTGAGAACCAACCTGAGGTTGCCTCCCAAATCCATAAAATTATGCTTCCTGGAGACTTTATTGCCATGAAGCTTAGTGGAGAGATTCTTACCTCAGAAACTGGCCTTTCTGAAGGCATCTTCTGGGATTTCAAACAGAACGGACTCAGTGATCCTTTGCTCGCAGCAATGGAAATTCCAAAAGAATGGATTCCTGAGGCCGTTCCCTCTTTCTCTTTTCAAGGGAAAGTTTCTACGACTGCAGCGGCTGAAATAGGCATAGAATCGGGCATACCTATTGCTTATCGAGCTGGAGACCAGCCCAACAATGCTTTTTCCCTGCAGGTACTTAAGCCAGGTGAATTGGCTACTACCGCCGGAACTTCGGGTACAGTGTACGGAGTAGCCAATACTCCTGTATACGATCCGAAATCCCGCGTGAACACCTTTGTGCATGTTAACCATTCCCAAAGGACCCCTTCCTATGGAGTACTACTTTGCATCAACGGTACAGGCATCCTAAATTCTTGGCTTAAAAGAATGTTGGGTGGAAGTTCCTTGAGTTACGAGGAAATGAACGCCCTCGCAGCAGGAGCGCCAATTGGTTCAGATAAATTGGCTTTTCTCCCTTTTGGAAATGGGGTGGAAAGAATCCTTCAAAATGTGCCAATGGGAGCACATTTGCTCGGCTTGGACTTGCTGAAGCATGATCAAAAGCATATCCTGCGGGCAGCACAAGAAGGAATTGTGTCGGCTTTGACCTTTGGATTTCGCATCATGAAGGACATGGGGATGGATCTCAAAACCGTCAAAGCAGGACATGCCAACATGTTTTTGAGTCCTCTATTTCGAGAGACTTTCGTGCAAATGAATCAAGTGAACCTGGAACTTTACGATACGGACGGTGCCCAAGGGGCTGCTCGTGGAGCTGGAATTGGAGTTGGAATTTTCGGCACGGAAGAGGAAGCTTTTCATGGACTTATGCTCCTCCAAACATTGGCTCCTGATCCAACTGGGGCAGATCGTTACGAAGAAACCTATCAGTATTGGCTTTCGCGTTTGGAGCAGCTGCGTCAACCGCTTAAAACTTAATTCAAAACCTATTCATTCACCCACACTCAAAATAACCTATACTACTATGGCTAATTCATTTTTTCCCCAGATCGGGAAAATCCAATTTGAAGGAAAGGAAAGCGACAATCCAATGGCTTTTCGCTACTATGATCCTAACAGGATCATTGCAGGAAAATCTATGAAGGAGCATTTCAAATTCGCTATTGCTTACTGGCATTCCTTCTGCGGCACCGGGGGAGACCCTTTTGGTCCCGGTACCATCAAGCATCCCTGGGATCTAAGTGCTGACCCCATTCAGCGAGCAAAAAACAAGATGGATGCGGCCTTTGAATTCATGACCAAAATCGGAGCAGAGTACTACTGCTTTCACGATGTAGATTTAATCGATGAAGCGCCCACCTTGCTCGAGTACGAGAAGCGCATGCAGATCATTACAGATCATGCAGCTGCGCACCAAAAGGTTAGTGGTATAAAATTGCTTTGGGGAACAGCCAATGTGTTTAGCAATCCTAGATACATGAATGGTGCCTCCACCAATCCAAATTTTGATGTGTTGGCATTTGCTGGTACGCAAGTCAAAAACGCACTCGATGCCACCATTAAGTTGGCAGGTGAAAACTATGTGTTTTGGGGTGGTCGCGAGGGCTATATGTCCTTACTGAATACAGATATGAAGCGGGAAAAAGAGCACCTTGCTCGTTTCTTGACCATGGCCAGAGATTATGCACGCAGAAATGGATTCAAAGGTACCTTCTTCATTGAGCCGAAGCCGATGGAGCCTACCAAGCACCAGTACGATTACGACTCTGAAACGGTGATTGGATTTTTGCGCCATTTTGGGCTGGAAAAGGATTTTAAACTCAATATTGAAGTCAATCATGCCACCCTAGCTGGGCACACCTTCCAGCACGAACTTCAAGTGGCTGCCGATGCAGGAATGCTAGGATCCATCGATGCCAACCGTGGAGATTACCAAAACGGTTGGGATACCGATCAATTTGCACTCAACCTGCAAGAATTAGCCGAATCCATGTTAGTCATCCTCGCTGCAGGAGGTCTAAAAGGGGGTGGGGTCAACTTTGATGCGAAGGTCAGACGTAATTCTACTGATCCTGAAGATTTGTTTTTGGCACACATCGGAAGTATGGATGCCTTTGCACGCGGCTTGATCATCGCTGCTGAGGTCCTTGAAAAGTCGGACTATTTGGCTCGAAGAAAAAATCGCTACGCCAGTTTTGATGTTGGAAAAGGCAAGGCCTTTGAAGAAGGTAAATTAACGCTAGAGGATCTTCGGTCCTATGCTTTAGAAGTAGGGGAGCCTTCCCAAATCAGCGGGAAGCAGGAATACTTCGAAAATCTGATCAACCGATTTATCTAAATAAAAATGGGAGGCTTCAACCTCCCATTTTTTTTGTGTTTATCGGAATCAGTTTTTCTTTTCAAAAGGGATGCTATCTAACAATTGGGTGGCCTTGGTCATCTGCTCCACCTGCTGCTGGTAGGCTGGATTTGGAGGAACTAGGGCTACTTTCTCCAGAAAGTCTATGGTCTGGAAGAGCACGCTTTGCCAATCTTGAGAGGTGATGGAAGAGGCAATTATATGATCTCCTGTTTTTGGGAATGCCATCTCTTTTTTCAAAGTGGGAACAGTACCGAGTTGGTTAAACATTTCTTGCATTTTAGATACCGATACGACCATGTCTTTCTCTTTCTCATTTTTGTAATAATACCCTAAAAATACAGGTTGCTTCACTTGGGTAAAAGTTTCTTGGTTCATCTCACTGTGGAGCAAGACCGCCAAGCTTTCATAGCCATTGGCATGGTATTCTTCTGACCAGTAGTCTTTCTTTTCTCCTTCACGTTTCAGGAAGGCGACCCCATCTTCCAGAAGTGTTTTCTTCATGATCCAAAAGGTCCATGGCTTAAATAAGCCTTCCAAAAATATACCTTCGGTACGGATGGCAGGCGAATACAAGACTAGGGTATGAAGATCTGGCTGTTGACTTGCCAGCAAAAGTCCCAAGGCGCCACCCATTGAAGAACCCACTACGATTACCCTATCGCCTAAACTCTTCCCTATCTGGTAGGCTTCTCCTGCGGCATCTGCCAAGGCTTGTGCATTCAAGTATTCCATCCCGTTTTTTCTGCTAATTCCATGTTCTGGTAGGCGGGTTACAAATAAGTTGGCACCAAAATGAGCCGCCAAGAAGCGATGGACTGGGTCGCTTCCCATGGGACTCGCACCAAAGCCATGAATGTAGACGACGGAATAGGGTGTCTTTTTCTTGGTAATAGAATCTGCCCAGAGAATGTATGCTTCATTTCTAGGTTTTAAGCCCTTTACAGTATCTTCTCGATTTTGCAGGTACTGCTCAAGTCCCAGAGCATCCATGGGAATTTCAGGGTAGGTAATCGTTAATTCCTCTGTTTTTACCTTGGGGCCAAGCATGTATATGATCACCAAGATCATGGCGGTAGCAAATAGACCTAGAAATATTTTTTTCAATAGTTTCATAAAAGGAGAAAATAGCCAACTAAATGTGCTGACAAGTTCACAAATATTCTGCTTTTTATTTGGATCTATACCTATTCATCCTGGATTTAGATTAATATTTGAGATAAACAACCATTCCTAAATTCTAAGTATTAAATTTTGGAAACCTTTAATCTCGATATTAATGAAAAAGCTAGCACTCGTAGTTATTTTCCTTTTTGGTTCTCTTGCTTCATTTGCTCAAGATCAACCTGTTCCCTACCGGTCTGTTTTTGTAGAGTTGGGAGGGTCGGGACTTGCCTATAGCTTCAATTATGATTTCCGATTTGACAAGATCCGAATCGATTCTTGGGGAATGCGTGTAGGAGCTGGAGGCTATAAAACTGGAGAAGATTCCTTTTTTTCTTTGCCTGTTTTGGTCAATAAATTGTTTGGTAAAGATGAGCGATATTTTGAGTTAGGTTTGGGCATGACGTTTTTTGGAGTAAATAACGAGCCCTATTCCTACTGCCAATCTTTCGATGCGAATGGAAATTGTGTAGGTCCTCCGGTGACACAGGAGTCAGATGTTAATTTTATCCTTCCAGTGGATGGATCTCCAAGCCTTATGGGAACCATGAATATTGGCTATCGAAAAATCCCTGAAAATGGGGGCTTCACCTGGAGAGTAAACTTGACTCCTATATTCAACAACAATGGCTTTTGGCCTTTATTTGCGGGCGTAGGTTTAGGCTATGCTTTTTAAAGCCTGAGAGCAAATTCTACTTTTTCTGTGATTTCAACAGGTGGAGGGTCAATCTTTCTGCCTGTTTTTCAAGATCAATTCCCAGTTCATCACGGGTCACACGAACTACTTTTTCTCGCTCAGAGACAGGTAATTTAGTGTAGCCATACCAAGCTCCGAGAATTCCACCTGCCAAGGAAGCAGTAGTGTCGTTGTCTCGACCGTAGTTGGTCAGAAAGGTAAGCGTTCCCATCAAGTCAAAGTCTGTAAATAGCATGGCTGTGAGTGCCTGCAGGTAGATTTCCCCTGCATGGAAAGGCATATCCTGTTGACGGCGATCCAATTCGCTGTACGCATAAGTCAATGCTGCATTGCCCAAACTCAATCTATTTGGGAGAGAATCCAGTTTTTTTGCTTCACGGACAATGTTCAAGGCATCCTTCAGTAATTTATGGGAGGTACGTCCGACCAAGCGACTTTGAAAATAACCTTCTGGATCCAAGCGGAGTGTGGCCAAAATACTGTCTTGACTTGCTTTTTGGGCCATCCCGGCAGCGGTCATGGCTGCTCCAAGGGCTGTCAAATCGCGGGCATAGCCAAGATCAAAAATTGAAAGTTTGTATGCCTCCTGGTAGGCCTTCATTGGATTTCCTGGAAAAAACGCTCCCAAAGTGGGCGCATACAAGAGTCCAGCACAGACCATTTCACCCCCATAAAATTTGGATAAGGAGTCCGCATAGCCGCCTAAATTATTCTCTAGGTAGGGTGAGGCT
>JAQCJI010000052.1 GCA_027593175.1 Bacteroidota bacterium | reverse complement strand
CTCAAAATTTAAATTAATAATTTTAATAAAAATAAAAAATAGATAATCTAGTAAGCCAGATCAAATCGAAAAGTCAATTATTGTTCAGAAAAATGACTGAAGGATACTTCAAAATCGGCAACAAATTAACCCTAAACCAAAGAATTTATAGGATTCTGGCAGTGTCGCAAAAGTATTCAGTTAACCAACATCTAATTGAAACCATTTTAACTTGGGTTAATTCTGGTGAAATTGCAATTCCTGAGATTCAAAGACCTTTTGTATGGGACAGTTCAAAAGTTCGTGATCTGTGTTGCAACACAAGACAGAACGATTCAATACAGTGAGCACAGCACAGCTGACGGAAAGCTGACCATTGGGGTTGATGGGTGGGAAATCAGCGCCAATCTTTCTGCAGCTGATTTGCCTGCACTGGACATCAAATCCACCTCAGGAAGCACTGTATTTTCTGCTTACGGGAATACACGAACCTTTGGCAAAAAAACATATCCACCAAAAATTGCCGGGAGTTCAGTGTTGTTTGAACTGGTAAAAGGAAAAAATCACTACACTGAAGTAGGAGATGACCCCTTGCCCCGGGTAAGGTAGTGAAGCGCGTAAACAGATAAAATGTACGATAGATGCACTGCATAAAAAAAATTCTGATTTGCCTGATTGCTTTTGGATTTTTTTCCTTTGGTGATAACGATGCCGTTGTCCATGTCTCCAAGCAACGGTTGCCCAACATTCTTTTTGCCATTGCAGACGATCAGTCTTATCCGCATGCCGGGGCCTATGGAACTACACTTTTTAAAACGCCTGCCTTTGACAGTATTGCAGCAGCTGGGGTGCTGTTTAACAATGCGTTTGTTGCTGCACCCCAGTGCAGTCCTTCTCGTGCTGCCATCCTCACCGGTAAACATATTTGGCAACTGGAAGAAGCAGGGACGCATTCCAGTTATTTTCCGAAAAAGTTTCCCGTCTTCACGACGGCACTGGCACATGCCGGTTACTTTCTTGGCTATACAGGAAAGGCATGGGATCCGGGTAATTTCAAAGATGCAGGATGGGCACAAAATCCTGTAGGACCCGAGTACAACAAACGCACGTTGGATCGGCTTCCCACCAAAGGCATTTCTCCTATAGACTATGTTGCCAATTTCAGGGATTTCATCAGCGATAAGCCCGCCGATCAACCTTTTTTCTTTTGGTATGGATCAAAGGAGCCGCACCGTGTTTTTGAACAGGGATCGGGTGAAAAGTCAGGGCTTGCCTTGGCCGATGCATCGGTACCTCGTTTTCTTCCAGACGATGGTGTTGTAAGAGGCGACATGTTGGATTATGCATTGGAGATCGGATGGTTTGATCAACAGTTGTCTGGTATGTTGTCTGTACTAAAAGAAAGGGGTGAACTGGAAAATACCATCGTTGTGGTGACCGCAGACAATGGAATGGCTTTTCCCTATGCAAAAGCAAATCTTCAGGAATTTGGGACACATGTGCCTTTGGCGATTTGCGGGCCTGCTGTACAGGGAGCTTCTAAAAAGGGTATAACACGCAAGGTGGATGACTTGGTGAGCTTGATTGATATTGCTCCAACCCTCTTGGAGATGGCCGGTGTGCCTCCGCTACCAGCAATCGCAGGCAGGTCACTGGTTCCTTTGCTTTCATCACCCGCATCCGGCACCCTTGATGCTTCAAGGTCATTTGTATTGACAGGCCGTGAGCGGCACACGCATGCCCGTCCAGACAACCTCGGGTATCCGGCCAGGGCCATCAGGACCAAGCAGTATTTGTACATCAAAAATTATGCTGCAGACCGTTGGCCTGCGGGCGATCCACCTCCACAAACAAAACCCATTCAGCCCCGTGCCGAATTAAAGCCGGTGGTGGAGGGCTACGAGGATATTGACAGTTCACCCACCAAGGTGCATATGCTCAACGATAAAAATACGTTTCCGCAGCTTTTTGATTTGGCCTTTGGTAAGCGAAAAGCGGAACAGTTGTTTGATATTGCTGCAGATCCCTTTTGTTTGCAGGACCTGTCTGGCCAACAGAAAATGGCTGGTGTACAAGCATCCTTGAAAGAACAACTGGAAACGCAATTGTTGCATCAAGGTGATCCCCGTTCAACAGGCAAGGGGGATGTATTTGAGGGTTATCCGAGGTTTGGTGCGATGAAAGCCTTTGAAGGATTCAGCGAGAAAGGAAGCTACAATCCCCGGTTTACGGCGTCTCCCAACATCATTCTAATACTGTTGGATGATTTGGGATGGAGCTCTCTTTCTTCTAAGATGGATGACGACCAAGAGCTTTCGCGCAGCGATTTTTATGAGACTCCCTACATGGATAAGTTGTCTCGGCAGGGCCTTCGTTTTACCAGAGGATATTCTCCTGATCCCATCTGCAGTCCAACCAGAAGAAGTTTATTGTATGGCCAGAGTTCGATACGGCAAGGAGAAGATCGCTTTGTTCAACAGTATGGAACACTGCAGGGTATCTATCAGTCCATCCCGCAGGTATTGAAAAAAGCCAACAAAGCATATCGTACAGCGCATTTTGGCAAGTGGGACCTAAGGGCAAAGATTACACCCGAACAAGTGGGGTATGATTACAGTGATGGCGACAATGGAAACAAGATGGGTAACGAAGGAAGTAATGGTGTAGCTGGTTCAGATGAAAAATGGGGGCAACATTTTGTTCGGGAAAACCCCAAACAAATCGACAGCCTAACAGATCGATCGATCCGTTTCATGCGTGATCGGGCAAAGTCGGGAGAACCGTTTTACCTGCAGGTTTCTCATTTTGCAACCCATGCCAACATGGAAACAAGACAAACCAGTTATGAAAAGTTTGCCACAAAACCTCTTGGTAAAAAACACAGCAACGCTGCATGGGCAGCCATGCTGTATGACCTTGATCAAGCCATTGGTAAGTTGATGAAAGAAGTTGAAATACTTGGACTTGCAGAGCACACCTATATTTTTCTGACGGTAGACAATGGTGCTGTTGAATTTGTTCCTCCGGTGAGCAATAGGTTGGATCCTCCTGCTGCATTTTCTGCTGTAATGAGAAACCATCCCCTGCGGGGCGGAAAGTGGACCTTGTATGAGGGAGGCATACGCGTACCGTTTATGGTTGCGGGCCCCGGCATTGAACCAGGTCAAACAGCGGTACCGGTGATTGGATGGGATCTGCTGCCCACTTTCTATGCGTTGGCTGGGGGAAAGGATGTTCCTGCTGCTGCATTGGATGGAGGAAACTTTGCACCCTTGCTCTTTAACCGCAAAGGGGTTGAAGTAAAACGTGCAGCAGATTGTTTTTACTTTCACCGTTTTCACAACACGTATCCGCATTCAGTCATCATCAAGGGAAATGATAAACTCATTAAGTTTTGGAAAACAGGAAAGACTGAGCTCTATGATTTGGTGGCTGACCCCGGTGAAAGCAACAATCTTTTTACACAGAAAGCCGATATCGCCAGGGATCTTGAAGCACAACTGTTGCAGTATATGCATCAGGTTAATCCTGAACTTCTTTCTAAATTCAAGTAAATTTAAAACAATGCATACAACATCCTTTTTACGCATCCGTTTTCGGACCCTGATTTTGCTTACGATGGTTTTTCTAGTGTCTTCATCACAAGCACAACAGGGTAAGCTGTTTAAAAAACAGTATATCAAGTCTACCATGGTAAAGGTAGCATCTTGGCAGTTCGTCCATCCCAATGGTAAACCGGAAAACACCTGGACCAACGGCGCCTTTTATACGGGTTTTTATGCTGCTTATGAAACCACGCAGTCCAAACTGTTGTATGATTCTTGTCTTCGTATTCATCTAGAACATTTTCAGGATAGATTTCAAAGGCGTCAAATCCATTATCGTCTAACCACTTTATTGATGGAAGAATTTCATTATTTTTTCTGGTGTATATTCCAATTCGCATAAAATTCTATTGCCTTGATTATCAATTATTTAAATTACCACATATAATAATAGAGTTATTGAGGTAAAAAACGTAGGGGGAATCCTACGCATTCAACTTACTTCCAGGAATGCTAGACTAGGAAATGTAAATCAAATTGGCAAAATGATTTTCACTTCCGGAAATATGATTACCCTCAATGCAGTTCTTGGACCGAAAACTTCGTTGAATGGCATATCGGGAAACTTTACAGTTCAAACAACTTCAGATCTCAGGTCCTTCAATTATTCATTGAAAGCTGCTTCTGGAACCATTCGCGTGGGAAGTTCTTCGGGCACAAAAACCTTGGAATTAAATAACAATGCTTCCACCTGGATCAAAGGCAAAATCACCTCGGGCAATATCACCATCGGAAATTAAAAGGTGGTAAAGCAAAACTAAACCAACTAAGCAGGGCGGGAAATTTCAGTAAGAAGTTCCCGGTCTTCTTTTTTTAGCTTCATCAAGCGTACCATCCGATCGGGAGAGGGCTTACCCAAAGAAAAAAACACCAGAGTGAGCGTAAAGAGCAGTACAAAACCTGGGGATCCCGTCAAAAAAAGACCTACCGTACTTAGCACCGAAACTAAAAAAAGGAACATAAAACGCTGCCGAGTGGCGGAGGAATACAAGCCCACCTTATCCAAGAGTGAGACCTGCTGAAAGGATTGCTTGATTTTTTGATGAAATAGCAAGTACTGAACTCCCAAAAGAAGGACACCTCCACCAAGGAGAAGATATTGTGCCCAAGAAGGAAGGGTTTGGGACAAACTCCCCGACTGCTGGTACAGGTATACAATGCCAAATGCAGGTAGCGCAAAAAGTAAAATCACTACCGTAAACCGCTCGGTACGATGATAAATGGCGCGCAAGGCATCTTTTTTCATTATTCGATACGAATTTGAATATCCTCAGACTGGGGCCGAGAAACGCAGCACAATACATAGCCATCTGCCACTTCCTGTTCACTCAAACCTGCATCCTCGTCCATTTTGACCTGACCGGATATCAAGCGGCCTCGGCAAGCGGTGCATAGACCACTTTGACAGCTGTAAGGCATATTGAGCCCTGCTGCCAAACCTGATTCCAAAATCGATTTTCCTGGATCTACCGTCACGAGATGCTCCTCTCCTTCTAGCAAGATACTGACATCTCGTGAAAGAAGTCCAGCCTTGATTCCAGCTTTGGCCTCTTCCTTGGCTAACTCGGCAGCTGAAGAAAAAAAGCTCTCGCTATGAATACGATCGCTAGAAACAGACAACTCCTCCAATACTTTCTGGGTAGTTTGCATAAGCCCTTCTGGCCCGCAAATGAAATACTCTTCTTGATAGCGCGGCTCGTACTCGGCTTGTGTAAAAAGCTCCTTCAAAACAGAATAAGAAAGCCTTCCTTGCAGACCTGTCCAGGATTCAGCAGGTTTGCTTAAGTTATGGATTACCGTTAAGCGATCTGTATTCGCTTTTTCTAAAAGTTGCAACTGTGCTCCAAAAATGATTTCCTCCTCCTTACGGCTGCAGTAGATCAAGGTAATACGCGATTCCGGTTCATTGACTAAAACCGACTTCAGTAACCCCATAATCGGAGTGATGCCGCTACCCCCAGCAATAAGAAAGAAATGACGCCGATTTTTGGAATGAAAAGGAGTAGTGAAATTACCCATTGGCTTGAGGACGTTGAGGGTCTTGCCAGGAAATACCTTATCGTTCAAATAATTGGAAAATAGTCCATTAGGAACCCGCTTAACAGAAATTCCTGGGAAAGGATCCACAAAGGGAGAAGTGCATAAAGAATACGACCTACGTTGTTCTTTTCCATCTTGCTCCAAAACCACGGTTAAAAATTGTCCCGGCAAATACTCCAAATAGGGTTCGGGCTGCTCAAAGTAAATCGTAACGGTATCGGAAGTTTCCTTAACTACCTCTCTGACTTTGAGAGGATGATAGCTGCTGTTAGTTTCTGTCTTTTTCTTAAAGAAATTTAACATGGGTATCTAAAGTTGGGTAAATACAAAAATAATTTCTTGGCTCAAAAATCGAACCTTAAGAGGTTAATTATTTAAGGATAACCCCAAATGAATCAGGGAAGTTTACCAAAACCAGAGAAATCCACATTCGTGTTCGAGATTTTGCAGGCAAAGGCGTACCTTTGCTAAGTAATTAGTACCGATTTTCCACTCTGCAAATTTTACTTTATGGAACTAAAGGCCCTCACCGCTATCTCCTCAATAGATGGACGTTATGCAGGCAAGACTGCCCCACTTCGCGCCTATTTCTCAGAATTTGCCCTGATCAAGTACCGGGTTCAGGTCGAGGTAGCCTATTTTATTGCCTTGGGCGAACTTCCCTTGCCCCAGCTCGCCGCTTTTGACAAAAACCTTTACCCAAAGTTGAAAGGATGGGTGAGTGATTTTTCATTAGAAGATGCCGAATGGATCAAAAACGCGGAACGCACTACCAACCACGACGTAAAGGCAGTCGAATACTTTTTGAAGGAAAAGTTTGATTCTTTAGGTTTAGAGGAATACAAAGAATTCATCCACTTCGGACTCACCTCTCAGGACATCAACAATACCGCAACCCCCCTGATGCTCAAAGAAGGACTTCAAGAGGTCATTCTTCCAGCACTTCAGGACGTAATTTCGCAGCTTTCAGCACTTTCCTCCGAGTGGGCCGCCATTCCTATGCTGGCCAAAACACATGGACAGCCAGCCTCTCCTACCCGTTTGGGAAAGGAAATTGAGGTATTTGTCGTACGCCTCCAGAATCAATTGGCACTTCTTGAACAGGTACCTTATGCCGCCAAATTTGGTGGTGCCACGGGTAACCTAAATGCACACCAGATCGCCTATCCGCAGATCGATTGGAATCGATTTGCCAAGCAATTTGTAGAGCAAACTTTGGGCCTTAGCCGCTCCTATCCCACCACACAAATCGAGCATTACGATCACCTAGCCGCTTGTTTTGATGGGTTGAAGCGCATCAATACCATCCTGCTTGACCTGTCCAAGGACGTATGGCAGTACGTAGCGATGAACTATTTCAAGCAAAAAATCAAAGCAGGAGAGGTGGGTTCATCCGCCATGCCACATAAGGTCAATCCCATCGATTTTGAAAATGCAGAAGGCAACTTAGGTATTGCGAATGCCCTACTCGAGCACTTGGCTGCCAAGCTTCCCATCTCTAGACTTCAGCGAGACCTGACCGATAGCACCGTATTACGTGTGGTAGGAGTTCCCTTAGCCCATATGTTGATTTCACTCGAGTCCCTTCAAAAAGGGCTAGGCAAATTGGAATTGAACCGTGCAGCGATTGACGCCGATTTGGAGGATAACTGGGCAGTAGTAGCTGAGGCTATTCAGACTATTTTGAGAAGAGAAGGATTTCCTAAGCCGTATGAGGCGCTCCGCGACCTTACCCGTACCCATGCCAAGATTACGCAGGCTTCGCTTACAGAATTTATCGAGGGATTACCGATCTCGGCGGAACTAAAAGTAGAACTGAAAGCAATCAGCCCCTTTACCTACACGGGAATCTAATAGTTAGCCATCAAAATAAGGTAAGGATTTCTACATTTTAGATGCAGTGAAGAAGCTCTATTTTTTGGGATACCGGTAGAGGGTAGGAATAATTCCATTTCGTTTTTCACTCAAGGTAAAGTAGGCATTCCCCTTGTAATTAAATCCTATGGCCTCTCCTTGGGGTTCCGGTACGTAAGGCAGACGCAACGGTGGGGCTTGCAGCGCCTCAGAAAGAGACTGATTGGCTTGACGGGTCCAATAAAATACCTGAAGGTAGTTTTTAATCAATATTTGGCTTCCATCTCGTGAAACATCAGCCCCTACCGAACTGGTAAAATCGAAGGAATGCAATTTTTCTAACAGGGCATTCCCTTTTTCAAACCCATCAGCAGGTACCCGGTAAAGCGTATTTTTTGTTTCACGCTTAGACACCAAATACATCTCCCCGGAAATCGGATCTACAAAAAAGGATTCTGCATCCTTTGGCCCACCTGGAAACTGGAGGCGAACCCGCTCTATAGCAGTACTAGGGATGGCTTGCAATTGTTCAGGCTCCAGAAATCGGTAAAGATAAATTTGATCGTACTTGGCATCGTTGTCCCCTATTTCAGCAACATAGATGTAAAAATTCCCATTAGGGCCAGGTCCTACCGCTATATCCTCCCAGTCTCGGTTAGTTAAGCCTAAAAGATCTAATTTTCCTAGTTCATTCCCCAAGGTATCCAGCACCACTACCGCAGCTTCACCGCCACTATCCGTATGGACATAAAGGCGATTGGGATAGCGGTGAGAAACCACCAATCCACTCACCTCTTCGAGTAGAGGATTGACTAATTTGCCCAGAGGAGTTCCTGCTAAAAAAAGGGAGTCAATTTTTTGATTATCCGATTCCTTCTTTTCACTTACTTGGGTATTCCCTTCTATACAGCTTTGGGTAAAAAAAGCCAGAACAACTGAAATAAACAGGAGATGGATTTTCATGATTGAATAGCTCTAAAACTACCTAAAAAGGTAACTTAAAAACTGAGATTATTTGTTAAAGGATTATTAAATCCTTAGCGATCCAATTCTACTAGAAGTGAAGTTTTGGAAAGATGTTTAATCTTAAAAACGTAAATAATACCAGATCCTATGCTTAACCCAATCAAAACTCGGCTGGTATAATGGTCAGGGTTGAACAAAAATACGGAAACATCGAACAAAAAGAAAATTAAAAATAAGGCGGAGAGCCCATTCTTCTCTTTAATCAATACTTTTTTCCAGCTGAATGAAATAGTGGCAGCAGAAAAGTTGCTGAAGTTGGGTAAAAAAGCTGGTACTTTAGAGCTCCACTGCAGGTAAACTTCTCCAAATTTCTTACGGAGAAACTGCTCTTCGGCATACATGATGCGCTCGTAATACACCCAATACAGCAAGCAGAAGGAAATGATAAACCAAAGATCTACTGTTACCAAGGCTGGACCTAACCACATCAGAAAGTTGCCCAAATAAAGTGGATGTCTAACAATCGAATAGATTCCAGTTTGATTCAAGGAATCTGCCACCTGCCCTTCTTTGGTATTGCGTCCAGAGGTATTGCGAGGGGAATAGCCCACGGTGTATACTCGAATCAACAAACCCAAAAGACCGACTCCTATTGCTATAGCAAAGTACATTTGTTCGTAATCAGCAACATAAAGCGGAAATTCTTCTGGATGAAGTATCCGACGTAGGTACCTCGCCCAACCTACCAAAATAATGAGGATCGGCAAATAACTACGGTAACAAAACAACCAATTGCCTTGAGTTTCAAATTCTTCTTGAAGGGCCATTTTCTTAGGTATTGTTCTAGGCAGGAAATTGGGTTGAATTGGGTGCTTACGAAGAAGAAAAACAACCACACAACACCTGCCTAAGGTTTGGTGAATTCAAATAAAGCAAAAATAATAGAAAGTACCGATTCAAAGAATCAATTATTTATCCTGCTGATTTTTGAATTGGACAAATAAAAAATTGTAGATATTGGTTTTTACAAAATCTTTCATCTACCTCAATTCAAATCCTAAAAATTGAGGATTAACTACCAAATTTTCAATTTTTTAAGCGCACGTTGCTTCAGCTCCTGACTCAAGACAAGTTGCCCTGTAAACACATCCGTAAGCACCTCACAGGCACGCTGACCATACTTGTCTAGGAGTAAATTTCTTGCAGCGGACATAAAATAAAAAAAGGAGGCCATCACTTCGCTAAATCGTAATTCTGGAAGGAGCCGCTCTTCGAGGGCTGCTTGGTATGCATTGGCAGCATGCTCTGGGTGATCAAACTGGCGAGCTATGCTTTGCCCGGCCAGGATCCCCGAATAAATAGAATTGGTCAAGCCTTCTGCAGTCAAGGGATCGGCGAATCCAGCGGAATCACCCGTTAGGAACACCCCCTTTTTAGTAAAGCCATCAGTCCGAGCTCTTACGGGTATTTGAAAACCATGCGCCTGTTCGAAGGTAGTCGATTCAATACCCAGTTTGTTTAGGTAGGTCTTGTAGAAATCGCGAAGTTGAATTTTTTTGGGGGCAAACAAGCCTACCCCAATGGATAAGTGATTGGCTTTGGGGAAGCACCAGCCATAACCTTGTGGGATGGCATCAATGTCAAAGCGAGCTTCTTTGGAAAGGCGCTCAAAATCTTCCGAATTTACGCCCACTTCGTATTCCAATGCAGGAATTAGTTTGCGCGTTTCCTTCCATCCAGCGAACTTGGCAGTAGGGCCCAACACCCCATCTGCTGCCACTACATAGCGCGCATGAAGCACCGCCTTTTGGGTATGAAGACTAATTTTATCTGCAAACTCGAGTTGCTGCAGCGCCTGCCCCTCCAAAAGCACTGCCCCAAGTTTGACTGCTTCCTGTACGAGCAGGTGGTCAAATTGGTCGCGCATGACCATACTCAAAATGGGAAAGTTGCGCTGTGCAGTAAAGGGCTGCGATTGCTGGTCAAAATACACCGCCAAGGAATCGAATTCCTTTTCTACGGCATCTTGTACGGAGATGGGGAGCATTTCTCGTCCACGAAAAACAAGACCCCCACCACAGGTTTTGTATCTCGGAAGGGTTTCTTTTTCAAGAATAGCGACTTTTAGGCCAACTTTTGCAAGTTCGTAAGCGGCCATCGCCCCTGCAGGCCCGGAACCAACCACAATTACATCCCAAGTCTGTTCAATACCCATAGAAGCTAACCAATGAAATTCATTCGCAGGGTTGAAAATTACAGAAGAAAATTAAGGCTTCAAGGATAAACCTCGATTTTTCTTCAATTGAGATCACCTAAAACTAACAGAAAAATAAGCGTGAAGGCCTAAAACAACTTACGAACCCAGCTTGGCGGTACTCGATTTAATCAATAAGCCATTGTAAATGGATGTGACACCCAGTACCAATGCGCCAGCGATTACTGCGAGTAGCACATTGTAATAGGCGGGTGCCGAGATGGTCATCCGAAGAAAGAGCGTAGCGAGTGCGAAGGAAGAGTAGCGAAACAAGTTGTAGTACTTGCTCGAATACCTAAGCGAAAATATCAAGATAAAGATGTCGGTGAAGATCAACAACGTATAAAACGATTGGATGCTAAAGGAGACCACTCCTGTATTGAAGGCTCTGGTGATGTCCAGAAACACAATCAAGAAAAATACGAGGGCAAGGTAGAGGGAGATGACCTTTTTGACCGAGATAAACTCCGCCTGTTCCTCATTACTCTGCGTGATTTTCTGGTGTTTTTGGCTGCGGTAAAAGAGGGCCGTCATCCCAAAAATAAGGACCGCTCCAAAGCCATCTGCCACCATGGGCAAGAGCTCGAGCAGGAGTTTGGGCTCCCAGTTGAGATCTCCCATGTAATGCCCAAATTCTTTGAATGCATCCCGAAGGAGCAGCAGGGAGATGATTTCAAACTGTTTTCCGATGGAGTCTGCTACAGATTTGGGTAAAAGGAAGATCAAGCCGAGTATCTCAAATACGAGTAAAATGGTAAAGGCAATCTCTACGGCAAAGAAGGGCGATAGGGTAGGAAAAGGAAAGGGTATTTCTAAGAATATAAGTAGGGGAACCACCGAGCCCACGATAAAAAAAACAACCACCAGATTGCTGATCCAACGCGTACTTCTCGGGCTTTCCCAGTGGTGATTTAGCCAGTCAAAGGCTCGGAAATGTGCGGACAGGAATCTATTCATGTGATTGATTGTCAAAAGAATATAAAGATTTACTAGTTAACAACCCTAAATTAGCCAAAGTTGTTTACTCCAAAGTTCAAGAGTGAGGTAAATCAATCCCCTTTTCAAAAAATTAAACTAATCTAGCGTTAAAAAAAACGCCCTTTAAATCCTTACCAATAAATCAAAAAGTGCCCTTCACTATGCCAATTAGTGAAAATGGCGCGTTTGGTATGAGGTCAATACCTTGAGGTTCTATTGAAAATTAAATTATAATTAAGCCCAATTCCTACTTGGAAATATGAATCGTTTTGGAAATTTGAAAGCAGGTCAGTTGTTAGAAAAATGTTTAGATAATTCAGCTTGCCTATTTTTTGAGCGATCACATCGCTTCTAAATAAATCAAATTTAGCTGAGACAAGTTTTAAATTATCGATCCCCAAATTGGATTGAACTAGGCCATAATTAACTTCCAAAGGTCCTAAGATAAACCCTGCTTGGAGGGCGGTAAAATTCTTGATAGGATTTGAAATGTCTGGTAAATCTTTAAGTTTTAAAAAAGTATTTGCTACCGAACTATATTTCCCGGAAATACCTACACGGCGTTCCGGATTAGAAAAGAAATGCTTTAAGCCAATATGGTAGGCTGGCAACAGTTGTTCAAAATTCAATTGATCGCCAAGCTGACTCAAGTCAATTGAGCCATTGGACACCTGCATGGCTTTGTATGGGCTGCTTCCCGATAAACCAAAAAATAAGGCACTTTTACTCAAACCTAAACGCCTCTCAAGAAGCTTTCCAAATCGCTCTATTTTTTTCTGATTATCCTTATGAAAACTTATTTTCTGAAAATCATTAAGAAAAACTTCAATCTCGCCCGTCTCCTCTCTTTTTCGAATCAGCTTTTCTATTTTCACTTCTAGGTTATTGCTGTAGACGTTGAGGGAATTGGTATAATTTGTTTTAAAATCAGTAAAATTTAGCTGCTGCGAAGCGGTAAGATTTTCAAGCCGAAAAGCTGTGAGGAAGGAATGAATTTCAGCATAGTTTTGCTCAGTCAAATTAAATTCCAATTCAATTAATTTATTATCAAAATCAGAAAGAATTTGTGTTTCCAGATTATCAAAACTTCCAAGGACTTCGGCAATTTGGCTAACCAATTGCTGCTTCTCCTCCTTTGAAATTGTATTTGCTCCCGAAATAAAGTTGACCCCGTTGGTAAGTAGGTAGTAATCTTTTTTCAAGTCCTTTAAGCCAAAAAAGACTCTTCTTGAATTACTATTCCTTAAAGAGGCATCTAAATTAAAAATCATGGTCTGAAAAATTTGAGATTTTGTATTCAGAGAATTATACAGATCTTTCTCAAATTCATTTTTGTTGACCGCGCATTGAACAAAATACTTTCCCCCAGCCATACTCGTAATCCGCTACACCATCGGTGGTCAGTGCCTGTTCCACCAAGGTGGTATCCTTCAAATCTTTGACTGCCTTCAGGAAATTGGCTTTGTCCATCCAGTACAAGTTGAAGTTTTTCACATACACTATCTTGGAGGAGTCAGGAGCAATGTTAGCCCATGCGAGACGGCTAGGCTCCTTTACAGTTTCAATTTCTTTGAGTTGCTGAGAAATCAAATTGAATTGAAAAGTATGCACCTTCTTCTCTAAAGAGTCTTTGGCATTCTTATTCTTTGCTTTGAGTTCAGCCCAATCCTTTTTAAGCACCTCTGCTGTACTTTTTACGGTGAACTGGAGGGTATTTTCATCACCGAGCAACTTCATGTTATCCAATTTGAGGTGCTGCCAATCAAAGGGGTCTTTGACTGCCTTCGTGAGCTCTGCTGCGAGTTTGTCTGCATCAAAAAGTGAAGACTTGGTTCGTCTCAATGGATCGACTACTACCCATCTCTTCCCTTGGGTAGTTTCGTATTCGTACCAAAAGCGATCTGATTTTTTCATCCAATGCGGATCTACGCTGGTCGAAAAAATCATTTTCTTCAATTTATCGGGCGAAAATCGAGCGGCTAACTCGTAATTTCCTTTGGAAGAAGGTTGTTAGGCGATACTTGAAAATACAAGCAGCAGGCAACTCAGGAGGAAGGTAATTTTTTTCATGGGTGAGAAAGAATTAGAACTACGAAACTAGGGAATGGACCGAAAGGACAATTCACCGCTTGCATAATTTCTTCACTTTATTTTACTAAAGTCCAAGGGAATTAAAGGACATCCCATCCTGATTTTTAATCTTTAATTAACCTATTGTTAATATTAATGGAATAAAATTTCGTTTTGTACACAAAAACATAACGTTTCAAAAATAATCAAGTGATTTTTGGGATTGAACTTGCCAATCAAAACTACTGGTGTGAAGACCCACTACAAAACCCTCATCGTCTCTGATGTTCATTTGGGCACCAAGGGCTCGAAATCCAAGGAAATCGCTCGATTTCTGAAGCAATTTCACTGCGATAACCTCATCCTAAACGGCGACATTATCGATGGTTGGCAATTGAAAAAGTCCGGGAGCTGGAAACGGAAGCATACCCGATTTTTCAACCGTGTGTTGAAAATGATGGAAAACCAAGCTACCAAGGTGTACTACCTTCGAGGAAATCACGATGATTTTTTAGATCAGATCCTCCCAATACAAATTGGAGGTCTGTATATCCTAGCAGACATGACCTATGAAAGTAATGGAAAAACGTACTTTATTACCCATGGGGATATTTTTGATAGCATCACCACCAACCTACGCTGGATTGCCTACCTCGGGGATCTAGGTTATACTTTTCTGCTTTGGCTCAATAGAGTAGTCAATTTCTACCGAATGAAAAAAGGGCTTCCCTACTTTTCCCTATCCAAATTTGTGAAAGGAAAAGTGAAGCAGGCAGTTTCCTATGTAGATGATTACGAAATGGAATTGGCCAAAATGGCCAAATCTAAGGGCTGCGATGGAATCATCTGTGGCCATATCCATAAACCCGAAAATCGAATGATTGAAGGGATTCATTACTTGAATTCTGGGGATTGGGTAGAAACCATGAGTGCATTGGCAGAAGATCATGAAGGAAACTGGGAACTGATCTACTTCAACCAGATCGATTTCAAGAAAATGGATACGCATCAAGAAATATCAATTCCATCACGAATGGAAGATTTGACAGAAATCGACCTTGCACGGGTTACCTTTACCGGCATCCAAGACGAAGAATTGCAAACTCCGGGTATCCAACTGTAAGCCATGCGGTTTTTATTTTTGATCCAAGGGGAAGGAAGGGGACACCTGACGCAGGCGCTCTCCTTTGCGGCACTACTTAAAAAAGAGCAGCATGAATTAGTGGGTGTCGTGGTAGGAAAAAGCCCTAGACGACAAGTTCCCGATTTCTTTCTCCAAAAAATTGGAGTGGCAGTCACGCCGGTAGAAAGTCCAAATTTTGAAACTGATAGACTTGAAAAAAAAATATTGCTCGGAAAAACAATCCGAAAAAATCTCGGCAAGCTACCTTCCTATTGGATAAGTTTACAAAAAATTCACCAAGTCATACAGCTAGAACAGCCCGATGTGGTGGTAAATTTTTATGAAACGATTGGAGGGCTTTATTCACTTTTTTTTAGCACGAAAGCGGTATTTTGGGCAATTGGACACCAATACTTAGAGCGGCATCCTGAGTTCACCTTTGCCCCAAATAGAGGATTAGAAAAAATTCTTTTTCGAATGCATACCCGACTCACTGCTTGGGGAGCTTCGGAGCACTTGGCACTATCATTTTTACCCAAAGCAGACCACAATGGCGTCCGGATAGTTCCTCCATTACTTCGCCAAGAAATAAAAGGACTTGACGTTAGTAAAGGTGATTTCTACTTAACCTACATGGTCAATCCTGGGTATGCAGAAGAGGTACTTACGTTTGCGGAAAATAATCCAACAGTTCAAATCAAAGCATTTTGGGATAAAAAAGGAGCGCAAGAAGTTGAGAACCCATTACCAAATCTAAGTTTCCACAAAGTAAACGACCAAGGCTTTTTGGAGGCCATGGCCGCCTGCAAAGGATTGATCTGCACCGCGGGGTTTGAATCCGTATGCGAGGCGATGTACTTGGGCAAACCCGTGGTGATGGTACCCATTGCAGGGCAATACGAACAAGCCTGCAATGCGCTAGATGGCGAGAAATCAGGGGCTGGAAAAAAGGCAGATTTCTTTAATTTTGAACTACTCACTAGCCTCTCCCGGCCAGAAGCCAGTCATACAGAAACCTACCAGGAATGGGCTGAAAGTTGGCCTAATGTATTCCGGAACCTAATCTATAAACTGGAATCAGAATCAAAAAAAGACAGTCCTAAATTAGTGAATGCTAGCAGTTGAGGCTTTTTCTTTCCTCCTCGGTTAGGTCTTCAAATTTCTTGTAAGTCACTTTTCCAGCCACCTCAAGTCTTGAATAGGGGAAAGAAGCTCTTTGAATTTTTCTCCGCTCTTCCAGCGTCATTTGGGTATAAAGTTTATCCAATGCATTTGCCTCCAACCGAAGGGACTCGATTTCTTGATGGGTTGGAATTGAAAAATTGCGGTTCACAAAAGCTTTCACCTGGTATTTTCCGTATTTGAGACTGTAAGTTGCCACCAAATCTGAATCGCTTGGAGCTGACTCATCTCCCTGACTTACAAAATCTACAGGTGTACCTTGAGACAAGGATCCGGCTGTTTGATTCGGCTCAATCAGCTCTTGCTCTTCTGTCAAAAACTGAACTCCTCCAAAATAAACTCCAGCAGCAAGCAAGATTAAGGAACACAGCAGTACAAGTTTGGATTTCATGGGAAAAGGAGATGAATTTTTCATGACAGTTGGTCGAGAAATTAAGAATCAAAAAATGGAACTTTCAAGGGTAATTTATTTTTATCACAGTGACTAGTTAATTTTTATTAATGCCGATTTTAAGAAAAGTGAATTCAATCGGTTGATTTTTGAGGCAAAGCAGAAAATTGACAGCCTAAACCCTATTTAAGTTTATTTCAGCGGGGATTTTTTTCTCAGGTATAGCAAATTCTTTTGCTGCTTTATGCGTTGAAAATGATAATTTCACCCCTCGCCCAACGAAGTACAAGTTCATGTCTGCCGAACATACACGTTTACAAGAAGATAAAGAAAAAAAGAAACATTGGAAGAAATGGGGACCCTACCTCACGGATCGCCAATGGGGAACGGTGAGGGAAGATTATAGCCCTGATGGTGCAGCATGGGAAAATGTAACGCATGACGATGCGCGTAGTAAGGCTTACCGCTGGGGAGAAGAGGGAATTGCAGGCATTTCCGACCACCGACAGAACCTCTGTATGTCCTGGGGATTCTGGAATGGCAAAGATCCATTTTTGAAGGAACGATTTTTTGGATTGACCGGAAACCAAGGCAATCATGGAGAAGATGTAAAAGAACTTTACTTCTACCAAGATTCTACCCCTACCCACAGCTACATGAAGATGCTGTACAAGTATCCTCAGGCGGAATTTCCCTACCAAAAGCTGGTGGATGAAAATAAAAAGGCAGGCAAATTACAGGAGGAATACGAACTGTTAGATACTGGAATTTTTGACGAAGACCGGTACTTTGATATAGTGATTGAATATGCGAAGCAGGATGCGGAAGATATTGTGGCTTCGGCTACCATTATTAACCGCGGACCAGAGGCCTCCAAACTTTGGGTACTACCTACCATCTGGTTTCGTAAGTTTTGGTTTACGGGACACGAACCTTTTATGCCCAAAATAACTGAATTG
>JAQCJI010000115.1 GCA_027593175.1 Bacteroidota bacterium | reverse complement strand
TTTTTACAAGTTTGGAAAAAATAGTTAACCAAATATTCTGGTTTTACCAGAGCACTTTTAAAAAAAGCTGAAAAAATAAGGAGCTTTTTTTAGCGTGATAAGGGTGAAGGAATGACGGGCAAACTTTCAGTTCCTCTTTCCGAGACTGATTGCACTGCAAAGAAGTAGTTATCCTTGCTGTAGGGAAGTTTGAGTTTGGTATCCTCGGTATAAAACTTTTTTTCCCATAGGGAAGAGGAGGTCTCACGCATCAATACGAAATACCCTTTGGCTTTTCCATGCATAGGGGCCTTCCAACTGATGCTGGACGAGTTGCTTAGTCCTCGTACGTCAATTTTTACATCTTGAGGCATCCCAACGGACTGCCCCAAAGATGCAGCAGCAGCAAGGTTTATAGCGGCCACTTTTCTGAGGTATTCAAAATCCATGAATTCGGGTAAATCTCCGTATTGAACTCCATTTTCTACCCGTACATTTTCGTGTTGGTACAGGAAATTTTCATTCATCTCAGACATCCGAACTGCTGTAAACCCATTTTTCATAAAGGGAGTTTGGTCTCCACCACGAAGAAATCGGTCGTTTCTATAAATTAACTTTACTTCCATTTGATCCACATAGCGTTCCCCAAGTTCTTTGATGTAGCGAGCAAGCTGTCGAGATGGACTGTCGTTATCCGAATTTATAGAGCGTCGAATACTTGCCCCTCGCTCATCTTCTGCTAATGGGATCGTTTCTGAGAATACCCGCATGACGGTATTATTGCTAATTTTTGTTTCGGAAGAGTTGCTATTTCCCACAATATCATTGTTGAGTACTGCCTCAATCTTCCAGGATTCAGCTTTTGCCTTGTCCGCCAGGTAAGTCGCTCCCTTGAGTCCTTGTTCCTCACCTGTAAAGACCACAAAAAGAAGGGTAGCTGAAAATTCAGATTGCGCTAGAATCCGGGCCAGCTCCATCACCAAAGCCACGCCACTTCCATTGTCATTGGCTCCTGGAGCAGCACTTTTGGCATCCATGATATCCTTATTTCTAGAATCCAAATGCCCAGAAATCACTACAATTCGGGGGTCATTGGGATTTGTACCAGGTAGCCGAGAAATCACATTCCCAACAGTTGCATCGGCTACGATTCTTCTCCCATCACCCGGTACAACAAATTCCTCGATGTTTGCGGTCATCCTTCCTCTTGATTTGGAGGCAAACTCTAAAAATTTTGCTTTTACATAATTTTGAGCGGCAATCATGCCATTTTTATCATCCTGGTTTAGGGTATGCCTGCTATGGAAAGAAGCCAGTTTCTCCGTGTATTTTTTTAGACTATCTGCATTTACTTCCTCTACGAGCTGCCGAATTTCTGGATTTCGAATAATGGCCTGCTGTCCAAAAATTGGACTAGCTAAAAGGAAAAGAGCAAGAGCGAATAAAATGTGATGCATGGTGGAGTTCATGTCTTAAGTTCAGCTTAAATTTAGCTTAGATTTTGACATCACATCTAGATTTTACATGAACACATTTGGACTACCCAGCAAAGGCGAATATCCTCCATACTACGAAAGGTATATTTCACAGCTTGGGAGCAAAAGATTTTCAGAGCTTATCCCATCTCAATCGAAGCAATTGAGGGGTTTCTTTAGTTCCAAACCTACCGGCTGGGAGAGCGTTCCCTATGCTCCAGGCAAATGGACCCCTAAAGAGATGGTAGGCCACTTATTGGATACGGAACGCATCATGACTTTCCGAGCGCTTTGTATAGCTCGAGGAGAAAAAAAATCGCTACCTGGATATGACCAAGATCCCTATGTCATTCAGGGACAGTTTAATGCTGTTTCTTTGGAAGATTTGCTTAGTGATTTTGAAACCCAACGGGAGGCCATGCTTAGTATGGTAAGAACCTTACCTCTAGCTTCTTTTCAAGAAATGGGTACAGCAAATGGGAATCCCATAAGTACCAGAGCTTTACTATGGATTATTCCGGGTCATTTTATGCATCATTTTCAGGTACTTCAACAGCACTATTTATGAGAAACTTAGCGATTGCCGTTTTAGATTCTTTTACGGAAAAGGTATTTTCTGGTAATCCTGCAGCGGTTTGCCTTTTGGAATCACCCTTATTAAAAGAGGAGATGCAAGCCATAGCCATGGAGATGAATCTTAGCGAAACGGCTTTTGTGGAGAAAACTCAAGAGGAGGGAAGCTTTTCGCTACGTTGGTTTACACCTACTCTAGAAGTTGATTTGTGTGGGCATGCTACACTTGCATCAGCCTTTTGGATGTATGCCGAAGGTTGGGTAGCAGAAGGAAAGGTAATTCGCTTTCAAACCCGAAGTGGAGAGCTGCGCGTGACTAAACAGGATGATTTGATTTGTATGGATTTTCCCTTGATTCCAACTCGTTTAGATCATCATCCTGCTTATGATGGCCAAATTTTTGGGAGTAAGATTGTTCAGGCGGCTCAACTTTGGCGAAATTGGATTTTTGAGTTAGCCGATGAGGAGGCGGTGCGCTCATTTCAGCCTGATTTTGTACAGATTGCAGCGACTAGCGAAGAGGGATTTATCGTTACTGCCGTTGGAAGCAAGGGCTACGACATGGTTAGCCGGTATTTTGGGCCAAATGTAGGTGTGCCTGAGGACCCCGTAACAGGCTTTGCTCACAGTGCTTTGGTGGATTATTGGAATCAGAAAACAAGGAAAATAAAGTTCAAAGCCTATCAAGCAAGTAAGCGGGGAGGAGAACTCTTTTTAGAAAAAAAGGGAGATCGCGTACTTATTCAAGGTAAAGTTGTAAGAGTCTCGGTAGGTATTATGACCTGTTGATTGATTTAAAATTAGATTCTAATCCTTGCAATCTAGTCATAAAAGCGGTGGGTTACCGCTTCTGTAATTTTCGCTTCGAGATTTAG
>JAQCJI010000051.1 GCA_027593175.1 Bacteroidota bacterium | reverse complement strand
AGTTTACTTTTTTGGAAGGCCATAAACGCCTCTGTCGAACTTACGAGAATGAAGCGCTGAAGCTAGGAATGCAACAGCGGATTTGGGAGGGTGCACCCTTAGCAACCCAGATCTTCGGACAATCATCAGATCCTGGAGATTTTCATGGTAACGGTGCAACAGGATGGAAGTTATTGGCCTACAACCACCTGCAAGTGGACTTGCTAAGTCGTATTCATGGCTATAAATTAATACGATTGAGTCCCTATGAGACCCTCATGACTGGCGGATCATTGAAGCGGCTGGATCAACTTTTAATCAATCCCAAGGAGGAGCAACGAAGTATGCTATTTGGGTGGCTGATGCGAAAATTAGCCTAAACTGGAAAGCGGCTTTTGAAGCTTGGTTAAGCAAATAGCCCAAATATTTCGCGTTCTATTTTTTCAACGATGAAGGAAAAATCACTTGTACGCTCTACAAAATCCAGATCATTGACATCAATAATCAATAATTTACCTTCCTGGTAACTACCAATCCACTCTTCGTAGTGGGAGTTTAAATTTTTTAAGTAATCGATACGCATGGCTGTTTCGTAGGTTCTGCCTCGCTTTTCAATTTGTCCAACTAGTTTGGGTATATCTGCCTTCAAATAAATCAGAAGATCTGGAGCCTTGACATGAGAGATCATGGAATCAAATAAGCTCTTGTAATTGGCATAATCTCGCTCCGAAAGAAGTTTACTTTTGTAAAGATTGGCAGCGAAGATGTAGGCATCCTCGTAAATGGTACGGTCTTGAATAGTGGATTGTGTACTTTCTTGAATCTTTTTAATTTGATTGAATCTCGAATTCAGGAAATATACTTGAAGATGGAAGGACCAGCGCTTCATGTCTTCGTAAAAGTCGGCTAGGTAGGGATTATCATCAACTGCCTCAAATTCAGCACTCCAGCCGTAGTGTTTTCCCAATTTTTCCGTCAAGGTGGTTTTTCCACTTCCAATATTTCCTGATACTGCTAAATGCATGATTGTTTTGATTAGCTTAAAAATCTAGGTGAAACTGGGTTTTCCTTGATACCTGCAGGGTAACAATAAAACCCTTCTCCAGATTTCATTCCCTTAAATCCTTCGGCCACCATCGTGACTAGCAGTGGGCAAGGAGCATATTTTGGATTTCCAAACCCTTCATGCAGAACCCGTAAAATGGAAAGACATACATCCAAACCAATAAAATCTGCCAGCTGAAGAGGGCCCATGGGATGAGCCATCCCCAACTTTATCACCGTGTCAATTTCAGATACACCTGCTACACCTTCAAACAGCGTATAAATTGCTTCATTAATCATAGGCATAAGAATACGATTTGCTACAAAGCCAGGATAATCCCGTACTTCTACTGGCACTTTTTCTAATTGTAGTGACAGGTCCATAATTCGCCTTATTGTTTCTTCAGAAGTAGCATAGCCACGGATTACTTCTACGAGCTTCATAACAGGAACAGGATTCATAAAATGCATGCCGATCACTTGGGTAGGGCGCTTCGTAACTGCTGCAATCTGGGTAATTGAAATTGATGAGGTATTTGAGGCTAAAATCGCTGAACTAGGGGCTAAGCGATCCAATTCTTGAAAAAGTTTCAACTTGATTTCTAGCTTTTCTGTGGCTGCTTCTACCACTAAATCTGCTAACTCAACTCCTTCGGAAAGGGTTGTGAATGGAACTATCCGCTGCAAGAAAGCAGCTTTTTCTACTTCAGTGTGGGTTCCTTTGGCGATTTGCCGATCTATATTTTTAGAGATAGTCTCCATACCCTTGTTGAGTTGATCTAGTGAAAGATCCACAAGTGCAACTGAAAAACCTTGCTGTGCAAATAAATGAGCAATACCATTGCCCATGGTTCCTGAACCTATAACTGAAATATTTTTCATTTCTGAAGAACTTAGAAAAAGTTAAGTTGGCTTTAGATTGATAAGTAAGATTCAAAACTACGGGTAAGCCTTGCTAAATCCAACTCAAGTACTAGCTTTCCTGACAGGGAATGTCCTTTTTTTTATCCCTCTTGAAATAGGATTAATCTTTACCTTTGGCAGATGAAAGAACTCGGACTGGTTAATCGCCTATACATTAATCGATTCACAGATTTTGGAGCTTACCTGGCTTTACGGGATGGAGAAGAAGTTTTACTTCCCAAAGGTTATTTGAATGGTGAAGAGAAGGCTGGTGATGAGGTCACTGTTTTCGTGTATACCGATAGTGAAGATCGACCAGTTGCTGTTACAGATATGCCACTTCTTATTTTAGATCAATTTGGCGTATTGACCTGCAAGGAAGTGACTTCTTTTGGAGCTTTTATGGATTGGGGGCTATTGAAAGATCTTTTTGTTCCCAATTCCGAAATGGCAAAGCCAATGACTATCGGTCAAAAATACTTAATTCGAGTTTGCGCGGATTACCGATCCAATCGATTAATTGGAGTAAGTAAGTATCGGGAATTTTTATACCCGGCCCCAAAAGATTATGTGCCTGGGAATGAATGTGAAGGATTAATTTTTGAAAAAACAGACCTAGGATACAAGGTTTTGTTAGAAGATTGTTATGAAGGTTTGCTTTATTCCAACGAGGTATTTCAGGAATTGGTGATTGGGGAAGTTCGTAAACTTTGGGTCAAAAAGCGAAGGGAAGATGGTAAAATTGATCTTCAATTATTGCCATTTGGTCGTGTAAAATACGAAGAGGGAGCTGAAAAAATACTTCAAATTCTTCAAGAAAAAGGGTTTCTACCCTTGAATGATCGTTCCGAGCCCGAAGTCATAAAGCAGCAGTTAGGGATGAGTAAAAAGCAGTTCAAACAGTGTATTGGACAACTTTATAAAGCGCGGGAAATTTCAATTCACGAAGATGGAATTTCATTGAGTAGCGATTGATCAGCAGGAAAGTAGCATTTCACCCTATAATTAAGCATCAGCAGTGTCTTTAGATTTAGATAAATTTTATAAGGAGAGTAAGTCGCAATATCCTGCAAATAAGAAAGTCAAGGATAAGATCAAGGCGACTCGTCCTAAAAATCTAGATGCTAAATTTCATGAGGCTCATGAACAAGCTTTTAAAAAGCTTGTTTGTTTGGACTGTGCCAATTGCTGTAAAACTACGAGTCCAATTCTCATTCAAACGGATATAGACCGGCTTTCAAAAGTTTTTCGGATGCGGTCAAGTGAATTTATCGATACCTATCTTTTTAAAGACGAGGAGAGAGATTATGTTTTTAAAGGAGCACCCTGCCCCTTTTTAGCCTCTGATAATGGGTGTTTGGTCTATGAAGATCGCCCAAGAGCCTGTAGAGAATACCCACATACCGATCGAAAGAATATGCTTGGTATTTTAGAGTTAACCTTAAAAAACACCTTGGTATGCCCAGCGGTTCTCAAAATTTTTTACGAGATCGGCAAAGATTATAAGAAGTAAAGGAATAGTTTTGCTTTTTTAGCAAACGAAAAGGATGAAGTAAACTATGAATATTTCGGATACTCAGTTTTTAGGAGTAGATGTTGGAGGAACGCATCTCAAAATTGGATTAGTAGATAAATCAGGCAACTTATGTGAGTTTTATAAGGAGGACACCACTTTTTACAAGGAACATGCGGGGGGCTTCGGACCCAACTTTGTGGAAGTGGTTGGAACCTATCTTGATAAATTTCCTCAGGTAAAAAAAGTTGGAATAGGCCTTCCGGGTATGATCAGTAAGGATCGGATGATACCCCTCGAAATCCCTGCAATCCCTGCATTGAATAATTATCCCTTGAAGGCTCTGCTAAAGTCAAAGTTTCCTAATCATGATTTTTTCCTTGAAAATGATGCTGCTGCTGCAGCCATCGGCGAGTTACATTTTGGAAAGGGTACTGTCTCTTCCAATTTTCTCTTCATCACCATGGGCACGGGAATTGGGAGTGCGCTAGTTTTAGATAGGCAAGTATTTAAAGGTTCCCGCGGAAATGCGTTGGAAATGGGGCACATGCTCTCTAGAGGGAATGCTGGACTCGAAACCTTAATAGGAAGGAAAGGGATTTTAAAAATTATGGCCAATTTAATTGCTGCTTATCCCGAAAAAGCAGGGGAGTTGAGAGGTAAAGAATTGGGTACCCACCTTTTGGTTGATACTGCTCGAGCTGGCAATGAAGTTTCACTAATGGTATTTAAAGAAGTAGCCGAGATTATTAGTGAGTCTATAGTCTCCACTATTCGCGTGTTGGATGTGACGGATGTTTATTTTGGAGGAGGTATTGCTGCGGGCTTGGAGTTTATGATGCCTACCATCGAATACAACACCCGAAAATTTTTAACATCCTATTATGTCAAGGATTTAAAGTTAAAAAAAGCTACGCTTGAAAATAACGCAGGTGTCTTAGGGGCTGCAGCCTTATGCTTTATGGATTCTGGTCTGTAATGGTCACTTCTGAAACCTTGCTTAAAGCGTTCATTCTAAAAAGAATCCGCAAGGGGGGTTTTTTTTGTACCGTACCTTCACAATCCGAACTGGGTTCAATAAAATAAAAGAAAAAACTTTGGCTTTTATCTACGAGTTCCACGCGGTCTGGCCTTCCAAAAGTCTTGATTAAAGCCTGGTTATTAATTCCCAAAAACTGGTTTTTTAGGATACGAAATTCTTCCAAGTCTTGCATGCGTAATCCTTTGCATCCATAGCGATCTGATTTCCAGTTTTCTATATTTATTTTTCCTGCATCCACTGCTGAGCTGCAGGAGCTAAGCCAAACGAAAATCAAAAGGGCAATTACAAAAACCAGATTTTTCATGGAGATTTTTTTGAATATCTAAAGATCGTTGGAATTTCGATAGTGTTCCTCTGGATGGATAGTAAAAATAAAATTCGACTTAAATTGTCACTTTTGAACACAAACAAAGGGACGAAGGTTTATTCAATTGGGTTATATTGCAGCTTTAATCCCACATTTCATGTATTATAGATTCGGAAAGTTTTTCTATTTCTTCAGCGTTCTGGTTTTTCTCCTTACTCTTTTATATTTCTATGCTGCACTTCCTGCGCAGATAGGTTTTCGTTTAGATCATGAAGGAACTGTGCTTCAAGATTATGAGAAAAGCACGTTTTTTTATGGCTTAGCTATTGGTTTTTTGGTACTTAATCTTGCCACAGTCTACACTCCAAAAACCTTAGAAACTAAAACCAACCAGAAATTGCATCGCCTATTTCCAATTGGTGACCCTTTCCGTGACTACTTATTGACTTGGTTTTACTCTTTTGGAGGCTGGGTCAATCTGAGTTTATCACTCGCGGCCTTATTTGTACATGCCATCAACAATCAAGAGGAAATCAGTGTTTCGGCGTATAGCCTTTGGTTTTTTTCAATACCTGTTGTACTTTTTATTTGGGTAGGGGCATTGTTTGTGTTGCTTTTCAAAAAAATTAAATCCAAACGAGTGGAAATTAACTAGTCGATGGCAGAACAAGCAAACTATACCGAAGACAGTATCCGGTCGCTTGATTGGAGAGAACATATCCGGATGAGACCTGGGATGTATATTGGAAAATTGGGAGATGGAAGTGCGCCAGATGATGGAATTTATGTGTTGGTAAAGGAAATTTTAGATAATGCCATTGATGAACACATGATGGGACATGGACGCACCATTGAAGTCAAGATATCAGAACATAAAGTTGAGATTCGTGATTACGGTAGAGGCATCCCACTTGGAAAGGTGATTGATTGTGTTTCTAAAATCAACACAGGTGGTAAATACGATTCGGGTGCCTTTCAAAAATCAGTGGGGCTTAACGGAGTAGGTACTAAGGCAGTAAATGCACTTTCCGATTTGTTTAAAGTGCAATCTTTCCGAGAGGGTGAATCAAAAGTTGCTGAGTTTGAAAAGGGAATTCTAGTAAATGATCCACCAGTAGACAAGTCATTGGATCGAAATGGAACTAAAGTGATATTTTCTCCAGATGCTTCCATTTTTAAGAATTACCACTTTATCCCGGAATACCTCGAAAATCAGATGTGGAACTATGCCTACCTCAACGCAGGCTTAAGTCTCCAATTCAATGGGAAAAAATACTTTTCGGATAGGGGATTATTTGATCTATTATCAAATAAGGTGGATGAGGAAAGTATCCGTTACCCAATCATTCATTTAAAAGGGATTGACATTGAGGCTGCTATTACCCATTCCGGAAGTTATGGTGAAGAATATTACTCCTTTGTGAATGGTCAATACACGACGCAAGGGGGTACCCACTTAGCTGCATTTCGAGAAGCGTTAGTAAAGACGATTCGGGAGTTTTACAAAAAGGACTTCGATGCTTCAGATATTCGTCAATCCGTCGTTGCCGCAATAGCTGTACGGGTTCAGGAGCCTATTTTTGAATCTCAAACTAAGACTAAATTGGGGTCCCAGAGCATCGGTCCTGATGGTCCTACGCTACGAACCTTTGTGAATGACTTTATCAAAACAGAACTAGATAATTTCCTACACAAAAATCCTGGGGCTGCAGATGCCTTATTAAAACGGATCTTGCAATCTGAGCGTGAGCGGAAAGAAATTTCCGGAATCAAGAAGTTGGCAAATGAGCGTGCTAAAAAAGCGAATTTGCATAACAAAAAACTTCGAGACTGCCGCGTGCACTACGATGACCCAAAAGCGGAGGAGGATTCGAAAAATAAGACAATGCTTTTCATCACGGAAGGGGATTCTGCCTCAGGCTCGATTACTAAAAGTCGTGATGTGCAAACTCAAGCAGTATTTTCACTTCGAGGTAAGCCATTGAATTGTTTTGGGATGACCAAAAAGGTGGTGTATGAAAACGAGGAATTTAACTTGCTCCAGCATGCACTCAACATTGAAGACGGAATTGAAAGCTTGCGTTACCGAAAGATTGTGATCGCTACGGATGCAGATGTTGATGGGATGCATATAAGGCTGTTAATCATGACCTATTTCTTGCAGTTTTTCCCTGATCTAGTCAAAAATGGTCACCTTTTTATACTTGATACCCCTTTGTTTCGGGTAAGAAATAAGAAGGAGACAATATACTGCTACTCTGATGAGGAGCGGCAGCGCGCCATCCATAAGTTAGGAAATAAGCCTGAAATCACCCGCTTTAAGGGTTTAGGTGAAATTTCTCCAGAAGAGTTTGGAACCTTTATTGGAGAGGATATACGACTGGATCCTATTTTACTTACTAAGGATACCAAGATCGTTGACTTGCTCACGTTCTATATGGGTAAAAATACCCCAGACAGACAGTTATTTATTATCGACAATTTACGGATTGAGAAAGATCTGGCTCTTGAAGACCCCAAACTTGAAAAAGAAGAAGAAGTGGATGCTGAAGTAGATTCTTAAGTCCCTAGTACATCCCAGTTTCCATTTCCTTTAACCCCAGGAATAATTACATGAGTGACGATACCCACCTTTCTGAAAGTTCTGATAGCACCTTACATGGTTCTGTACCCATAACAGGAATGTACAAGGACTGGTTTCTTGATTATGCCTCCTATGTGATTTTAGAGCGGGCTGTTCCTGCCATAGAAGATGGGCTGAAGCCGGTGCAACGCCGTATCCTTCATGCCATGAAGGAGATGGATGATGGCAGATTCAATAAGGTAGCCAACATCATCGGCCAATCCATGCAGTACCATCCCCATGGTGATGCCTCTATTGGTGATGCGATCGTCAATATGGGACAAAAAGACCTATTGATCGAGACGCAGGGAAACTGGGGAGATGTTCGTACTGGAGATGGAGCTGCTGCTGCACGATACATAGAAGCACGACTTTCCAAGTTTGCTTTGGATGTGGTTTTCAATCCACAAACTACAGACTGGCAGCTTTCTTACGATGGGAGAAAAAGGGAGCCAGTAACGCTGCCTGTTAAATTTCCATTGCTTTTGGCTCAAGGTGTGGAAGGTATCGCTGTTGGCCTATCGACCAAGATCCTTCCTCACAATTTTAGGGAGCTGATTGAAGCGTCAATTGAGTTGTTAAAGGGTAATTCTCCACAGGTACTTCCTGACTTCCTTACAGGAGGTTTGGCAGATTTTTCGGATTACCAAGCGGGGCTTCGGGGCGGGAAGATAAAGATTAGATCTAAAATTGAAGAAGATGCAAATAAAACACTGTTAATCAAGGAAATACCATATGGAACAACTACGGATTCATTGATTGATTCCATACTGAAAGCCAACGATAAGGGGAAAATAAAGATCAAAAAAGTGGTGGACAACACCGCAAAGGATGTAGAAATTCAGATTCAATTGGCACCAGGAGTTTCTCCAGATGTTACGATTGACGCCTTGTATGCCTTCACGGATTGTGAAGTTTCCATCTCTCCCAATGCCTGCGTGATTATTGAAGAAAAGCCCGTTTTTTTGACAGTTAATCAGATTTTAAAATACAATACTACACAAACCAAAGAATTGCTCCGAAAGGAGCTTGAAATACGAAAAGGTGAGCTTTTAGAAAAGCTTTTATTTTCCTCTTTAGAAAAGATCTTCATTGAAAATCGAATCTACCGAGACATAGAGGAATGTACCACTTGGGAGGCGGTGTTAGAAGCAATAGATAGGGGTTTAGATCCGTTCAAACCTGATTTTTATCGGACTTTAGTTCAGGAGGATTTAATTCGTCTGACCGAAATTAAAATCAAGCGTATCTCCAGGTTTGATACCTTCAAGGCCGACGAGTTGATGAAACGACTTCAGGATGAGCTAAAGGAGGTCAACTATAATTTGAGGCACCTCACTGATTATGCGATTGCCTATTACCAAAACCTGCTAGATAAGTATGGGAAAGGAAGGGAACGTAAAACTGAGATTAGAGCATTTGACACCATTCAGGCAGCCGTAGTGGCGGCAAATAATGCAAAACTCTATGTGAATCGGGTAGATGGTTTTGTGGGCTACGGGCTCAAAAAAGACGAATATGTATGTGAATGTTCGGATCTCGACGACATCATCGCCATTCGCCGCGATGGAAAGCTGGTAGTTTCTAAAATACAGGAGAAACTCTTCATGGGTAAAGACATTGTCTATGCTAGTGTCTTTCGAAAAAATGATGAGCGAATGACTTATAATTTTATTTATCTAGAGGGTGACTCCGGAAGATCAATGGTCAAAAGATTTCAAGTAGGTGGAGTTACTCGCGACAAGGAATATGAGCTAACAAAAGGAACAAAGGGTTCAAAATTATTCTACCTCACAGCCAACCCCAATGGGGAAGCCGAAGTGGTAACAGTCTTTTTGACTGCAGGAACAAAAGCGAGGGTGAAAGTGTTTGATTTCGATTTTACTGAGATTGAAATCAAAGGAAGAGCAGCAGGGGGTAATATTTTAACTAGATATCCTGTCCGAAAGGTTCAGTTCAAGATGGAAGGTAAATCAACCCTGGGTGGTTTAAATGTTTTTTTCGATACAGCGGTAGGTCGATTGAATACCGATTCCCGAGGCAAACAGATTGGGAACTTCTTGGGTGATGATAAAATTCTAGTCTGCTATAAAAATGGAGATTACGAATTGACCAGTTTTGAGTTGACCAATCGCTACGAGCCTATCGAAGTACTCTTAATTCAAAAATTTGATGCTCAAAAAATTATTGGAGCAGTTTACTACGATGGTTTAACGAAAGCATTTTTTGTGAAACGCTTTTTAATTGAAACAACCACGCTCAATAAGCGATTTAACTTTATTACTGAACACAAACAATCCTACCTCAAGCTTGTCACCACGGATGCCCAAGCCCAGGTTTCAGTGACTTTTGTCAAAGGCAAAGTTGAAGAACAAATGGATTACGATCTGGAAATGTTGATCGATGTTAAGGGTTGGAGGGCACTAGGAAATAAATTAAGTGCAAATGAGGTAAAAGAGCTGAAATTAATTGAATCCGAACAGTTTAGTGAAATGGCAATCGCCTCAGTTGAGGAGCAGGAAGAGGAGGTCTCTAATGAGGATTCAATAGCAAATGTGGACCTGACGGATGATTTTGAAGTAGGAAGTACCCTATCCTTGACGCCAAAGAAAGGGGAGGATGAGCAACTTGGGCTATTTTAAATAGGTCATTACAGCTATGGATTACGTTAAAAATAGAAGTATGGAGTTGAACCAAATCAAAAAATAGCCTTAATTTTTGGCAATGACCACGTAAGCATCAGTGAAGAAGTGAAATCCATAGTAGATGGGCTCGTGCATATCCCGATACGAGGATTCACTGAAAGTTTCAATATTTCATTTTCCGCCTCCATCTTTCTTTATAAATTAATGAAGCGGGCCAACGCTATGGAAATCCAGATATCACCTTTGCGATCTGGAGCGTACCAAACTTCGCTTGAAGTGGTACAAGGACATTGTGCCACATGACGATATTTACGAGCGAAATTTTCGACAGCAAATCCAAAATTTGTAAGGTTGATTTCATAAAGTTTAGTGGTTTAGCTTCCCTTCTCCAAGAAAAAAAGCGTAGTTTAGAGAAGCGTTTTTCAATCCAAATCTATGCGAAAAGGACTTCTAATTTTCTTGGGAATTTTTCTTGTGTTACTAGTTGCAATCCTGATTTATGCAGGATATCAATTTCGAGATCGGCATTCAGACTACCAAACTGACGTTTCTTTATACAGTCCAGCGGCTACAGTTAAAGCGGGATTTTCTAAAGTTGACCTCACTCCAACCGATTTTGAAACTTGGGAAGATGTGGATGGGGATTCGAAGTATGATCCAGAAAAAGGGGATCGCTTCATCGATGTCAATGGGAATGGGGAGTTTGATGCGGTTTGGTTAGCGGGCTTTCATAATTCAAGGCCTGCGCAAAGTGTATTGGATAAACTTTGGGCAAGGGCCATGGTGCTCGAGTCTGGAGATGTTTCCCTAGCCCTTTGCGTGATTGACATGATTGGTTTTGGAAACGATGAGGTGATTGCTACGCGTAAATTGATTCAAGAAAAGTATCCTGAGTTAGATTATGTAGTGATTTCCAGTACACATGTTCATTCTTCACCTGATTTGATGGGTATGTGGGGACCTTCTGAATTCGTGCGTGGTGTAAATAACGACTACATGAAGAAGGTTCAAGAAGGAATTGCTGCAGCAGTAGGAGAGGCCTATACTTTAAGAAAACCAGCACATTTTAAATTTGCGCAAGAACCAGATCGACTTAAAGATTTGGTAGGAGATACTCGTCCACCATTTGTTTTTGATCCAGGCTTGCAGCTGATGCAGGTGTTGGATGTACAAACTGGTGCTACTCTGGGAACGATCATGAATTGGGGAAATCACCCCGAGACCTTGTGGTCGGAAAATATTCAAATCAGTTCTGATTTTGCCGACCCTTGGCGAAATTTTGTGGAGGGGGATATTCCCGTGGCAGATACTTTGGCTGAGCCTGGTGTGGGAGGAGTTGCAATCTTTCTAAATGGGGCAGTGGGAGGATTGATGACTACGGCACCTGGTCTTGCAGTTGTAGACCCATATACTGGTGTTTCTTACCAGCGACAAGCACCAGACAAAGTTCTTGCTCAAGGGAGGGCCTTAGCTAAAATAACTTTAGAGACCCTACGCGATTCTACTTTGGTTATTCATTCTTCTTTGGACCTAGGTATTCGAGCCAAATCTATTGAACTTCAGATGGACAACACGCTTTTTCAGTTGGCAGCTTTTGTAGGAATTTTCGATCGGGGTTTTGTGGGATGGAAAAAAATCCGATCCGAAGTTTCTGCTTGGAAATTGGGACCAGCGACTTTTGTTCATGTACCTGGAGAACTCTATCCAGAAATTCTTCATGGAGGAATAGAATCTCCAGTAGGTGCTGATTTTCAACTCTCACCTGTAGAAGTGCCTGCCTTAATAGAAAAGATACCAGGCCAGTACCGATTTTTTTCAGGAATGTCGAATGATATGATTGGCTACATTGTACCCAAGAGTCAATGGGATGTAAAACCTCCATTTACCTACAACTACAAGGAACGACCTTACGGTGAAATTAACTCCCTAGGACCAGAAACAGCCCCAAAAATACACGCGGAAGTGTTGGGAATTTTAGGCGATCTTGAAAAATTAAAACGCTAAAGAAAATCCGGTACACGTTTTAGTTTGGCTAAAAAGCGTACCGGCATGAATTTGGTATTAAGATTCGTGAATTAGAATTTTTTCAATTTTATCTCCCGCACGGATCGCATCGATCACTTCCAATCCCTCTACCACTTTACCGAAGCAGGTGTGATTTCTATCCAAATGTGCAGTATTTGCTCTGCTATGGCAGATAAAAAATTGAGATCCACCTGTATTTCTGCCGGCATGTGCCATGGAAAGTACGCCAAGATCGTGGAACTGGTTTCCACCATCCAATTCACATTGGATTTTATAACCTGGACCTCCCGTACCTGTTCCTGTAGGACAGCCCCCTTGGATGACAAAGTTTGGAATGACGCGATGGAAGGTAAGTCCATCGTAAAAACCTTTGTTTGAAAGATCTACGAAGTTTTGAACCGTGATTGGAGCGTCTTTTTCATAAAACTCTACCTTCATGGTTCCCTTTTCAGTTATTATTTCAGCTGTTTTCATACTATGATTTTTTGTATTTTTTGGAGCTAACTTTGATCAGTTGCAAAAATAATGGATGTCTTGGATTTTTGATCCTACCTTCAAAAAAGAAAAAAAAATAGATTTTGTAAAGGACCATTTATTTAATATTGAGACTTGTTTATGGAAGATTTTTGGCATCAACTCCTAAAAAAGTTTATCATTGTAGAGAAATTAATTCTAATCAATCCGAAATATTCTTGGAAAAAGTACTCAACTCCGAATTTGCAGGTCCTACTGCCTTTGGTCATCCGAAAGGGCTGATGACTTTATTCTTTACAGAAATGTGGGAGCGCTTCAGTTACTACGGCATGCGCGCCTTATTGATTCTGTTCATGACCAAAGCCATTGCAGATGGTGGTCTCGGTTTTGATGATCCCACAGCGGGGGCTGTTTATGGGCTTTACACCATGGGAGTTTACTTATTGGCCTTACCTGGTGGCTGGCTTGCAGATCGATTGTTTGGATTGAAAAAATCTGTCTGGTATGGTGGAATAATTATTGCCTTAGGCCATTTTATGATGGCAGTTCCCGGACTTGAAGGCTGGCTATCTGGAAGTTCTGCAGCTAAAACTACCTTGAGTACCCTGGACACCACTTCCTTCTTTTTAGGGCTACTCCTGATCGTACTTGGTACGGGACTGCTTAAGCCAAATATCAGTTCTATAGTAGGTCAACTCTATCCTTCAGGTAGTTCCAAGCGTGACGCAGGCTTTTCTATTTTTTATATGGGTATCAATATTGGTGGGTTTATAGCTCCTTTAGCCTGCGCTTCAGTAGCAGAATTCGATATTCATCTTGGCTTTGGATTGGCGGGTTTAGGGATGATTTTCGGTCTGATTCAATACAAACTTACGGGTAAGGCTCTAGATGGCTACGGGGAAGTGCCAGAAGTGGCAACTACAGCCGAAAAAGCTGCTCAAACCAAATTGAAATCCTTAACCTCTGTTATTGGATTGGTAGGTATAGTAGTCATAGGCTTGTTGTTTACAGGCGTAGTACCTATTGATGTTGAGGCTATCGCTAAGTCCTCTGGTACTGTCATTGCATTTGTAGCCACTGGTTATTTGGGATATGTAATTGCTTTTGGTGGACTCAGTAAAGGAGATAAGAATAAAGTTGGAGTTATTGCCGTTTTATTCTTTTTCTCTGCCATGTTTTGGTCGGGATTTGAGCAGGCAGGCTCTACACTCAACTTGTTTGCCGAGCGCTTTATGGATCGTACGGTATTAGGCTGGGAGATCCCTACAGGATACTTTCAATCCATCAATTCCTTATTTATCATCATCTTCGCCCCATTTTTTGCTGCACTTTGGGTGTGGTTGGGTAGAAAAAACTTAGAGCCAAGCTCTCCTCTCAAATTTACCTTTGGACTTGCAATGTTGGGAATAGGATTTTTTGTGATGTATTTCGCCACCAAAATTGCAGCGTCCGGTGAATTGGCAGCTCCTAGCTGGTTGATCATCACCTTCCTCCTTCACACCTTCGGTGAGTTGAGTTTGTCTCCTGTAGGGCTTTCACTTGTAACCAAACTGGCCCCTAAGGGCTATGGAGGTCAAATGATGGGCATTTGGTTCCTTTCTATAGCGTTGGGCAACTTGTTTGCTGGATTGATTGCAGGGGAGGCGAGTGGGGGCTCTGAGGAAGGCCTTGCTGCCATGCCAGATCAATTTATGATGATTGTCTATACGGTTATGGGATCTGCACTTTTACTCTTCCTTTTAAAGCCGGTATTAAGGAAAATGATGGGGGAGGTACATTAATCTTTCTGCATCCACGGATATGTAGAGGCAGGAGTCAGTTGCAAAGCACGAATTCAAGCGAGAGGTAAGAAGTACGAAATAAGGTATCGAAACCAATGTCGAATATTGAATGCTAATTTTCGAATGCTGAAGTGGGGAAAAGTACAAAATAACGGGTACCAAGTACAAAGTATGGATTCGCATTAGGACATGAATTATGTTTCTAAAGAACCCTAGTACATTATACTTGGTACTTCGTACAACCTCGTCTAATCTCTTGTGTTTGGCTCTTGCTTCTGGAATCGTCTTGCTACTTGATACTGTCCTGGCTCTCACTTCTTGTATTTTGCTTCTTTGAACATTGTATTTCGTACAAAAAAAAGAGGCTGATCGAAAGATCAGCCTCTTTTTTAGAAGTGGATTTGATTAGTTCAAGAACTCATCAAATGTTAAGCTCACATAATACATGGAACCTATACTTGGGTTACCCCAAGATTGAATGTATCCAGTACTGTTGAACAAGTTAGAGCCACCGATTTTGAGTATAGACTTCAAAGCCTTCATTTTTAAGCTTAACTGAGCATCGAAAGTTCCGAATGCAGGCATCACAGAAAACTGCTCCCGCCATCCACTATTAGCTACAAAAGTAGATTGCCAAACAAATTCATCTTGCCATCTGTAAGAAATAGCGAAACCTAAATTCTTCACCACTTCTCGGTTCGCGAAGTTCACTACATAACGGTACTCAGGCGTGTTGAATGAAGGTTGAAAACCTGTTGCTGCAAAATCTTCAATATCTTTTAGCTTATTGTAAGATATATTACCTCCAATGGTATAGTTTTTCGTTAAGCTATAATCTGCGCCAAATGCCCAGCCCCAAGTATTGACTACCTCAGGTCTGTTTACAGGCATTGAGTAAATATTTCTTGTATTTGTACTTAATAAATTAAGTCCAAGTGCAGAAGCAGGGCTAGTTGGGCTGAAGTTTTTGTCTTGCACCAGTATTTGACTACCACTGAAATTTTCAAATCTATTAAAGTAGGCATAGGCATCAATTAGCAATTTGTTCGCAAATAGGCCTTTATAGCCCAATTCATATACTTGAACAGTTTCAGGCTTAAATTCACTAGGCTTATAAGCTATAAGCTTGTCCTTATTTGCAGCAGCGGCATTAGCAGGTACCAATTGAGCTGCAATTTGAGGAACAATCCGAGGAACTAAAGCTGCGATTGCTGCAGGAGCTTGAGCGGCTGGGATTAATCCTGCTAGTACTTGCTGAGTAACTATTGATGTAGCCTGAGTGATTGCTAATTGTGTAGCCTGCGCAATAGAAGCTTGGAAAACAGGAGAGGAAGGCTGCGTTGCTGCCAATACTGCTCCTCCAAAATTCTGCACAGTAGTAAGTGAATACACTGGATTTGAAGAGAACTTGTATCGATCTCTAAAAAAAGGTAAACCACCAATCAATCGTGCTTGCGGGGTTGCTAAATCAATGTACTGATCCTGATTTGTTGGAATTCGAAAACCAGTCTGGTATGAGGCGCGGAAATTGTGAGTTCCTACAGAATATACACCCGAAACACGCGGAGATAACTGTCCTTTAAAGTTTTCATTCTTATCATATCGAGCAGAAGCAGTCAATCTAAATTTATCATTGAATAGGGATTTTGCACCTTGTAAATAAGCTCCATGCTCCTTGATTATAAATTCATCACCATCATCATCTAGTGCAAATAATGTTTTTTCAGAATTTAAATTATAGGTCCTAAAGTTTGCACCCATAATAAAATCAGCCCATTTTATTTTTGTGAACTGATAAGATCCTTCTACGTGATATAAGTTTGTCCTATCTACAAAACGGCCTCCATTAGGAATTGGTGCTTTTGATACAGCATCCTTGGTAGTTTCAAAACTAGTAGTTCCTGGAATTAATCTTTCTTGGTCAGCAAATGCTCTAGCAGCATCGTGAGCCGAAGCTTCGTCTAACCCTTTTGCTCTAGCTTGAGCAAAGGCTCCAGTATATTGCGGAAACCAGGTGGTACTAGGTTTCCAGGCTTCATTCATAACTTGTCCCAAAATGCCTGCGGAATATGCATCACCTGAACGTTCTTGTGTGGTGTATCCTCTCAAAAACCAGTTGGCACCTTTCAATTCGGCTTTAAATTGGCTCAATTTGAAGTTTTTTAGAGAATATCTGTCATTACCAGTATAAACTGTAGTTCCGAATCCATAGTTACCTTGTATAATTGCCTCAACACGATCGTTAATTCGATAGTGTAGAGCTGCATTTAATTTCAAAGATTTGGTATTATAATCTACCAATTCATGTTCTTTGTAACCTGTTCTAGAAACAAAAGTCTGGGGAATAAAAGGAAGTAAAGCAGCAGGAAGTACCCCTGCCTGAATCATTCCTTGAGCAACAGTATTTATGTTAGCATTATTTTCATCTCCATAAGTATTTACACCATTGTAACCCGGATTGGTAATACGATCACCTTTATTGAGTCTAGAACCATTAAGTAAAGATTGATCTCTATAATCATTTCCTTGCCAGTCATCAGCTTCTAAGTAGGATACGTTTACTTTAAAGGCAAACTTATTATTGAAAGCCTTCGCGTATCGAGCGCTAAAATCGTAAAAACCAGTTCCAGGTGTTGTTCTATCAGACTGGCTCATCACACCCGTTTTCACGTTGGCAGAAAGCCCTTGGTATTGGAATGGATTTTTGGAGTTCATCAATAGAATACCATTAATAGCATTAGGACCATAAAGTGCAGAAGAAGCACCTGGAAGTAACTCTAAGCTTTCCAAATCCAATTCAGAAATACCTACAATGTTACCCACGGAAAAATTAAGACCAGGAGCTTGATTATCCATTCCATCTATCATCTGAACCACTCTTGTGTTCCCATTTGAATTAAAACCTCTGGTATTGAATGATTTATAGGTTAGAGATTGCGTGCTCATTTCTACTCCTTTCATATTATTCAATGCATCCCAAAAACTCGCTTGTGGGGCTTCTCGAATCGCAATAATATCCATTTTTTCGACAGAAACTGGAGATCTTAGTATGCTTTCCTCAACTCTAGATGCAGAAACAACAACTTCTTGTCCTAAAATGGTCACTTCATTAAGTTTAACGTCCAAATTAGAAACTCCTCCTGTGATCTCTACTTCCTTGGAGCTAAACCCAACCATGGAGAAAACTAAAGTGAAAGGAGGGGCTTGATTTACATTAAGGGTAAATTTACCGGTAAGGTTAGTAATTGTTCCAACTACTTTTCCTTTCACAAGGATGTTTACCCCTACCAAAGTTTCCTTTGTGTCAGCATCCGTGACTGTACCGGAGATGGTAGTCTGAGCTAATGCAATGCTGGTTCCAAAGGATATGAACAACACCAACGAGAGGACTGAACTCCAGATTTTTTTGGTAAAATTTTTCATAGGCTAAATTTTGTAAAATAGTTAAGATGGTTGTTGAATTAAGATGAATGCAAACCAATTACTCGAAATTTATAGTAAAAAGGTAATTTTATATTTTTATTTTTTAAAAAAAAAAAAAAAAAGGATTATCAATTTTA
>JAQCJI010000003.1 GCA_027593175.1 Bacteroidota bacterium | reverse complement strand
ATGAACACCTCCTCCAATCAGGTGCTCGATCAGTCTTTCAGTATGAGCAATGTCAAGTGAAAAGTCAGAACGTAGTGGGGTAATCATGGGGGGAAAAATCCCCTGAAATGATGCCGCTTGAATCATAGGCTCATAGTTTTCAAAAAAATCAAAGACTTAAATGGATATATTTGATCTTTTTTCTATTGTAAGTGTAACTCAGGTGAAGGGTACTGTCTTTGGCTTGAATGATTGCCGGATAGCTAAATTCTCCAGATAGTTCATTCTCCAAAACTAGCAGTTCTTCCCAGCTAATACCATCATTGGAGCCTAAAAGGACTAATTTGTTTCTTCCTTTTTTCAGAGGATTTACAACTAAAAGGTGGTATCCATTGAAAAGTGTCACGCCATCGATTCCAGAGTTATTATTCTCCAGGTTGGTGGCTTCTAGTGAAGTCCAGTTTTTGCCCTGATCTGAGGACCAAGCTTGTGCGACTACACCTTCCTGCGTTCGGCAAAGTAATTGGATCTTTCCATCCGAATGAAAAAGAACAGTAGGCTGAATAGCATTGAATGGCCCTTTTAAGTCTACTTTTTCCCAGCCAGTAAAGTCTGGATTGGATATTTCAACATGTGAAGTCCAACTATTATTGATTTCAAAGCTGCTGGGATGAAGAAGTTTTCCATTCGAGAGTTCGACCGATTTATTTCTAACTGGCCCAAGAAATCCCGGTGGGAGTTGAGTTTCCTTAGACCAGGTTTTCCCTTCGTCCCCAGAAACCTTGTAGTGCCCCCACCATTCTCTGGGATTGGGGCCTTCCTTGTAGAAAAGGACGATTTTTCCATCTTTTTTACGATGTAGAACTGGGTTCCAAGTAGGATTTCTGAATACCTTATTTTCTATTCCATCTGCCACCAATGCCGGGGTAGACCAACCCCCATTTTTTTTGTGGGAAGTGTAAATACTCACATCTGGATGGCGCTCATAGGTACCTCCAAACCAAGCTGCCATGACGCCATCTGAAGTTTCAAGAAGGGTAGAGGCATGGCATGAAGGAAATGGGGCCGTGTCATAGATGAAGCCTGAATAGAGAATTTTTGGAGTGATTTCTTTAGTATGAGAAAAAGAAAAGAAGCCCAAAAGGCTAAAAAAAGAAATATAAGACAGCATATATCATTTGGCTTAAGGTTAAAACTGAGCCTTTAATTTAACAAAAATTGCAGATTTTTTTTGTTAAAAATCTACTTAATAACCTAGCTATGAACGCACCTAGGTTTAAGAAAGTGCTTGAAATCCTGATCAAGATGCCCTAAAATGTAAATAATAGTCCACAATTTCGAAGTAAAAAAGAAGGAGAAGTTGAGGTTTTTTTAAAAACAGAATCTAAGCCTTATAATTGACCTTCAATACCCAAATTCGACTTCTTTCGATTAACTTCATACCCGCATGCAATTGTCAATGATGTGCTAAATAAAACCCCAAATTGAATTAAATCCATTTTTCTATGAAAAAAATAATTCATCCTGCCTTACTTCTAGCCCTAGGGGCAACGGTAAGCATGGCCGCCTGGCTGCCGAAAAGTTCGGGATCACTTTTCCCTAACATAACCTCGGAACCAATCCTAGCAGATAGCACCAAAAAAGACTCGCTAAAGAGTTACCCAAAATTCAAAGGCCTTCCCCTCAAGCCAGAGCGAGAGGTAAGTTTCACCACTGCCGAAGGCACCTGGATGAGTTTGGACATTAGCCCAGATGGAAAAACCATTGCCTTTGACCTCATGGGCGACATTTATACCCTACCAATGGAAGGGGGCAAAGCCAGTCCATTCACCACAGGTATGGCCTACGAGACCCATCCCCGATATTCTCCCGATGGAAGTAAACTTCTATTTACTTCCGACCGTGCAGGAAATGATAACCTCTGGTACATCGACTTCGTCAAAAAAGACACGGTACAAGTGACTAAGGACAAAACCGGAGATGTGCCAGGAGCACATTGGACTCCAGACGGAGACTACATTGTGGTGTCCAAGGGTAGAAGAGTGCCCAAATTGTGGATGTACCATGTAGAAGGAGGTGGAGGCATACAGCTCAACGATGCTCCAGCAACCATGAAGACTATCGATCCTTTTGTGAGCCCAGATGGTAAAAAGGTATACTTCTCTTGGAGAACGGGTTCTTGGAATTACAATGCCCTTCTTCCTCAGTACCAGGTCGGCTACTACGATTTTGATAAAGGAAAAATCACCAGCATCACCTCCCGCCACGGTTCCGCCTTCACCCCCACCTTGAGTAAGGATGGCAACTGGATGGTCTATGGCACAAGATGGCAGGATAAGACCGGTTTAGTCATTCGTAACCTGAAAACTGGAGATGAAAAATGGTTGGCCTATCCCGTACAGCGTGACGAGCAGGAGTCCATTGCCCCTCAAGGCGTACTTCCTGCAATGGCCTTTACCCCAGATAGCAAGTATGTCGTTGCTGCCTATGGAGGAAAAATCTGGAAAATGCCTATCGATGGCGCCGCCGGCACAGAGATCCCCTTCGAAGCAGAAGTCAACGTAGCCTTGGGCCCGCGTCTGTACTTCAACTATGCGATCAAAGACAGTACTCACAAGCTTGCCGCCCAGATTCGAGATGCCGTGCCTTCTCCTGATGGGAGGAAACTTGCCTTTACCGTGCTCAACCGATTGTATGTGATCGACTACCCCAGCGGTACACCTAAAAGAGTCACCAAAAATGAATTTACAGAAGCGATGCCTACCTGGAATCCGGAAGGCACCCAATTGGCCTTTGTGACCTGGGAAGAAAAAAATGGAGGAAGCCTCTACAAAGCAAGCTTTGGAGATAAAGGTACCGTAACCAAGGTTTCGGCCGAATATGCCTACTATTCAGGTCCTGTATGGGGACCAAAAAATAGAATCCTCGTATTTAAGGGCCCAAAAAGAGCCTTGATTGAAGCAGAAGGACCCTCTGTAGATGGTGCAGAAGGAGAGCTGGTATGGATTCCTGCAAGCGGAGGAATCTTCCGAAAAATCATGGATGCCGGCAACTATGGTAATGCCCATTTTACCCAGGATACCAGTAGAATCTTTCTCAACGGAGCGGGAGGAGCACTTCTTAGCGTGAAGTGGGATGGAACAGATGAGAAAGTTTTAGCTCGGATCACTGGGATCACTCCTTTTGGCTCATCAGCTAATCCCGAAGCGCATACTGAACACGATCATGCTGCTGCCGATGTGCGCTACGTCATGGGTAAACCCTTTTCCAATGCGGATGTAATCAATTACTGCATGCTGCCTGAAGGATCCAATTCCCGTGAACCTAGCATGATGGCTGCTAGCGCAAGCACTATTTATATGGCACCAGTAGGAAACCAAGCCTTAGCCCAAATCAACAACAATATCTATATGGTCACCATTCCTACCGCAGGAAAAACACCTACTATCAATGTATCAGAGCCGAGCGCAAGTAGCTTCCCGTCCCGACAGCTGACCGAAATTGGTGGAGAATGGCCTTACTGGGAAGCCAATGGTAAGAAAGTACACTGGTCACTGGGAAATGGCCACTGGGTCTACGATCTGTCAAGAGCGGAATTTGTGGAAGACTCTGTCAAAGCTGCCAAGAAAGATAGGTTTCGACTGGATGCGGACAGCGTCAGCACCCTGAAAGCCAAGGGCGAAGGAGCAGTAAAACTAGCCGATTCCTTGGCAAAAGAAGAGAAAAAACGGATAGAAGCTCTTTTCAAAGCCGATAAGGAAAAATTCAAGGCAGACAGCCTCCACAAGGTCGCCCTCAAAAAGAAAGAAACCTACAGCCCTAGCGAGTACCAAGTGAAGGTATTCTTTGCCAAGGACACGCCCAAAGGAAGTATTTTGCTTAAAAATGCACGCCTTGTCACCATGAAAGGGGATGAGGTCATCGAGCAAGGGGATATCTTGATCGAAAACACCCGAATCAAGGCTGTTGGAAAAACCGGCACCTTGGATGGGACAGGAGCAACGGTGATCGATGCTACAGGCAAAACCATTACCCCAGGATTTATCGATACCCATGCCCACATGTGGCCTACTTGGGGCTTGCATAAAAATTCCATTTGGATCTATGCCGCCAACCTAGCCTATGGGGTTACCACCACTCGTGACCCACAAACCGCTACTACAGATGTACTTACGTATGGGGACATGGTAGAAGCAGGTGTAGTTCCTGGTCCGCGAGTTTATTCTACAGGCCCAGGAGTCGGCTATTGGATGTATAACTTGAAGTCCTTGGAGCAAACGAAGAGTGTCCTGAAGCAGTACAGCAAATACTACAATACGCAGTACATCAAAATGTACTTGGTAGGAAATAGAGAACACCGACAGTGGGTAATCATGGCTGCAAAAGAGCAGCAGTTGATGCCAACCACCGAGGGAGGCTTGGACTACAAGCTCAACATGACCCAACTTTTTGATGGCTATCCTGGTCACGAGCACTCCATCCCTGTATTTCCACTTTACAGTGATGTGACACAAACTATCGCAAAGAGTAAGATGGCCTACACGCCAACCTTATTGGTGGCCTATGGTGGCCCATGGGCAGAAAACTACTACTACACCACCGAAAGTCCTCTCCATGACGAGAAGCTCAACCGATTTACGCCATACAACGAGCTGAATAAGAAAGCACGTAGAAGAGTGGGTAGTTTGGGCGGATGGTTTGCACCAGAAGACCATGTCTTCCAAAAGCATGCCCAAGGGGTCAACTCCATCGTCAAGCAGGGTGGTCTAGCAGGGGTAGGTTCCCATGGACAGCTGCAAGGGCTGGGCTACCACTGGGAGCTTTGGTCCATCGCAAGTGGAGACATGCGTGCCTTAGATGCGCTCAAAGTGGCGACCATATTGGGAGCAGAGTCCCTTGGTTTGGATAAGGAACTGGGAAGTATTGAAGTTGGAAAATTGGCTGATTTGGTCATCCTTGATAAAAACCCATTGGAGAATATCCGAAATACCAACAGCGTCACCCATGTGATCAAAGATGGACGGGTATACGACGGCAATACACTAGATGAGTTGCTGCCTACTCCTCGGAAACTAGATCCAAGTCAATGGATGAAAGAAGTGCCTAAAGTGACTACTCCAGTCAAAGAATAAGTAAGACAAGTTCCTTTAAAAAAGCCAATTAGCGTTGCTAATTCGCTTTTTTATGGGTTTAGCGACCAGATGGTTGCATTCAATACCGTAGCAAAGCTGACCCAGAGTAAGTAAGGAACCAGCAAAACTGCTGCCCAGGTATTGATTTTACGAAAGTTCAAAATGCAAGCGAGAATGCAGCCCCAGAGCGGGAAAATCACCACAAGGCCGAGGAGGGGGTTTTGCGCACCAAAAAATGCTGGGGACCAAAGAAAGTTGAGAAAGAGCTGCACAAAGTACAAGGTCAGGGCTTGCTTTTTGAGGGGGTGGTTGATTTTCAAAATTAGAAAACAGGCAATTCCCATCAAGACATAGAGGGTAGTCCATACCGGCCCAAATAGCCAGCTGGGTGGATTCCAGGAAGGTTTGTTGAGGGTCAAGTACCAGCTTTGTACGGAGCTCACGGTAAAAAATGCACCTAATCCCCCAGCAATTTGAGGAAGGAGTAGGCTAACAAAGAGTTTGAGTGCGTTGGACATGTCTTAGATCGTTTGCAACAAGGTACGAAATGCAAGGACTTGATTTTGGTAGCGCTCTTGAATTTTAGCTTGTAGAGCTGGAGCATGGATTCTTTCGTACTGCAGCATAAGGTCCATCGTCTCGGTAAAGTACTGAATACAATAATTGACGGAGCCATCCTCGGAGTGGTGAACCAAGCGATAAAAAACATGGTTCGTAAAAATGCCAGTTTCCATCACCTGGGGAATATGGTTAGTTTTCATCCAAGAGATAAAATCCTCCTCAATTGATGGACTAAGATTAAAGGTAATATTGTAAAGGATCATAAGTCAAGAAAAGGGTTTTACTTACTTTTGTAAAGAATAATTCCGAAGTAACAAAGTTAGAAATCCCAAACAGAATCCCTCACAAGGTCTATCAACTATGCATACACTAGATACCAATGAAGGCAAACCACTACGATCTCAGGTATGGATTGGAAAAATTATCTTGGTTGTGCTACATATTTTTGGGGCAATTGGGCTTAGCTTACCCGAGTACCGAGGCCTATTTCTAGCATTGACTCCCTTCCATCTATTGGCCACGATGGCCCTTATTTTGGTATACCACCGAGGATGGACCGATGCCTTTCCAATTTTTGGTGCGGCAGCATTTTGGATTGGATTTGGCTCCGAGCTGATCGGCATCCATACTGGATATCTGTATGGAAACTATGTATATGGTCCTACTCTTGGCGTTAAACTCTGGGAGGTCCCCTTAGTTATCGGTGTGAACTGGTTTGTACTCAGCTACCTTACTGGATCAGTTTTTCATAAAATTCCCAACGATTGGTATGCCGCTTTTTTGGGTGCCTGTGCGATGACCGCTTTGGATTACATTCTAGAGCCTGTAGCAGTATCACTCAATTTCTGGGCTTGGAAATGGGATTTGATTCCGCTAAGTAATTATTTAGGTTGGTTTGGGGTTGCCTTCTTGATTCAGCTTATATGGAGAAAAGCTAATTTTGAAAAATCTAATCCCTTGGCTACCTTCTTGCTACTTACTTGGATTCTATTTTTTACACTTTTAAATTTCACAATAGTGCCTTAAATTTATTCTTTGTTGAACGGACTACTATATAAATAACAAATCAACACACTTAACAGTTACAATTTTAATGTTTTTGACTTTCGCTTATGTCGCTCTTGGATTTGCTGCCATGGAATTCTCCGGCTGGTTCATTCATAAGTATTTGATGCATGGTCCTCTTTGGATGATTCACAAAACGCATCACCAGCCTTCACATTCTTTTTTTGAATGGAATGATCTTTTTTCCCTTTTATTTGGGAGCATTGCGGTGGGGTTGATATTCTTAGGAGCAGAGTCCTTTGATTTCCGCTTTTGGATGGGAATGGGGATTAGTATGTACGGCGTGCTGTACTTTGTATTGCATGACGTACTTGTTCACCGCAGGTTCCGCTGGCTTAGTAAACCTACGCATCCGCTGTTAGAAGGAATATACAAAGCACATCAGGCACATCATAAAACCAATCAAAAGAAAAATGCAGTTTCCTTCGGTTTATTTTTGGTCCCTAAAGAATTCTTTAACACAAAGGAAAAGTGAGCACGTATTCAATTAAAGATTTTGAACAATTATCTGGCATCAAAGCCCATACGCTTCGAATATGGGAGCAGCGATATAACCTGCTTCAGCCGAAAAGAACAGATACCAACATCCGATTTTACGACGATGATGACTTAAAGCTCATTTTAAATGTAGCCTTGCTCAATGACAATGGCATAAAGATCAGCAAAATAGCTTCCATGGCTCCGAATGAGCTGCGGGAGGAGGTTATGAAGCTTACCGATAGATCCTTGACTCACGATGATCAAATCCATGCCCTGACGATATGCATGATTGAAATGGATGAGGAGCGATTCGATAAAATTTTAAGCACCAATATTTTAAAGTTGGGTTTTGAGCAAACCATGCTTAACATCATCTATCCCTTTATGTCCAAAATTGGAGTGCTTTGGCAGACTGGAGCTATCAATCCCGCTCAGGAGCACTTTATTTCCAATCTTGTCAGACAAAAATTAATTGTTGCCATAGACGGTCAAATCCCACAGTTGGGAGGAAAAAAATTCTTGCTCTTCCTTCCTGAAGGTGAGCTACATGAAATTTCGATTCTCTTTGCGAGCTATTTAATCAAGTCCAAAGGCCATAAGGTAATCTATTTGGGACAAAGTACGCCTAATGACGATTTGCTTTCCGTCTACAAGCTACACCAGCCTGAGTACCTATTGACCGTAATTACCACTTCTCCTTCTTCGGAGTATGTACAGGACTACATTCATGAGCTTTCAGAAAGATTTGGCCAAGCCAAAATATTAATTACGGGCTACCAAGTACTCGGCCAAGACCTAACTTTCCCAGCCAACGTGAGCCAGATTAGCTATATCCGAGACGTAAAAGACCTGTTGGAAGATTTTAATCCAGTGTTTCAATAAAAATAGTTAAACATTTTATCCAATCCCTTAAACAAAATTTTCTTAGAAAAAGAGCCTTATTTTATCACTAAAGCATTATCTTTCCATTAAACCAACTCTTTATATTTTTTTGTTTAATCTTTTTTATTTTTTATTCTACAAAAAATTTGCATTTTGTTTAATAGTTAATACATTTGATTCAACAAAATCGCACAGCCATGACCACTTTAGAATTTAGCTACTCCCTCCAAAAACTTTCTAGTTCTTTAAAGCCTTTTGCCATGAAGCTTACTCGTGATATAGACGACGCTAATGATCTATTACAAGACACCATGGTAAAAGCATTTACCAACAAGGACAAATTCACTGAAGGTACCAACCTGAAAGCATGGTTATATACCATTATGAAAAATACCTTTATCACCAACTACCAACGAATGGTAAGAAGAGGTACTTTTGTAGATACTACTGATAATCTTCACTACATTAATTCCAGTGATGCATTGATAGACAATGGGGTTTTTGGTAATTTTACAATGGATGACATTCAGACGGCCATTCAAAAATTAGATGAAGTATATAGAACCCCTTTCTTAATGCATTTTAGAGGATTTAAGTACCATGAAATTGCAGACAAGCTTCAAATTCCGATTGGCACTGTGAAAAATAGAATTCATATTGCCCGTAAGCTATTGAAGGAAGACCTGATGGTCTACAAGCACAAAAATTAATTTTATGTCCAAAAAGCATGTGGTAGTGATTGGATCCGGCTTTGCCGGCATTTCCGCAGCTACCCACCTGGCAAATAAAGGAACTTGTTCCGTTACCTTATTAGAAAAGAATAATTCCCCTGGTGGCAGAGCTCGAAAGTTCGAACACCAGGGTTTTGTTTTTGATATGGGTCCAAGCTGGTATTGGATGCCTGATGTCTTCGAAAGCTATTTTGCCAATTTTGGTAAAAAGCCTTCCGACTATTACGACTTGATCCGATTGGATCCTTCCTATGCAGTCATCTATGGAGAGCAAGATACGCTCGATATCCCTGCCAATTTAGATGCGTTCAAAGCCATGCTCGAAGCCATTGAGCCAGGGGCAGCTTCCAACTTTGACAAGTTTCTTGCCCAAGCCAAATACAAGTACGAGGTAGGAATCAAAGACCTAGTCCATCGCCCTAGCCGATCCATATTCGAGTTTACCTCTCCTCGCCTGCTTCTGGACATGTTCCGTATGGATATATTTCAGTCCATGTCCAAACATGTACGAAGCTATTTTTCGCACGACAAGATCGTGCGGCTAATGGAGTTTCCTGTGCTTTTCCTCGGAGAAACCGCGAATAATATTCCTGCCTTGTATAGTTTAATGAACTATGCTGATATCGCTTTAGGTACTTGGTATCCTAAAAAAGGGATGCACGAAATCATTAAAGGGATGGTTTCCTTAGCTGAAGAAAAAGGAGTTAAGTTCAAGTACAATTCAGAAGTAGAAAAAATTGAGGTGTCAAGTGGCAAAGCTCACAGCCTAATACTTAGTTCAGGGGACCGGATCCAGGCTGACATCATCGTCGCTGGAGCAGACTACCACCACGTAGACAAGTCCCTCTTAGATCCCGCCTACAGTAACTATACTGAAGACTATTGGAACAAACGAGTAATGGCTCCTTCCAGTTTGCTTTTTTACCTAGGGATAAACAAGCGACTTAAAAACCTGAGGCACCACAACTTATTTTTCGATGAGCCTCTTGGCCCACACGCAGATGCGATATATACCAATCCTAGATGGCCTGAAAAACCACTTTTCTATGCATCCGTCCCATCCATCACCGACTCCACCGTAGCTCCTGAAGGAATGGAAAACTTGTTTTTGCTAATTCCACTAGCTCCAGACTTAGCCGATAGTGAGGCGATGCGAGAAAAATACTTCCACATGATTATGGATCGTTTGGAAAAAATTTCTGGACAGGAAATCCGTTCTCATATTGTCTATAAGCGATCCTACGCACACGAAGACTTCAAATCAGACTACCATGCCTTTAAGGGTAATGCCTATGGTCTGGCCAATACCCTGCTGCAAACAGCTATTTTGAAGCCAAGTCTTAAAAACAAAAAGGTGAGTAACCTATATTATACTGGTCAGTTAACCGTACCAGGTCCTGGTGTCCCTCCATCCCTTATTTCAGGACATGTAGTAGCCAAAGAGGTGATGAAAGAAAACAAATTATAAACAAAAAGGTATATTTCGTAAATGGATGCAGTTGCCCTTTTTGACCAAACCACCTTGGAGTGTAGCAAACTAATTACTCAACGCTACAGCACCAGCTTTACTTTAGGCATCAAAACCTTAGATAAGAGCCTCCATCTACCCATCTATGCTATTTATGGCTTTGTGCGGTATGCGGATGAGATCGTTGACACCTTTCACGACCAAGACAAACATGCCTTGTTAAACCGCTTCAAAAAAGACACCTATGAGGCAATAGATGCTAAAATCTCACTCAATCCGGTATTGCATGCCTTTCAACTAATTGTCAACAAGTACAAAATCGATAAGGACCTAATCAAAGCTTTCCTTCACTCCATGGAGATGGATTTGGACTTCAAAACCTACAATGACTCCCGCTACCATGAGTACATTTATGGTTCAGCCGAAGTAGTGGGCTTAATGTGTTTGAAGGTATTTTGCCAAGGAGATGATGCGGAATATCGACGGCTGAGAGAACCTGCTTGCAAATTGGGTGCAGCCTTTCAAAAGGTGAATTTCCTTCGAGATATTAAAAGTGATTTTGAGGAGCGGGGAAGAGTGTATTTCCCTGGAGTAGATTTCAATCAATTCGATACCTCGGTCAAAACACTTATCGAAGATGATATCCAAAAAGATTTTGATGCCTCATTGATTGGGATTGCTGGACTTCCTGCAGGAGCAAAACTTGGCGTCAAAGTAGCTTACCTTTACTATCAAAAGCTATTTGATAAGATCAAAAAGCTTCCGCCAGAGACAATCACACAGCAACGGATACGAATTCCCAATGCAAAAAAGCTGAGCCTCCTATTGGGAAGCTATGTGGAAAACAAACTTGGTTTTTCCTGATGGAAAAGTACATCTATCTAGGAGTCCTTCTCTTCGCCATCAGCTATCCACTAGCCCAATCCTTTGAACACCGTATCCGTTATGCCTCCCAATGGAAATACCTTTTTCCAGGCTTGCTAGCAACCGCTACATTTTTTATCGTTTGGGACGTATGGTTTACCAACCTGGGTGTTTGGGAGTTTAACACCAGGTATGTGTTGGGATTTTCCCTCATGGACCTCCCAATTGAAGAATGGCTTTTTTTCTTTATCGTGCCATTTTCCTCCATCTTCATCTATGAAGTACTGAATTACTTTTTTCAAAAGGATCATTTTCTCCCCTTTGCCAAGGCTTTTGTTTGGGTACTTGTCCCAGTTCTTCTAGTCTTAGCTGTCCTTCACCTCGACAAGTGGTATACCTCGGTCAACTTCTTTATTGGTGCTTTTACCTTGGTTATCCACTATCTTATCTTCAAAGAAAAATATCTAGGGCGCTTTATTTTTGCCTATCTCGTACACCTCGTCCCTCTTATGTTATGCAATGGTATCCTCACGGGAGGGCTTACCGAGGAACCTGTGGTGATTTACAATAATGCTGAAAATCTAGGCATACGGATTTGGACGGTGCCTATTGAAGACTTGATTTATTCCATGACCCTGTTCTTGATGAACATCAGCTTCTTTGAATCCCTGAGAAATAGACAAACAATTTCACCCATTAGCGGTTAATTAGAACATGAAACACCTAGAGGTTCAAATAGATGATCATTCGGGCTTTTGCTTTGGGGTTGTATATGCCATTGAAATGGCAGAAGAAATCCTGGAGGAACAAGGCTATCTCTATTGCCTAGGTGATATCGTGCACAACGACGAGGAAGTCCGTCGTCTCGCCCACAAGGGACTTAAAATCATTGATCATGAGGACTTAACCAAGCTAACGGATGAAAAGGTACTGATCCGTGCACATGGCGAGCCTCCCTCCACCTACGAGCTATCGATTAAAAATAACCTGACGTTGATTGATGCAAGCTGCCCAGTGGTCCTCAAGCTCCAAAACCGCATCAAAAACTCCTTCGATAAGGAGCATAATATCTACATCTATGGCAAACATGGCCATGCAGAGGTAATTGGGCTTTTGGGACAAACCAATAACAAGGCAGTGGTATTTCAAGATATTTCGGAATTGGATATTCCTACCCTTCCAAAAATCATCACACTATACAGTCAGACCACGAAGAGCACGGACAAGTTTTACGAAATCCGCCAGATTTTAAATGACAACGGAATCACCGTAAATACAAACGATACGATCTGCAGGCAAGTATCCAACCGAGACAAGGAGCTTCGTAGCTTTGCGGAAAAGTTTGATAAAATCGTTTTTGTAAGTGGCACCAAATCCTCCAATGGAAAAGTGCTGTACAATGTATGTAAAGAGAAAAACAACAATACTTTTTTTATTTCCAATCCAGAACAAATTGAATCGGACTGGTTTGCTCCTGGTGAAAGTGTCGGCATTTGCGGAGCTACTTCCACCCCAATGTGGTTGATGGAGCAGGTCCGAGAACATATTTTAATTTTCTAATCTCCTCATCATGGAGGCTAAATCAAAAATAAATTCCATAGATCCAAAAGGCCTTTTAATTGGGTGGGGCATCATTCTCGCTTGGGGAATTTCTTTGGCTTTTTTGCTGACTTGGGAAATTTCATGGAAAACCCCACTAACCTACCTTGCCATTCTCCTTCAGACCCACCTGTATACAGGTCTTTTTATTACCGCACACGATGCCATGCACGGGATTGTTTCCAGCAATAAAAAAACTAACCATGCCACAGGATGGATCGCGGCTCTCCTGTTTTCGTACAACTTTTACTGGAAACTCTTTCCCAAGCACCACGAACACCACCGCTACGTAGCCACGGATAAGGATCCCGATTACCATGCCTCCGGAATATTCTTTCGATGGTATCTCAGCTTTATTTTTCAGTACCTCAATGTATGGCAATTTCTACTGATGGCCGTTTCATTCAATCTACTCAAACTAGTCCTCCCAACAGAAAACTTGATCCTTTTTTGGATGCTTCCCGCTGGGCTCTCTACTCTACAGCTATTTTACTTTGGAACCTATCTTCCTCACATGGGGGAACAGGCCAATGCGCACCATTCCGGTTCACAGTCCAAAAACCATCTTTGGGCATTTCTTAGCTGTTACTTTTTTGGTTACCACTACGAACACCACGACTCTCCTGGCACCCCTTGGTGGCGCCTTTGGCGAGTAAAAGAAAATCAGGCAGCCAACCCCACCTCCTCCTTTAATTGAAGCACTAAGCCACAAGTAACCATGCGAATCACAGGTCTCTTTGGATTCCTCTTTCTCCTTTCCCTTACAAGTATGGGACAAGGAATAATCCGAGGGAAGATTACCAATCCCATCAACAACCAACCTATTGCATTTGCCAATGTGCTCCTACTCAATACAGAGCTAGGAGCCATCACCAACGAGGAGGGATTCTACGAAATCAGCAATATCCCTGCAGGTCTTTACAATCTGCGGGCGAGCTATGTAGGCTATAAATCGTCTACCGCATTCGAAATACAAGTGAGCTTGGCAAAGCCAATTCAATTGGATTTTAGCCTTGTAGAAGATGCTTCCGAACTAAGCGAAGTGGTGGTCAGCAGTGAATTTACCCGCTCTGAAGAAACCCCTCTATCCGTAAGAAAGCTCAACACTAACGAAATCGAGCGCTATCCAGGCGGCAATAGAGACATCTCCCGAGTGATCCAGTCACTTCCCGGAGTAGCAAGCACCCCAAGTTTCCGTAACGACATCTTGATCCGCGGCGGTGCGCCAAACGAGAACCGCTTTTTTGTAGATGAAATTGAGGTTCCTGTTATCAACCACTTCTCCACGCAAGGATCCTCTGGAGGTCCTGTAGGAATCCTGAATGTCAATTTGATAAAAAGTGTGGATCTAATTACAGGGGGATTTCCAGCTAATCGTATGAATGGCTTGAGTTCTTTTTTTGATATTCAGCTTAATGAAGGAAGGAGAGACCGCATGGCAACCCAACTGACGGTAGGCGCATCCGAATTGACACTTTCCAATGAGGGCCCTCTCTCTCCAAAAACTACTTATTCCCTGTCCGCCAGAAGATCTTACCTCCAGGGATTATTTCGTTTGCTTCAGTTGCCCTTCCTACCCACCTTCAATGATTTTCAGGTAAAAACCACTACCAAAATCAATTCAAAAACCGAGTTGACCTTTATAGGGCTAGGAGCAATTGATCAATTTGCCCTTAACGAAGATGCGCCCGAGGAAGAAACGCTAGAGGAAAAAGAAAATCGACTTTACCTCTTGAATGTCCTCCCTGTACAATCCCAGTGGAATTACACGACTGGCGCCAAGCTAAAACGCTTTCGCGACAACGGATTTTGGACTTTTGTGTTGAGCAGAAATATGCTCAACAACGAATCCTATAAATATGCTGGAAATCAAGAAGGAGACGAGAAAAATCTACTTTTCAAGTACCGCTCGCAGGAGTCCGAAAACAAGTTTCGTGCAGAAAACAGCATTTTTGGTAAGGGCTACACCCTCAAATATGGCATCAACCTGGAATATTCCCGCTACTTGATTGATAACTTTGACCGAGCCGTGCTTTCCCAAACTGGTGGAACCATTGACTTATTGGCTACTTCAAACTATACAAGCTATGGGGCTTTTGTATCGGGTACCAAAAATTGGTTGAACGATCGGCTACTCTTGAGTGGAGGAATACGAATGGATGGGTCTGACTTTGCCAAGACTGCATTCAACCCGCTGAACCAGCTCAGTCCACGATTTTCCATTTCCTATCAACTCAGGCCCAACCTTTTTGCTACTGCAAATGCCGGCATTTACTACCAACGGCCTGCCTATACCATACTCGGATTTCAAAACAATGCGGGAGAATTTGTCAACCAAGACAATGATGTACGATTTATCCGAAATGCACAGCTGATTGGAGGTATAGAATACCTGGCACCCGAAAAATTGAGAAGATTTACAGCAGAAGCCTTTTACAAAAAGTACAGCCACTACCCAAGCTCCATTCGGAATGGCATTTCCCTCGCCAATTTAGGTGCAGATTTTGGGGCTATTGGAAACGAGCCTGTCCTATCAAACTCCACAGGAAGAGCCTATGGATTAGAGGTTTTTGCTCAACAGCGCCTCTACCGAAATTTCTATGGAATCGCCTCCCTAACCTTAGTGCGCAGTGAGTTTAGCAACCCCAACTCCAAAGGTATGATTCCTTCTTCTTGGGACAATCGATTTATCGTCAGCATGACTGCCGGCAAGCGCTTTACAAAAAACTGGGAATTGGGGGGAAGATGGCGGTTTTTGGGTGGAACCCCCTATACTCCATCTGATCTGAGTTCCTCGAGTCTTCGAGAGAACTGGGATTTACGCAATGCCGCCATCTTGGATTTTTCGCAGATCAATGGCATTCGACTTAAACCCTTTCATCAACTAGACATTCGCGTGGATAAAAAGTATTTTTTTGATCGATGGACCCTCAATTGGTACTTTGACATTCAAAACGCCTACAACTTTCAGGCGGAACAAGCTCCAGTTATACTACCAGTACGAAATGGGCAAGGAAACCTCATCTTGGACCCCAGCGATCCAAGTCGTTACCAACTCAAATCGATTGCTAATCCAGCAGGGTCATTACTTCCGACAGTAGGCTTAATCGTCGAGTTCTAAGCGGTAAACTAAAAACCCGCCATGAATTAGGCGGGTTAAGCAATTCGGAAGAGAATATCAATTCAACCTCCAGCGTGCATTGAATCCAAAGCCAGCTCTAAATTCGGTGACCTCCACCAAAAACAGATAAGGCCTAAAATCCAGGCCAAGACTTATAGGGACTTCTTTGAAGTTATATTCAACACCTACTTCCCCTGCTCCTCCTAGCCTAAAGTTTTCTGAAAGGTATACCGATGGACCAAAGCCCGCATACCACTTGAGTTTGGTATCTGGAATATCATCATAAATCGGGTTCCAAAGTGCATCCAATCCAAGTCCATTCTGTCCAAAGCTTAGATTTCCGTGTACTCTACTAAATTCTCCTGTAGAGAATATTCCATCTAGAGCCACATTGTTGCCGTTAATGTGCCCAAATCGAAGGCCAATTTCTTGTGCCTGAGCGGTGATTGCACCAAAAAATAGGGCTGCAAAAATCAGAATAACTCGTGTTCCTTTTCGCATAGTTGGTTTTATTTAGATGTCAAAACTATACCCAGCGAAAATTGAGCCAATTCAAGTTTTACCCTCCGCAATTTTCTGTTTTCCAATACGAATCACCTCTCGCACCAACAGCTCCATATCTTCCTTACGGGTTCGTTGGTTGGTATTCGCCACCCGCAGGGTATACTTCCCGTTCAATATCGTCGAACTAGGGGCAGCAATTCCCTCTTCCTGAAGACGGAGTAGGATTTCCTTATTGAGTTCTCTGAGCGCTTCTTCCTCCCAGCCGGGCTGAGTCATTCGGAAGCAAGTAATACTCATGGAGAGTGGGGCCGTGAGTTCCAGGTATGGGTTTTCTTCTACGAGCGCTGCCAAATAGGCTGCATGACGGTTATTCTGAGCAATCATGGCCGCATATTTCTCCCTTCCCTGCTCCTTAATTGACATCCAAACTTTCAATGCTTTAAAGCCACGAGAGAGCTCAAATCCATAATTGTTGATAGAATCCAATCCTCCAGAAAGTCCTCGCTGCTCCTGTAGGAGGTAATTGGGCGTTATAGCAAAGGCATCGCGATGTTTTTTAGCATCACGAATCAGGGTACAACCCACTTCATAAGGCACATACAGCCACTTGTGTAGGTCAAAGGCTAGGCTATCTGCTTGTTCTATTGCCCTTAGCGGTGGAGCATAACTAGGGTCAAGTTTGGCCAATGCCCCATAGGCTCCATCTACATGAAACCAGAGTTGGTAGGCCTTGGAAATCTCCAACAGTTCCTCCATGGGGTCGATGGCCCCTGTATTGACTGTGCCTGCGGTGCCCACCAAACAGAAGGGAAGGAATCCTGCCTGAAGGTCCTTTTCCAGCTGGACTTTCAGCAGCTCAGTATCCATTTCAAAACGTTCATTCACCCCAATTTTGCGTACAGCATCGGTACCAAGCCCAAGAATTTCCACCGCCTTTTGTATGCAGGAGTGCGTCTCTACCGAGCAGTAAATTAGCAATTGGCCAGAGGCTGCTTTGAGCCCTCTTTGCCGAATTTTTTCTTCCCCAAAGGAGTTCCTAGCAACAGCAAGGGCAGTAATATTAGCCATAGAGCCTCCACTGACTAAGATTCCAGAGGCTTCTTCCGGAAAATTCATGAGCTGCTTGCACCAGTTGACCACCTGCCGATCCACATACATCGCCGAATGCTCCCCGATGGTAGTATTTGGATTCATCCCCGAAGCAAGCAAGTCCGCAAAAGTTCCCATTGGAGTGCCCGTCCCCTGGATCCAAGCAAAGAATCGAGGATGAACATTGCCCTTGTTGTAGGGAAAAATGTATTTCTTAAACTCCCGGTAAACCTCTTCAGGAGATTGCCCCTGTTCTGGAATGGGCTGATTCAAAACCTGTTTGACCTCGTCTGGAATCGGTCTCCATATTTTTTGCTCGCGAATGCCCGCCCAATAGTCGATCAGGTCATCGACCATCTGGTGGCCAAGGCGACGCATAGCTTCCCAATCTTTGGGATCTAGCGATTGGTCGGGAATGGGATCGGTTGGAGTCATGAGCAGAAGTGAAAAAAGCCCGTTTGGGCTTATTTTTTGGAAATAAAATACCCAGCAAGAATTAGGAAGAAAATACCCTTCATATTTTTCAGTTTTAGTGTCTCTATTTTAAAGGCAATCAGGGAAAAGAACAGAAAGACTACCAAGGAGATCCCCTCTTATAAGACCTTAAGTTGAATCAAGAAAAAAGGCCCGCTATTGCCAGAAAATTCAATTTTATTAGCTGGTACTTGAAAGAAATATTTTAATAAAGCTATGCCCAAGCTAATCAAGATTACTGAAACTAGGCCAAGCTTGCTAAACCATTTCCATTCTGCAAACTTCAAATGACCGTACCAGGCCAAGATCATAAAGGTATTGAAAAGTACGAGGAGTCCGATGGTCAGGAGGGCTTTCATGGGCGAGAGGTTTAGGGCTGTAAGTTGCACAAACAGAATGAAAATTGCCAAGGCACAGAGAAATGCCCTCCTATTTCCTAGAAGTATTTTTTTCCTTTCTCCTTCGGTAGAGCCCCTAGGCTACCAAGCCGAGAGAGGGATAAAAGGTAAGTCCCGCCAAAATTCCCAAAATAACTGGGTTCGGATTCGGATCGTTGCCAAAGCCCAACTTGGCAGCGAACATAACCATAGCCAATGGACCCGTACCCAGCACCAAAAAGAAAAGGCCAAGGCCCAAAGGCCAATTTTTTGAGGTTGTGCTCGGTTTCATTTTTTTAGTTGTTGGGTTGATTTTCAGAGTAGGATTCCCTTTAAAAAATCAATTGATACATCTCTTCCAACTTGCTTACTTGGATGATTTGAATTTTAAACTTTCTCAAATCCAGGCCTTTAACTGCATACTTGGAAACCATAATTTTTTTGAAGCCCAGCTTCTCTGCTTCCGCAATACGGTTTTCGATACGCGAAACAGCACGGATTTCTCCACCCAAGCCCACCTCTCCCGCAAAGCAAATTTGCTCTGAGACGGGTGTATCCTCATAACTTGAAATTAACGATGCACAGACGGCAAGGTCTAGCCCCGGATCGTCTACGCGTAGTCCTCCTGCCACATTCAAAAATACATCTTGCTGTCCGAGGCGCATGCCTCCCCGTTTTTCTAAAACTGCCAAAAGCATATTGAGTCGCTTGGCATCGTGGCCCGTGCTGCTCCGCTGTGGGGTGCCGTAGGTAGCTGGGCTGACTAGGGACTGAATCTCGATCAGTAGGGGGCGGTTACCCTCTAACATTGCACCGATAGCAACTCCATTGAGCACCTCTTCTCGCTGTGTGAGCAGGATTTCGGATGGATTAGAAACGGCTCTTAATCCCTCCGCACGCATTTCATAGATCCCCAATTCGTGCGTAGAACCAAAGCGGTTTTTGGAAGTTCGTAAAATGCGGTAGGTCAGATGCCGGTCCCCTTCAAATTGCAACACAGTATCCACCATATGTTCTAAAACTTTGGGCCCAGCAATGGAGCCATCCTTAGTGATATGACCAATCAAAAATACAGGCGTCCCAGTCTCCTTGGCAAACTTCATCAACTCTGCGGTGCATTCGCGCACCTGGGAAACCGATCCAGCCGCAGATTCCACATATTGACTGTGGAGGGTTTGGATGGAATCAATAACCAAAAAGTCGGGGTCAAGGGCCTCTATTTGTTGAAAAATCTGTTGAGTATTGGTTTCAGAAAGAACATAGCAATCCGGATTTTTAGCTGCCATTCGATCTGCTCGCATTTTTATTTGCGCCTCACTTTCTTCTCCAGAAACGTAGAGCACTTTCTTGCCTTTTAGCGTCAAGGCTATCTGAAGCATAAGCGTAGACTTACCGATTCCGGGTTCACCCCCAATCAAAACCAGAGACCCCGATACAATTCCTCCTCCCAGGACCCGATCCAATTCTGGGTCGGAAGTAATCCATCGGGGCTGCTCATCGTAATTGACCTCATCAATTTTTTTGGGGGCACTAACTTTTTTGAGCCCAGACCCTTGCGGTTTCCAACTTCCTTTTCCAGGCTCATCTTTTTGAATAATTTCTTCTACATAGGTGTTCCACTCTCCACAAGAAGGACACTTACCAATCCATTTGGGACTTTGCGTCCCGCAGTTTTGACAGAAAAAGGTAGTTTTAACTTTAGCCAAGGGAAAGGAATTTAAGGTTGTACAAGGTACAAAGTACCAAGTACAAAGTATTTTCTAAATGAACGTTGTGTTTCCAAAGAAAAAGACCAATAGGCAATCAAAAAGCAGAATTACTCTCTTTCTAGAAATTCATACTTGGTACCTTGTACATGGTACTTCATGCAGATTTTCACGTCTTGCCACTTGATACTAGCGCCTTTCTACTTCTAATGCGCTTGCAACCAATCCATTCCCACACCAACTTCCACTTCAATCGGCACGGGGAGGGGGATGGCATTGGACATCAAACCGGGAATATTTTTTTTGAGTAGCTCCACCTCATCCTTATGCGCATCAAACACCAATTCATCGTGCACTTGAAGGATCATTTTTGACTTCAGCTTTTCCTTTTTCATCCAGTCGTGCACATGAATCATGGCAACTTTGATTAGATCTGCGGCAGAACCTTGAAGAGGAGCATTGATGGCATTTCTTTCGGCAAAGCCCCGCATGGTCATGTTACGACTATTGATATCGCGCAAGTAGCGGCGGCGACCAAGAATGGTTTCCACGTACTCCTGGGCCCGAGCCTTTTCAATTGCTCCATCCATGTACTGTTTGACGGCAGGGAACTCTGTGAAATAGGCATCGATAATTTCCTTCGCTTCCCCTCTAGGAATGGAAAGTCGCTGGGCTAGGCCAAAGGCTGAGATACCATATATAATGCCAAAATTGGCTGTTTTAGCCTTTCTTCGCATGTCAGTCGTCACCCCCTCCAAGGGAACCTTAAAGATTTTGGCTGCAGTAGTAGCGTGGATATCTCGCCCCGTTCGAAAGGCTTCTAGCATGGACTCATCCTGAGAAAATGCCGCCATCAAACGAAGTTCAATCTGTGAATAATCGGCAGACAGCAACACATAATACTCGTCTCTAGGCACAAATGCTTTTCTAATTTCTCTGCCCCTAGCCGTCCGGATCGGAATATTTTGCAAGTTGGGGTTGATCGAAGACAAACGCCCTGTTGCCGCCACGAACTGATTGTAGGTGGTGTGAATTCTTCCTGTTTTAGAGTTGATCATCGTAGGAAGCGCATCTACGTAAGTGGATTTGAGCTTAATCATTTGTCGATGCTCGAGAATTGCCTGAGCGATTTCATGTTCATCGGCCATCTTACTCAAGATTTCTTCCCCGGTGGCATATTGCCCTGTCTTGGTTTTTTTTGCTTTGGGGTCTAATTTCAACTTTTCGAAAAGCACTTCCCCTAGCTGCTTGGGAGAAGCAAGATTAAATCGTACTCCCGCCAATTCACAGACCCTCTTTTCAATTTCCTTGCTTTCTTGTTCCAAAGCCACAGACAGCTCTGCCAAGCTCCCCGTATCTATGCGAACTCCTTCGAACTCCATGTCAGTCAATACCCTGATCAACGGATTTTCTACTTCCTCAACCAGTTTTTTCAAGCCGTTGGAAAGTAAAATTGGGTCCAATTTCCCCTTCAGTCTCAAGGTAATGTCTGCGTCTTCGGATGCATAAGCCGTCACCTCATCCTCTTCCACATCCCGCATATTTCCTTGCCCTTTGCCTTTCTTCCCAATCAATTCGGTGATTGATACAGGCTTGTATTGCAGGTACTGCTGTGCCAGCCAGTCCATGCCGTGCTTGCCTTCTGGCTCGATGAGGTAATGCGCCAGCAGGGTATCGTACAGGGTCCCCTTCACTTCGATCCCATAATTTTTGAGGACGAGCAAGTCATACTTGATGTTTTGTCCGATTTTGAGGATTTCAGCATTTTCTAAGACCGGCCTAAGGATCTCCAACACAGCTTGAGCCTCCTTTTGATCTGCCTCCAGAGGAAGGTAATACGCTTCCCCTTCCACATAAGAGAAGGAAATACCTACCAGCTCGGCATTCATAGCGTCCAAACTAGTCGTTTCTGTATCAAAGCAGATTTCTTTTTGCAAAAGCAAATACTCCACCAGCTCCTGAATAGCTGACTTCCCTTTTATCTTGTGGTAATTGTGGGCATTGCTATGAATGGTGTCCAAGACAAATGGAGTGGAGAGGGAAATTTCCTCTTCCAACTCCTCGTCCTCCACCAGGCTTATTGTTCTGGGTGCAGGCACACCAAAAAGATCCATCTGTGCAGGGGCGGAGGCTGCTACCTTCTTTACTGGGACTTCCTTAAAAATTCGACTGGCCAAGGTTCGGAACTCCAGCTCACTAAAAATCCCCCGTAGCTTTTCGGCGTCAAATCCCTTATACCTCAAGTCTCCCTCATCAAAATCCACTGGCACATCGATTTTTATCGTTGCCAATTCTTTTGATAATCTCCCCTGCTGCGCAAAGTTTTCAACATTCTCTTTCTGTTTGCCTTTGAGCTGGTCTACATTTTCTAGAATACCTTCAAGTGTTCCGTATTCCTTCAGGAGCTTAACGGCTGTTTTTTCTCCAATCCCAGGGATCCCGGGAATATTGTCTACCGCATCTCCCATAAGTCCAAGAATATCCCGGACAAGGTCCACATGGGTAACATCCCACTTTTCACAGACCTGCTTTACACCCATCACATCCACTCCATTTCCCATAAAGGCAGGCTTGTAGAGAAAAATATGCTCGTCCACCAGTTGACCGTAGTCCTTATCTGGAGTCATCATGTATACCATAAAGTATTCCTTTTCTGCTTTTTTTGCAATTGTACCAATAATGTCGTCTGCCTCAAATCCATCCAATTCCAAAACAGGGATTTTGAAGGCACGCAAAATCTCCTTGACCCAAGGGATAGACACGGTAATGTCTTCTGGCTGCTCCAGTCGATTTGCCTTGTAGGGGGCATACTGCACATGTCGAAAAGTAGGCGCCTTGGTATCAAATGCAACTGCTATGTGGCTGGGTTGTTCTTTTTCCAATACCTCCAAAAGGGTGTTGGTGAACCCAAGCATCACCCCAGTATTGAGCCCTTTGGAGTTGATCCTGGGGTTCTTACTGAAGGCAAAATGTGCCCTATAAATCAGGGCCATGGCATCCAAAAGAAAAAGTTTATGGGCTTGAGTTTGTGACATTCGAACAAAAGGTTGGGGTAAATAAAGGAAACAATCCTGCTTACTAAGGTACAACTTTTCCGTAGGCGAACAGACTCAAAACTGTGCAGTGATTTCTAAATTCAGACAAGCTGAGTCAATCTTCTTTCTCTAGCTCTTTTAGGTAACTTTTTACTTGAATGCTTCGCAGAAAAATAAGGGTTAAAGGAATCAGCCAGAGCAGCTCGTTCCCTCCCAAATGAAAAATACTGCGTTTATTCCAGCCTAGTTCAGGAGCAAAGCCAAAGGTAAACCAGGCTGCTGAGATAATTTTACCTGAAATACCAATCAAAATCAACCATACCCAAGAAACCGGGTAAAAGGCAGCGAAAAAAATCGCCAGTCCCACTACCATCCCAAAGATTCCAAAATAATAGCTTGGCAGGGTACTAGCTGGCACAATCCCCATTGCCATCCAGTTGACTACCGTCTCTCCAAAATAAACATAAAAGCCAGACCAGGCGATTGTATACATGCCTGCCAACAAGAGGAGCCCTCGGAAATGCATTGGGAATTTGGGAAAATTTGAAGCTTGGTCCATGGAAGGGTTGATTTTTAAATGCGAAATGAACACCTTGAGGTGAAACAAGTTTGAAGCGTATACAAAACTATCCAATGAATCGAAAAAACAACCTTCCTTCCTTCGCTTTTCTTTTTCTTGGCGCAGCGACTTTCTCGGCTTTGGGCTTTGGCATCGGGAGAACCAGCGGAGATATCACCCCGCTTTCCATTGATGTGGCGGCTGATTTGATCGGCCTATCTTTTACCCCCCAAGAAAAGGACAGCATGATCGGCACCTTGACCAGCCATCGAAATAATTTTGAGCTGCTGCGCAAAACAACCCTTGACAATTCAGTGGGGCCAGCGTTGGTATTCAATCCTCTCCCTCAGGGTTTTTATCCTAACCAAGAACAAGGTGCTTTCGATTGGGGCTTGCCTACGGTTGTACTTCCCAAAAATGATCATGATCTGGCTTTTATGCCTGTTCACCAGCTATCCGTACTGATCAAATCGGGGCAATTGAGTTCCGAACGGCTTACAAAAATATACCTTCAACGAATCAAAACTCATTCTGATACCTTGGCCTGTCTCGTGACACTCCTAGAGAATCAGGCGCTAAATCAGGCTAGAGCCTTAGACCGGGAACTCACTGCAGGGAAGTACCGAGGACCCCTTCATGGGATCCCCTACGGCATCAAAGATTTATTTGCCGTACCAGGAACTCGAACCACCTGGGGAGCCATGCCATACAAGGATCAAGTAATTGATGAAACTGCCACGATTGTGACCAAATTGGAACAAGCCGGCGGGGTGCTGGTAGGAAAATTCACTCTTGGTGCCTTGGCCATGGGTGATGTCTGGTTTGGAGGGGTAACCAAAAACCCTTGGAACTTGAAGCAAGGGTCAAGTGGATCCTCGGCAGGATCTGCTTCTGCGGTAAGCGCTGGACTAGTTCCTTTTGCCATCGGTACCGAAACCCTCGGCTCCATCGTTTCCCCCTCAACCCGTAACGGGGTAACGGGCCTGCGTCCTACCTTTGGTCGTGTGAGCAGACATGGCGCCATGGCGCTCAGCTGGTCTATGGACAAAGTCGGGCCAATATCTAGGTCAGCACTCGACAATGCCATTGTGCTTTCTGTACTGAATGGAAGCGACTCCAAAGATCCCTCCACTATCCCAGCAGCCTTCAATTATTCTTCTAAAAAGGAAGTTAAAAAACTAAAAATCGGTTACTTCAGTGAATACTTTGAAGGAAATCGCGCCGGCATTGAAAATGACCGCAGTGTACTTGAACTTCTAAAAAATCAAGGCATAACCCTCCATCCCGTTGCGCTGAAAACTAGCATCAATGCAGCCCCCTTGGTATCTATGCTTTTGGTGGAAGGAGCAGCCGCATTCGATGACCTTACCCGTCTTGGCCTGGACGACCAACTTGTAAGTCAACACAAAAGCGCATGGCCCAATGTATTCCGAGCAGCCCGTTTTATTCCTGCCGTCGAATACATACAGATGAGCCGGCAGCGGAATCTACTTATTAAAGAAATGCATACCCTGATGAAGGAATACGATGTCATCATTACGCCATCCTTTGCTGGTCAACAGCTTCAGATCACCAACCTAACTGGTCATCCAGCCTTGTGCCTTCCCAATGGATTTGGCTCCAACGGAAGCCCTACTTCGATTACATTGCTTGCCAACCTATTTGAGGAAGAAAAACTCATCATGCTCGGGCGACTAATTCAGGAAAACTCCGACTGGCAGACGAAGCGTCCTCCTTTGTTTAATAAATAAGAAAAAAGAAAAGCAAAAAAATTCTGCTGTAGAAACTGGTATCTAAGCTCCATATCTCCGAAATAAAACAGACTATCTGATGTAGAAAGCCTGTTTTATATTAGTGAATGATCCCAGAGATCTTGATGTTAGTAGGAGATAGAAATAGTACCTTCTGGGTAGTTTCTATTTTATAGTGATCTATTTTTCCCGTAGCCTGGTTCATAGAAATCTCCCCAAGCGTGCTGCTTTGGTAAAACATGTTTTCATCCTTGAGTCTAAAGGTCACCCAAGCAGGGTAATTCTCTACATAGCGAATGGTGATTTCCTTCACCTTTCCCTTTGCCTCAGGAAGTAATTCATGAATCAGCTGGTCTGGGGTAGTTCGTGTAGAATACGCAGTCGCAAGGGAAGGAACATTGATATCAGCTTGATAAAAGGAGACAAACTCCTCTTTCCAATCTTTAGAGGTATACAGCAATTCCTGAATTTGCTTTTCTCCATTAATTTCAGAGGTTTTAAACACGGAATCACCTTCTAATTTATTGATTTCCAAATCAATAAACCCTTTCAAATCAAAGTAAGGAAGTTTCTCAAGTGCAGGCTCCTCTTTGGTTGGAGCGCAGGCAAGGACAGCGCCCAAAAGAAGAAAGCTGAAGTATCGTTTTATTTTCATAGATCAATAAGAATATCTCCTGTCATTTCTTCGGGAATGTTTACCCCCATCAACTGAAGGATAGTGGGTGCTAAATCTCCTAATTTCCCGTCTTTCACTGAAAATTTTTGTTTGTCGACCACAATGAACGGCACCAAATTGGTGGTATGCGCCGTATTTGGAGTACCATCCTCATTAATCATTACATCTGAGTTGCCATGATCGGCTATCACTAACACAGAATAGTCGTTGGCGATAGCCGCCTTAACTACTTTTTCAGCAGCGTGGTCAACTGCTTCACAGGCCTTGACAGCTGCATCAAAATTTCCAGTATGGCCTACCATATCTGCATTAGCGAAATTGAGGCAAATAAAGTTTGCACTTTTTTTGTTGAGCTCTGCCGTGATTTTTAGGGAGATTTCACCCGCGCTCATTTCAGGCATCAAGTCATAAGTAGCAACTTTTGGAGAGGGGCAAAGGATTCTACTTTCACCTACGAATTCTTTCTCTCTACCGCCTGAGAAGAAAAAGGTGACATGAGGGTATTTTTCAGTTTCTGCAATGCGAATTTGTTTTTTTCCTGCCTTCTCCAAAACCTCCCCTAGGGTATTGTTGAGTTTATCTTTTTCAAATAAGACCTGAACCCCCGTAAAAGTCTCGTCGTAGGTGGTTAAGGTGAGGTAATCCAAGTCCAACTTCTTCATGTTGAAGTCCACAAAATCTCGTTGGCTGAGGGCCTGAGTAATTTCCCTTCCACGATCGGTCCTAAAATTAAAACATAGTACCGTGTCTCCGTCCTGAATAGTCGCTAGGGGCTTATTATCAGTTCCAACTTGAATGATGGGGCGGATAAATTCATCTGTAACATTATTGCTGTATGATTTTTTAATAGAGGAGAGAATATCTTTGGATTTTTCTCCCTCGCCAAGCACCATGGCGTCGTAGGCAAGTTTAACTCGCTCCCAACGGTTGTCTCTATCCATGGCATAGTAGCGGCCAATCACCGAAGCAATTTTTCCTACTGAATGCTGCAAATGATTTTGAAGATCTCCTAAGTATGCCAATCCACCCTTGGGATCCGCGTCTCTCCCATCGGTAAAAGCATGGATAAACACCTCTTCCATACCATGGTGTTTGGCGGCATCACATAATCCTTTGAGGTGTTGGATATGTGCGTGCACCCCTCCATCGGACACCAATCCCAAAAAATGGACTTTTTTCTTTCCTGCTTTTGCTCTTGCAAAGGCAGCGTTTAAGACTGGATCCGTGAGAAGTTCTCCTTGCTGAACAGCCAAATTAATTTTCACCAGGTCTTGATAGACAATCCTGCCAGCACCAATGTTCATATGTCCCACTTCCGAGTTCCCCATTTGACCCTCAGGTAACCCTACTGCAAGCCCTGAAGCCTCCAGCTTGGAATGTGGATAAGTCCTGAATAAGCTGTCCACAAAAGGGGTGTTGGCCTTATCGATGGCAGAAACCGCAGGATTGGTAGCTAATCCCCAACCATCTAAAATCATCAATAAAACATTCTTATTCATGCTTCAAATATAATACAATAGAAACCAAAATGGGGATGGAATGTTGGGGTTTTACCAATTAAAGAAGGTTTTTTCTCTTTTAGACTGCTAGAAAAGAAGAGGTTAATTGTAGTCTACATTCACTGGTTCATTGAGAAGTGAAGTGATCTTTATTGAAGCAACTACGACATCATTGAAATCCGCAGCAATTGTATCCTATTCACAACAAGCCATTAAGGCGGTTTTTCTCTAGAATTGGGAGAAAAATCTTGTGGAGATTGCAGCATGTGGGGTAGACTTTATCTCCATGGCTGCGCTCACCCATTCGGTTTCAAGCCTTGATCCCCCTCTGAAGGCCTGTCGTGTGACAGAAATTCCAGGTTCCTTTTGATCCCTTTAAACTTGGTTCGTTTGACAGCCGAACCAGAAAAAACTTTTTTAAACGTTTCTTCCGTGAGCTCCTTCCAATCTTGGGCATTAAACAGGGTCAAGTCTGAAGAAGGCGTAAATGCAGGTTCCTGGTGTGCTTTTGAAAAACGGTTCCAAGGGCATACATCTTGACAGACATCGCAACCAAACACCCAATTGTCCATTTTTCCTACAAAAGAGGTGGGGATTGCATCCTTTAGTTCAATGGTGAGGTAAGAAATGCAACGGGAACCATCGACTACACCCGGTGCCACAATGGCTGCTGTAGGACAGGCATCCAAGCAAGCTGTACAGCTCCCACAATAGTCTTCGGCCATGGGAAGATCTGGCGTAGCTTCCAAATCAATAATCAGCTCTGCTAAAAAGAAAAAGCTCCCCATCTGCCGATTGAGCAAGAGGCTGTTTTTACCAATCCATCCTATGCCTGACCGCTGAGCCCACTGCCTTTCCATAATTGGGGCAGAATCCACAAAACTCCGTCCATCGATCTCCCCCACCTCTTCTCGAAGATGCATCAAAAAGTGACGTAACTTCTCCTGAATGACATCGTGGTAATCCTGACCGTAGGCATACTTGGCCAGCTTAATGTCTTCCGCCCCTTGTGGGAGGACGGTCTCGGGAAAGTAGTTATAGACTAAGGATACCACAGTTTTCGCCCCTTCCACAAGCTTTCGTGGGTCTAGCCTTTTATCAAAGTGATTGGCGAGATAACCCATACGCCCATGATAATCTCGGCGCAACCATTCTTCCAACTTAGGGGCTTCATCTTCCAAAAACTCCGCTTTGGCAATGCCACAAAAGTCAAAGCCCAAGCGCTTGGCTGTGGCTTTGAGAAGGTGAGCATGTCGGTCGGAAGGAGTCATCACAAACCGAAAATAGGAAGTTTTCGGCTATTTTTTCCCATATTGAAGCGGACTCTTGAATCCTTGCCCTCCCCGCTTGCGAGGTTTGGACACGAGGTAGAGATTGGCGAGTCCACAAGTAGGCCCAAGAGGAGATAGGCACTATTTTCTTGAAATTTTCCTTCCAATCAAAACCCCTTGCCTCACTTGAGTGTTACACCTTTAACCAAGTCAGTCACCCTACTAGTGGAGGATTGTTTTACCTAATTGTACGCATGAAAGGGTTCAAGTTTACGAAATATGTTCCTCTTCTTGATCCGGAAAAAAACCGGTTTGAAAACCTGCTGGATATCTTCCTTCAGCTAGTTACGATGACGGGAGGGGATGTCTCAGAGGCCCTGAGTTGGTTGACCAATCTGGACAAACGCTACCAGTTGACCAGTCCAGAATATGGGATAGGCAACTTTATTGAAGACCTGAAATCCAAGGGTTACATGAGTGAAGAAAACCAGAAGGGGAGCTTGAAAATCACTGGAAAAGCAGAACAAAATATTCGAAAAAGTGCACTTGAGGAAATTTTTGGCAAACTAAAGCGCAGCAAAACTGGTCAACACAGAACCCAAATTTCTGGACCTGGCGATGAACAGGGCAGTGAGCGCCGCGCCTATGAATTTGGAGATAGCCTAGATCAAATTGCACTAACCGACTCCCTACGCAATGCACAGGCCAATCATGGAATTAGCGCTGATTTTTTGTTAACCGAAGACGATTTGGAAGTGGTGGAAAACGAGCAACTTACCCAAACTTCCACGGTACTGATGATTGACATTTCCCACTCTATGATCTTGTATGGAGAGGACCGGATCACTCCAGCAAAGAAAGTGGCCATGGCCTTGGCTGAGTTGATCAAAACCCGCTATCCAAAAGATACTTTAGACATAATCGTCTTTGGAAACGATGCCTGGCAGATTGAAATTAAGGATTTGCCTTACCTCCAAGTCGGCCCCTACCATACGAATACAGTTGCGGGACTTGAGCTGGCCATGGATTTATTACGTAGAAGAAAAAACCCAAACAAGCAAATTTTTATGCTCACTGATGGCAAACCTACCTGCCTGAAAGTGGGTATTAAATATTACAAAAATGCTTTTGGCATTGACAGTAAGATCTTAGCAGAAACCCTCAAACTTGCCGCGCAATGCAGGAAATTAAAAATCCCTGTAACCACCTTTATGATTGCCTCTGATCCCTACCTCAAGGAGTTTGTAAAAGAATTTACAAAGGTCAACAATGGCAATGCCTATTACAGCAGCTTGAAAGGGCTGGGAAATTTAATTTTTGAGGACTACAGACGAAACCGAACCAAACGCTTTTAGCATGGATTACGCACAACTTAAGGAAGCGCAGCTCCTTCAAATCAAAACCCTTGGCCAGTTGAAGGCTTCAGGCTATCGCCCCAAGTCAATCAAGGAGGAGCTTCGAGATAATCTGATCCTAAAAATTAAGGCAAAGGAAAATGTGTTTGAAGGCGTTTGGGGCTATGAAGACACCGTCATTCCTGACATTGAACGGGCAATTCTTTCGCGTCACAACATCAATTTGCTTGGACTTCGCGGTCAGGCAAAAACCAGAATTGCACGGATGATGACGCTGCTTTTAGACGAATATGTCCCCGTCCTATTTGGTTCGGAGCTCAATGAAGATCCACTCCTCCCGCTTTCCACTTTTGGGAAAACCCTGATAGACGAAAAGGGCGATGACTGCCTCATCTCCTGGTTGCCGCGCGCAGAACGGTATACAGAAAAATTAGCCACTCCAGATGTCTCCGTAGCCGACCTAATTGGGGATGTAGATCCTATTAAAGCAGCAACGCTCAAACTTAATTACAATGACGAACGTGTTATCCACTACGGCTTAGTTCCTCGTTCACATCGCTGCATTTTTGTAATCAACGAACTACCAGACCTTCAGGCGAGAATACAGGTTGCCTTATTCAATATCTTGCAAGAAGGAGATATACAGATTCGTGGGTTTAAACTGAGGTTACCATTGGACATCCAGTTTATATTCACTGCCAACCCCGAAGACTACACCAACCGGGGCAGCATTGTCACCCCACTCAAGGACCGAATCGAAAGCCAAATTATCACGCACTACCCGAAGTCCATTGCCATAGGTAAAAAAATCACAGGACAGGAAGCGCGACTGCAAGGTAAGCCCGTGAGCAGCATCCATATTCCAGAGCTCATGAAGGACCTCATCGAGCAAATTGCCATAGAGGCCCGTCATTCAGAATTTGTGGATGAAAAAAGTGGAGTATCTGCAAGACTTACCATTTCCGCCTATGAAAATCTAATTTCTGCAGCAGAAAGAAGAATGTACAGAAATAATGAGTCAACTACCATAATCCGAATTTCCGATTTGATAGGGGTCATTCCTGCCATTACTGGTAAGGTAGAACTCGTATACGAGGGGGAGCAGGAAGGTGCAGGATTGGTGGCCTACAATCTGATTGGCAAAGCCATCCGAACACAGTTTGTCCATTACTTCCCTTCGCCAGAACAAAAGAAAAAGGAAAAATCCACCAATCCTTATGTAGTCCCCTTGGCTTGGTTTGGAGAAGGAAATGAATTAGACATTTTGAGTGATCTCAGCGACAAAGCATATAAAAGCCTTTTGCATGGGGTTCCAGGATTAGAAGCTGTAGTAACCCAATTGGTGGATCAGCTTCCAGAAAAAGAAAGAGAGTTCTATATGGAATTTGCACTTCATGGCTTGGCAGAATATTCACAGCTCAGCAAAAAAATGGTAGATATTGGTCTTCAATTTAAAGACCTATTCAGCTCAATGTTTGAGTTGAGCGGAGAAGACGAAGAGGGCTTTGAGGACGAAGAAGATGATTCTTAAGTAGTAGGAATTGCATGTTTCAGGCTCTTAAGTGCAGCTACTTGTTTTTATAGCTCCTTTCCAAAGTCCTACTACGATATCCTCTATATTTGTAAGATGGACGAAAATCAACTTCCAGAGGCGTTCGAATCTCAAATGCAGTCGCTACTTGGGTCCGCAGAGTATGCCTTATTTAAGGAGGGATTAGCGCTTCCTTCGCAAACTTCCATTCGGCTCAACCAGAGGAAGGCTATCGCACTACCCTTTCCTAAGCAACCAATCCCATGGGCGAAAGATGGCTATTTTTTAGAAGAGCGACCCAGCTTTACTATGGACCCTACCTTCCATGCTGGGGCCTACTATGTACAGGAAGCTTCCTCCATGTTTATTTCCCATATTCTAGAATCACAAAAAATTCCCAAAGGTATTTATTTAGATTTGGCAGCTGCTCCTGGGGGAAAAAGCACCTTGCTATCGAGTTATTTGGGAGAAGATGGCTTACTGGTAGCCAATGAAGTCATTGCCTCGCGCACACAAATTTTAAAAGAAAACATAATCAAATGGGGGCTTGGGAACACGGTAGTCACCCACAACGACCCAGAGCACTTCAGCCCTTTGGAGGGATTTTTTGACCTAGTGCTGGTAGATGCTCCCTGTTCTGGAGAAGGAATGTTTCGAAAAGATCCTTTAGCCCGTGCTGAATGGTCGGCAGATCATGTCGCACTATGTTCCGCCAGGCAAAAGCGCATTGTGGATAAAGCAGGAGAATTAGTAAAAGGAGGAGGCTACCTCCTGTATTCCACCTGCACCTTCAACGAAAAAGAGAATGAGGAAATCCTTCGGTTTTTAACTGAGGAATTTGCCTTTGAACCGGTACAAATCCCATTAGATCCCAGCTGGGGAATCGTCGAAACGCAGGTTATTTCTGAAAAGGAGGTCTTTTTTGGGTACCGCTTTTTCCCCCATAAGGTAGCTGGGGAGGGATTTTTTATTACGGTATTGCGGCGTCCAGAGGGAGAGCATTCGCAAGGGGTTTCGGTAACTAAAGAATTTAAACACCATAGTCTCAGGAGGGTGGGAGAGAAAGAATCTGCTGTGCTTGAGCAGGAGGTAGGGGGCAATGGGACAGGGAAGTTTTACCTATTGCAAGATACCTTTTTCCGAATGAAAGGGGAATATTTCCGAGAGCTAGAAAAGTTAACTCAGGTGCTAAGTATTCGATATTTTGGGGTGGAGTTAGGAAAAAAGCAAGGGAAAGAATGGATCCCTAGTCCTGAATGGGCACTTTCTTTGCTTCCAAAGAATGGGTTTCCAAAGCATGAGCTCACTTTAGAAGAGGCTTTGGATTTTCTGCGAAAAAAAGAACAATCTTTTTCCAATCAACCCTTGGGATGGGTGCTCTTGAGCTACCAAAAACTCCCTTTGGGATGGATTAAAAATTTGGCTCACCGGGTAAACAACTATTATCCCAAAGAATGGCGAATTCGAAATTAATCATTCCGAAAAAGCCAATAAATTGGTCTTGGCAACTACATCAATAGCAACCTATTCTTCACGATTCCATGCTCAAAAAACAGCGATACGAAGCCTTTATCCAGCATTTTTCTGAAAACATGCCTGTTGCAGAAACGGAGTTAGAATACGAAAACACCTTTCAATTGCTCGTAGCGGTGGTTTTATCCGCACAATGCACCGACAAGCGCGTTAATATTGTGACCCGAATCTTATTTAATCACTTTCCGACCCCAGCACTTATAGCAGCGGCTCATTTTGATGAACTTTTTCCCTACATCCGTTCTGTTTCCTACCCCAACAACAAGACCAAGCACCTTATTGGTCTAGGTAAAATGCTACTTGCTGATTTTGGAGGTGAGGTGCCCTCCACCGTGGAGGAATTGGTCAAATTACCAGGCGTGGGTAGAAAAACCGCCAATGTGATTACCTCCGTGGTTTGGCAACAACCCAATATGGCCGTAGATACCCATGTGTATCGCGTTTCAAGACGTTTAGGCTTGGTGCCTTTAACCGCCAAAACCCCCTTAGAAGTAGAAAAACAATTGGTAAAGCACCTTCCCAAACAACATATTCATCGCGCACACCATTGGTTGATTCTTCACGGACGGTATACTTGCTTGGCCAGAAGTCCAAAGTGCAGTACCTGCACGATCACGCACCTCTGCAAACACTTTGAAAAAAACAAATCAAAAGTCTCGCTCTGAAGAAACCTAATTAAGATACTTCCCGAACTAAGCTAGTGGTAAAAGCCTTATTTTTCCCCTCCTCGAGGCCGGTATCCAGAATCTTTAAACAACTTTTTTGCATCGGCTTCGCGCATCACCTCTGGTAAGGCGAGGTCCTGATTGATCGCAAATTCCTCTACAATATTCCACCCAAGCCACCGCCCAATTCTGCCAGGTGCATCAGCACTGATTGCATCAGTTGCAGGTGCCTCCCCGATATACTTGCGGATTTCGAAAGGATTGGTTTCAAATAACAATTCGTTCTCAATAAAATGCGCCCAAATAATGTCCTCATTATCCCAACAAGCCTGAATTTGTTCTGGGGTGTACCCAATCAGGTATTGATCTGAGGTACAGGGGAGAATGGATTTGACAAAATGATAGGCCTTGCCATAGTAAACCATTTCTGCCAATAGCGTATTTTCTTTTGAATCAATCACATTGTAACGAGAAGAAATCGCTAAAACAACCATTGGAGCGAGGTATTTTCGCTCGTAACGCGAGGTAAGGTATCTGGGAATATCAGGTTGGAAAGCATGATTAATGGGCAAAAAATAATCCAGCCCAATCACGATCACTTCTTCATCTACGATCAGGTCAAATCCAAATCCAGATACGTAAGTGTAGACCTTGGGCTCTTTAAAGTCGGGATAATAGCTTTTTAAATATGCAAATGCTTGTTCCAATTCTACTTTAACATCAGTGAGGTCGGCGAACTCCGTGGCAACTGCTGCATTCAATTTCTGCATGGACGAGTCTAAATGCAAACGTACAAGTTCCCCTGCCAAAGAATCCATATTCGGATAGGTTTCCAAGCCCAGAGCCTTGGAAGTTACCTCAGGATATTTTTCAAGTAAGGAAAGTATTTCTTCCTTATTTTTTGCTCCAAAAAAAACTTGTTCCAGGCGCTGAATATCCAAATCCACCCGGCCCACTAGCCGTTTTTCGTCAAGGGAACAAGTGGTGTCCGAAGATTGACAGGAAAAAAGCAACGAGAATAACAACAAAAAGAAGAAGCGGATATACATGAATTTGATTTTTTGGTAAGTTAAAGAAACGCGAACAATTAAGTAGAGGAAGGTGGCCTAAGAGTTTAAAAGAGCTAAATCTGAGTTGCTTTTGCTCACAAGTTTTGGGCTAATCGATTTAAAATCCGCCTTCAAAAGTCCATCTCTTTCTGTCAAATCTGTCCATACATTTGGTATAATTAAGAATTAAACGGATTTTTATCCATTAGATTCTTCTACACCCCACGGAATTCCATTTTCACGATGAAGTCTATTCACAAATTTACCTACTTTTTAGTGCTACTTTGCTTTTGCGCCTTCGCTCCTGCTTTCGTTTTTGCGCAGCAAAATGTCGACCTCAACACCATCCGAGTAGATCAACTCAGTGATGATCAAATCGAGGAGCTCGTCAAGCGCGCACAGGATGCCGGACTGAGTAGCACGGATTTCTTGATGATCGCTCAAATGCGGGGCATGCCCTCAGGTGAAGTAGAAAAGCTCCGCAGTAGAATAGAAGGGTTGAGCGTGGGATCAAGTAAATCGCGTTCCACGAATGTGTCTAAAAGATCTGCGCGAGAACAGATTAACTTAAACGACATCACCAAAGGATTAATGGAGGCAGAGCAGTTGATGGAAGAGGAAGAGGCAGACACCCTGCTGTTTGGGAGTAATTTATTTTTTCAAAAAAACCGAAAATTGAGCTTTGAGCCAAGCCTAAATCAGGCCACTCCAAAAAACTACATTCTTGGTCCTGGAGACCTTATCTATGTGGATATCTATGGACAGTCAGAAAAATACTACGAAGCCACGGTCAATCCTGAAGGCTCCATTTTATTAGATAATATCGGTTTGATTGCTGTCTCTGGAAAAACCATTGAAGCAGCCACCGAGATTGTCAAAAACCGGGTAGCCTCATTTTATACAGGGCTTTCTGGAGCCAACCCAAAAACATTTTTGCAAGTAACGCTTGGCAATGTCAAAACCATCAAGGTCCATATTTTGAATGAAGTGCGCCTTCCTGGAACCTTTACGCTAAGTGCCTTTTCAACCGTATTCAATGCGCTTTATGCTGCAGGAGGGCCTTCAGATAATGGAACCCTACGAGCAATCCAACTGATTCGAAACAATAAAAAAATAGCCGAAATAGATGTGTATGACCTACTCATCAATGGAACGGCCAATTTGAATGTGCAGCTCCAAGACCAAGATGTGCTGCTAGTAAACCCTTACCTCGCGCGGGCAAAAGTATTGGGTGAAGTTAAGCGGCCTTTGATTTTTGAAGTTTCCCCTGAAGATACCTTAGACGATCTCCTTCGATATGCAGGGGGATTTACCGACTTGGCCTTTAAGGACCGAATTTCCATTTCACGCATCACAGGAAATCAGCGCTCCATCTCCGATGTGTACAGTAACCAGCTCGACTTATTTACACTCAAAGGTGGAGATGAAATTGCTGTCGGTAGAATTCTGGATCGATTTAGCAACAGAATTCAAATTAAGGGAGCTGTGTTTAGACCTGGAACCTTTGCATTGACAGAAGGGCTTACCCTTAGCCAATTGATCAAAAATGCAGATGGCCTAAAAGGCGATGCCTACACCCAGCGGGCCAGCATCTTGAGAACAAAAGGAGACCTCAGTTCAGAAGTATTGGAAGTGAATCTTCAAGCAGTTATGGAAGGCCGCCAAGAAGATGTGGTATTACAGCGTGAAGATGTAATCCGTATTTCTAGCATTTATGATGTGCAAAACGAACGTTACATACAGATCCTGGGAGAGGTAAAGCGTCCAGGCACCTACTCTTATGCCACAGGAATGACGCCTGAAGAATTAATTTTAACAGCTGGTGGACTTCAAGAATCTGCCAACATCAAAGACATTGAAATTGCCAGAAGGCTTGAAGATTCGGATTCAGGGACACTTTCTGATATTATAACCACTTCTATAAACCCAGATTTATCCTTTAACCCAAATGCAATTTCCTTGGAGCCTTTTGATCAGGTGATCGTGAGAAAGCGGGCCAATTTTACAATGCAGCGCCTCGTTTCGGTAGAAGGGCAGGTCAATTCACCAGGGCTTTTTGCGATTCAAACCAGCATAGATCGGATCTCTGATTTGGTAAAAAGAGCCGGAGGAGTCAATCAATTTGCCTACACTAAAGGTGCTACCTTGATTCGTAAAACAGAGTTTTTTACCACGGAGTCCGAGCAGGTGCGTAGACAGAAAAATTTGGAAGCGCTTCGGGTACTCTTGAAGGATGAGCCTAACAATGCAGAAGCTCAGGAAGAACTCCTTAAACGCCTATTCAGAGACCTTCCAAAAGAAAAAGTAGAAGAGAAAGATTCCATAGCAAATGATGCCAAACGAGAGTCTTTGGATGAAATTGCTGCAGAAACCCCTGGCGTAGCTTTAAAAATTAAGGAAACAGAAGCAGTCGCCATCAACCTGGAAAAAATATTAGCCAATCCTGGTTCTGAAGAAGACCTCTTGCTGGAAGAAGGAGATATTCTCGATGTTCCTAAGCTCTCACAAACCGTTCGTATGCGTGGAGATGTGGTCTATCCGACTACTTTGAGACACGAACAAGGTCGTGGACTTCGCTTTTATATCAATGGAGCAGGAGGCTTTGATCGAGGAGCCAATCGCAAGCAAACCTATGTAGTCTATGCAAATGGGGCGGTTAAACGAACAAAAGGCGTCTTTGGAGTTCGAAGCTACCCAGCTGTTGAACCAGGAGCAGAAGTTATCATTCCAAGTAAAGGCCCTAAATCCCCCCTTCGTTTAGGAGAATTAGTAGGTGTCACCACTGGACTAGCCACCTTGGCTTTGGTTCTTTCTCAAATCAACCTTCAGAATACCCCATGAGCGGAAATCCACATTTTTCTCCCCCTCAATTCACCTTGAGAGAGGTTGTAAAAAATCTCATCTATTGGGTAAAATTTTTTCGCTCCAAGTGGAAACTTCTAGTTTTATTCCTATCAATAGGGGCTGGGCTGGGGGCTGGATTTTCTCAAGTAAAAGATCCTGTATTTCATGCTGAAACTTCTTTTGTTTTGGAAGAGGAGGGCATGTCAGGAATCGGGCAAATGTCGGGAATTGCCAACCTTCTTGGTGTTAACCTAGGAGGTATAGGAACAAACGGTCTCTTTCAAGGAGACAACATCATGGAGCTATATCGCTCTGACCGTATGTTGGAAGAAACCCTATTGAGTCCATTTGAAAACGACGGTTTATTGATAGAACGATTTATTGAATCCGAAGACCTAGAAGAAAAATGGGCTTCCACCATCGATCTGTCGGCTCTATCTTTTTCAGCTTCTAGAGAAAATCAAGGGGTCAAGCAGGATTCCGTAATCAAGGAAATTTCCAAAATTATCCGAGAAAAACAGCTGGTAGTAGTCAAGCCGGACCGGAAGCTGAGTATTATTCAGGTGACTGTTTCTTCCAAGGACGAGGCTTTTGCGAAGCTTTTCAACGAAACTCTGGTGAGCAAGGTGAATACCTTTTACTTGGAGACTAAAACTAAAAAAACAGGAGAGAACCTCCGTATTTTGCAAATTCAAGCAGATTCAGTTCGGGTAATTCTTGACCAAAGCATGGGTACATTAGCCGTCGAACAAGATCGGATTCCTAATGCCAACCCTTTGCTTAGCGCTGCAACCGTTAATAGCCGCCGCAAGCAGATAGATGTTCAATCTAGCGCATCTGTTTATATGGAGATCGTAAAAAATCTCGAGATGGCTAAAATCAGCCACCGCATCAACACTCCATTAATCCAATTGATCGATTCTCCCAAGCTGCCTTTGAAACGAACTGAAATCCGCTTGATGAAAGGAATGGTTTATGGGGCCTTTTTTCTCGGTGGTTTGGCCCTAAGCTTACTTTATCTGAGAAAACTCTATCAAAAGCATTTGCAGGAAGTCTAAACCAAAGCTTCCATGTTTGAAAAAATCAATCTGTTGATCCCATTTGGGAATTTTATCCGGAATAAGTCCCTCCAGAACTTTCTTTTTCTGGCGTTCATCCAGTCCTCAACGGTCTTGATTTCAATCATTTCCATGCCCCTACTGATTCAAAGTATCGGGGCAGAACAATTTGGATGGGTCAACTTATCGCTTTCCGTCATCATTGTTTTCAATATTTTAGTTGGCTTTGGATTCAACTTGAGTGCCCCTCGGGAAGTTGCCATCAACCAATCCAATAAGGCGGAACTCTCGCAGTTGGTCTCCAATGTGTTTTCAGCCAAACTCCTCCTCGCCTTACTTTCCACAAGCACAATTTTGATCGGAGCCTATGGCCTAAACCTCTTCCAAGGGTACCAACATATTTTAGTGCTATCGGTATTTTTGCTGTTTTCTGAAGCCACCTTTCCGCTCTGGTTTTTTCAAGGGATGGAAAAAATGAAGCTGGTCTCTGTCGCAACTATTTTCTCTAAACTTCTATTTTTGATGGGTTTGGTATTTTTTGTGCAGCAGCCCTCACAGAGTATTTGGGTAAATTTTCTTCTTGGTATTTCTGGCTTAGGCATCAACCTCGGCCTTCTACTTTACATTCATGTCGTACTAGATATTCGTTTTTTTAGGCCTCAGTTTTCTTCTATTTGGAAAAATCTACAGGATAACCTCCTCCTATTTTTTAGCAACCTTGCCAGCCATATCTCCATCAATGGGGGCCTAATTATTTTGAGCTTCTTTTCGAACGCCACTACGCTGGGGATGTACAGTTTGGCAGAAAGAGTGGCTATGATCCTAAGACTATTCCCTGCCTTGATCATTCAAGCAGTTTTTCCCAATGCCTCCAAGCTTTACCTAACGGACCAACGGGAATTTTTCTCCTTTCTCAAGAAAGTTTATCTCGGCACCCTAGCAATTGGCGCATCAATTAGCATCGGAACTTATTTGGCTGCTCCCTGGATCATTGAGGTGCTTTCCCGTGGTGAGTTTAATGATGCGGTCGGCTACCTTCGCCTGCTTGCCGCAATTCCATTTTTGGCTTGCCTCAATGTAGGGAATGTGACCATTCTCCTTGTCACGGACCTCAAAGACCTGCTATTTCGTGCCAGCTGGATGTTTTGTACCTATATGATCTGCACCTCAACAGTGCTAACCCACTATTTTGGAGGCGCTGGCCTCTGCTTCGGTATCTTGAGCACTGAGCTCATGGTCTTCTTTATTTGCTTGTATCTCTTGTATGTCCACAAAAAAGAACTCTTGTATGGCCTCTACTACTGAGATTTCAGTAGCACTAATCTTAGTCAATTGGAATGGCTATGCCTATACCAAAGCCTGCTTAGAGTCCCTTAAGGAGGTAAAGGAGCCCGCTTTTCAGGTAATCTTAGTGGATAACGGATCTCAGGAGACAGAAGGCGAGCGCCTCAAAGCACTCTTCCCGCAAGTACACTTAATCGTCAATCAAGAAAATTTGGGTTTTGCAGGGGGAAATAATGTAGGTATCCGCTATGCCTTGGAACAAGGATTTGAGCAAGTTTTATTACTCAACAACGATACCTCCGTCAAGCCCTCATTTTTGAAAGAGCTCCAATCTTGCCTTCAACAACCAGGTTACGGCGTAGCACAACCCATGATCCTGTTTGCTCATGATCCACATACCCTCTGGAGTGCAGGAGGGCGGTGGAACTCGCTTTTAGGGAGGGCAATCACCTTGGGTAACCGGGTTTCTTTTGCAGAGTACCGCCCACAAACCAAGAGTCTCGATTGGGCTACGGGATGCTGCATGCTGGTATCCAGAAAAGTTCTGCTGCAATCAGGGCTCCTCCATGAATCCTATTTTGCCTATTTTGAAGATGTGGAATGGAGTTTACGAATTCGTAAAGCTGGCTTTACGATTGGCTTGGCTGAAAATGCAGTAATCTACCACGAAGCGGGTGCTGCCTCCAAAAAACAACATGCCGAAGGTATACTTAGCCCTCGTGTATTTTATCTCCATGTGAGAAACCAGCTGTTTCTGCTCCGTCAGCATTCAGTGCATCTTGGATATCCCTACCACCTCCTTCGTTTTTTGGGTTGGATTGCTTATTTTTTAATTCGAGGGCGATTCCAAAAGCTGTCGGCCGTGATGCAGGGCTTACGAGACGGTCTTTTTGTCCCACTTAACACGGAAAAGAAATGGCTTCGGTAGCATTCTTGATTCTGACTCTGGGGCTGGTATTTGGACTCCTATGGACTTTACAAGAGATGATTGTAAAGGGGAAATGGAATTATTTTATCTTTTTTTTAGCTGGTTTTTTACCGATCTATATTACATTCCTATGTTTGGCTTACCTTAACACCCGATCCGTGGAACTGGTTATCCTCTTTCAAGCCCTGAAAGAAGGAATCGTTGGAATCGCTTTGGTAGTAACTGTACTCTTTCAAAAAAATCCCGCAGACTATCCATTTCGCCCCCAGAGCACCGATTGGTGGATGGGAGGATTTTTAATTTTAGGATTTAGCTACCTGGTTTTACCGATTGGGGAAGTTCCTTTTCTTACCAAAGCCCTCTATTTCAAAGGTATTTTACTTCCCGGACTAACCTACTTTTTGGGGAGAAATACAATTTTTGAAAAGCGAGAGCTTTCTCGCCTTTTTTCTATGATTTTTATAGTAGCAATCCTTGCCTTTGTAGTCAATTTGATCGAGCAATTTGTCTTGCAGGCCCACCTACAACAGTACACCGGCTACTCGCTTTATAATCAAATGATCAACGATATTGATCCCAGCGGGAACTTTGGACTGACCTGGACTTTCGAAACCCAGACTGTCACCAAGCGCTTGGCCAGCTTCTTTTCAGATCCGTTGGAGATGGCTAGCTCGGTGCTGATGGGTTTTGCTGCGGGCCTTATCTGGTATTTAACTACCAAGAAGGAAGAGCAATGGCTGTACTTAGTAATCATGGCCTGTTCCTTGGGTAGCTTGATTTTCTCTGCCTCGAGAGCTGCTTTTGGAGCTTTTTTCATCTTATTGTTTTTTGTGGCTCTCGTCTTTCGCCTGTACAAGTTGATTGGACTTGGATTTGTCTTGCTTCTTGTTTTTGCAGGGTATGTGGTCTGGTTTGCCTCAGATGACTTTTATTTCTTTGTTTTGGATACGCTTACCTTTGAAAACTCTTCCAGTGTGGGGCATGTTCTCGAATGGCTCGTTGCCCTGGAATCCATGGTTGCCAATCCACTGGGTATCGGCTTGGCTATGAGTGGCAATGCAGGTAGTGTTAGCGACGCCTTGAGGATAGGCGGAGAAAATCAATTTCTGATCTATGGAGTACAGCTGGGCTGGATAGGAATGATCCTATATGTACTCGCACTTGGTACAGGAGTGGTGTTAAGTTTACGCGTGTTTTATACTACAGCGAATGTATATTCAGCCCGCCTAGCATTTGTGGGATCTGTCACCAAGGTGGCTTTATTTTTGCCATTATTTACCGCCAATGCAGAGCTTTATACCTATGTCACTTGGATCAGCTGGTGGATGATCGGCTATACCGTTCGAGAATATAGTGCTTTGAAGAGCCCTCAGGTGAAAGAGGTGAGTCACTAACCTACAAAAATCTGTATCTTAGAGTTTAATTTTCTTCAAATCCCTTTCTTGAAGGGTGCTACACATTTTTCACTGCCTTGAAAGTTCTCCTAGATCTTCAGTACTTAAATGTCGCCACCACTGGCATCAAAACGTACATGCTGGAGTTGGTAAAGGCTGCCCGCAACCATCCTCATCCTGAGGTAGAATGGATATTTACCCACGACCCAGAACTCCAGGCCTCCACTTCCAAGGAAGTGGGCCTTAAAACCAAAATTCAAAAGCTAAGCTACCATTTGGATTACTTTCGGTGGAAAGAGTTTCAGCTTCCAGACCTTGTCAAAAAATACAAACCCGACGTCTTGATTTGTCCTGACTTTGTCTCTTCTGCAGCTTCCCTTCCCTGCAAAAGACTGACCGTCATCCACGACGCCTTCTTTTGGCAAATGCCCGAAAACTATCCGAAGTGGTGGAGGAAGTATTTTCTACGTCTAATCAAAAAGGGATTGAGAGAAAACACACAAATTCTGACCACTACCGCATATTCCAAAAATTGCCTACACCAATTTCTAGGAGATTCTTTGCCAATTGATGTCATCTACCAAGTCCCCAAAAGTCTATCCTGCGCGGCTGATCTTCATTTTATACCCACTCATGGCTTGGAGCAGGGTGGATATTTTTTACATGTCGGGACCTTCGATCGAAGAAAAAATATTCCACTCCTCGTACAGGCCTATGCTACGTACCTTACCCTAAGCAAAAATCCCAAGAAATTGGTCCTTGCTGGCGGGGCAGGGCAAAGCCGCCAATTAAACGACTTTTCCCAGGTACAGGCCCTGATTGCATCCCTTGGATTGCAACAGAAGGTCTTGCTACCCGGCTACCTCAGCGATGGGGAGATCAAGGCGCTATATCAAGGTGCCTTTGCCTATGTATTCCCCTCCAAGAATGAAGGCTTTGGCATCCCGATTTTGGAAGCGATGAGCTTTAGCATCCCAGTAATCCACTCAGATCAACCCGCCTTAGTGGAGGTCGCTGGAGGGGCTGCCTTGGCTTTTCAAACGGATAGCCCGACTGATTTGACCGAAAAAATGATACTTTTGGAACAAGCAGAGGATCTTACTAAGGCCTTAATTCGGAAAGGAAAAGAACGGATTACAGCTTTTTCTCCTGAAAAATTTATTGAGGCCTTCTACAGGCACATTTTAAGCGCTTAACCTGAGGCCATGCGACAACTCTACTGTCCGGTTTGTCAAACTCCCCCAATTTTTCCCCCTGCTTCAGGCAGTCGGACCACCTGTTCCTCCTGTAAGGTCGCCTGGACCTTCCTTTCAGAGGCAATAGATGCTGCAGCCTTGTACCGCGATGAGGTCTATGCCATTGTGGATAACCGAAACTCTTTATTTGAAAAAATCATTTTTTCAGAATCGAGCTCCATCTTAAAACAAGCTAAAAAATTAAAGCCAAACGCAACTCTCCTCCTTGATTTTGGGTCAGGAAAAGGACAGTTTCTGGCTGTAGCCAAGACCCAAGGCTGGGAAGGAATAGGGATAGAAACGGAAGCTACTCGCGGAGAATTTGCACGCAATAAATACGAGGTAGAGGTCCACATTGGTTACTACAGACAGGGCCCACTGACCAAAGCTCCTGTGGACCTAATCACCTTAAATCATGTATTGGAGCATTTGCCCGAGCCGGTCTTTTTACTCAGAGAGTTATTAAACCACAACTTGAGTACCGGAGGATTACTTTATGTAGAGGTCCCTCGTTCGGATTCTTGGCAAGCTCAACTCGCTGGGGAAACCTGGATGCATTGGGATATCCCAAAACACCTTAGCCACTGGACAGAGCCTGTTCTTTCCGCGCAGCTTGAAGCCTTAGGCCTAAAAAAAGTAGGAACCCGAAATTTTTCGATTCACCTTGGGGTATTGGGCATGCTCCAAGCCCTCCTCAGTAAGGTTGGCTATCACAAAAACCTAGTTTTACAACTAAAAAAGAAGAAGAGTTTGGGACTATTGTTGCTAATTGCCACCTTCCTTCCTCTTGCTTGGGCATTGGAAGTCCTCTCAATAGGGAAAAGCAAATCAGGGATTTGTGGTGTATATTTCCAAAAGCATGGCTAAGTTGAGAAACGTACTTTTTTTGCAGAGCTCTTCAGAAGGCTATGGGTCAGCGAAAATCTTGCTCCAAGTACTTCCACTATTTCAGCGGCAAGGTCTTTTTCCCCATGTGGTCCTTACCAATCCTGGGCCTCTAGAGGGAGAGTTAAACAAACTACAGGTGCCTTATTCCGTGCAAAACTTGGGAATATTAAGGCGAAAATACCTGAGCCCCTTGGGACTGCTCAATCGACTGAAAAAACTCTGGACTGCATCCCGCTTTTTATCTCAGCTTCATTCGGAACACAATTTTGAAATGGTCTATTCCAATACGCTGGCAGTAATAGTAGGAGCCATTTGGGCAAAGTATAAAGGTATTTCACACCAGTGGCATATTCATGAAATTGTACTAGGGCCTAGCACACTCGTCCGCGGCTTGAGCTGGCTGATGGACTACAGCACCCCTCAGCCAATAGCAGTCTCCCAAGCAGTAGCAAGTCATTGGCAGGCCCATGTAAAGAAGGCTCAACTTCAAGTTATCCACAATGGGCTCCCTTACGATTCGTTTACGCAAGCTCAACCCCATATTAAACAGGAATTGGGACTACCAGAAAATGCCCTTCTCGTTGGGATGGTAGGCAGAATCAACCCTGGAAAAGGACAGTTTTTCTTCCTTGAAGCGGCAGAAAAGTTAGCCGCATCCTTCCCAGATGTACATTTTGTGCTAGTAGGCGATCCCTTTGCGTCCTACGAACCATTATTGGAGCAACTAAAAGCATCCATCCAAGACCTCGGGCTAAGCGATCGAGTGAGCTACCTGGGTTTTCGAGAGGACATTCCTGAAATAATGGCATCACTTTCTGTTTTTGTTTTACCCTCTATTCTTCCAGACTCCTTCCCAACAGTAGTATTGGAGGCCATGGCCTCGGGTACTCCAGTAGTTGCAACCGAGTCAGGCGGCACATCTGAAATGATAGAAAAAGGCGTGACAGGATTTCTTGTTCCTATTGGAGAAGTCGACACCTTGGTGAAGACTTTGGAAAAATTGCTTTCTAGCCGCTCCTTGCGCAAGAAAATGGGGGAAGCAGGGCAAATTCGAGTACACAAAGAGTTTAGTTTGGAAGCATTTCAAGCAAAGTTATCCACACACCTATGGGCGCTGAAAAACTGCTGAAAGTAGCCATTATGGGCGCCAAGGGCTATCCCTATGTTTATGGTGGCTACGATACCCTTGTCAAGGAACTAGGGGAGCGCTTACAGGCCAGAGGGGTGCATATTCGGGTATACAACCACCGAAACTTATTTCGATCTCGCCCTAAGTTTGTCAATGGCATTGAGTGTATTTACACCCCTGCGATAGAAACAAAAAGCCTCACACAGTTGAGCCACACTTTTTTTTCCATGCTACACGCTTGCTTTTCGGATGTAGATGTCATTTTCGTTGTTAACTCTGGCAATGGCCCTTTCGGTTTGTTAGCAAGAGTTTTTGGTAAGCCCACTGCCATTAATGTGGACGGTCTAGAATGGCTCAGACCCAAATGGAAGGGTTGGGGGGCTCGGTATTTCCGATGGGCATCAAAGATGGCTACCCAATCCTTTGACCAGATCATTAATGATTCGGATGAGATGCGACGCGTCTACCTGGAACTTTTCAACAAAGATTCAGTAGTCATTGCATACGGAGCCACCCCTAAGGAAGACATCTCTCCTGAGCCCTTGCGCAGCTGGAATTTATCCTCTCGGGAGTATTACCTCATTGTGGGACGCCTGATTCCGGACAATAATGCCGATCTAATTATCTCTGGATTTCTGAAATCTAAGTCCAAGAAAACACTCGTTGTGGTAGGTGATGCCCATTTTTCTGACCCCTGGGCCCAGCAAGTGAAGACGGCAGATGGGGAAAGGGTGCTCTTTACTGGGTATGTTAGAGACCAGTTGGTTCTTGCTTCCTTGTATTCCCATTGTTACGCCTACTTTCATGGACATGAATTTGGAGGAACCAATCCTGCCATGCTCAAAGCCCTGGGCTATGGCTGTGCAATATTAGCTTTAAACACTCCCTTCAATCAGGAAATGCTTCAAAATGGAGCTCATGGTTGGTATTTCGAAAAAACAGAAGACCAAGTAAAAAATCTAGTAGAAAAGGCAGAGACTGAAGCTCTCAAAATAGATGCCCTCCGTAAAACTGCCCGTCAAGGTCTTACTGAAAAATATTCTTGGGATCGCGTTGCAGAACAGTACCTAGAAGTTTTCCACAGGCTAGCAAAAAAGTAACCTCTTTTTTTCACGCGGATCTAAACGGAAAAATACCGCAGATACGTTTTCTCCTAAAGCCCCTCTTTTAATTATCAGAAATCTAATTTCCCTATTGTACTAATCCACGGACCCCTTTTCACAGAAGGGCATCAACGGAAAAAGCTCCAAGCCAAAATTCTACCGCGCTTATTTCCTTGCCCCATTTCAATTACTCGTTGAGACTTGACCCCTACATTTTCAAGTTGGCCCTGAAAAAATGAAAGATGGGTGGCCTTGGAAACCAATACCGTAAACCAGCCTACCTGCGTTTGAACGGTCACGCTCTCTTGAATCATCCTTCCAATAAATCCAAGTTCCCCGCCAATAGTCCACAATTCTGTTGGCTGCCCCCCAAAGTTCAACACTGGATTAACAGGCGCCTGCCCTTTCAGATTTTTGATTTTTCGCTTGCTCCCTTCCAACGCAACTTCGGCAGATTCATGGAAGGGAGGATTGCAAAGGCATGCCTCAAAAAAATCACCCTGCTCAATAACCAAATCAAAAATCCGCTGAGCATCTGCTTGGTATCGTAAGGACACCTTGCCTTCCATTCTTGGATTAGAAGTAATAAGCGATGCCGCATAGGAAAGTGCCTGAAAGTCAATTTCAGTACCCACAAAGTTCCACCCAAACAAGGATGTTCCCAAAATGGGATAAATAAGGTTGGCGCCTACGCCCACATCTAGAATTTGAGTTCCTTCCCCCAATGGGATTCTTTTGCCATTCTTCCTAGCAAGTAAGTCTGCCACATGATGCAAGTAATCCGCCCTGCCAGGAATTGGGGGACAGAGGTATCCCTCCGGAATATCCCAGTAAATCAACTCATAATAGTGAAGGAGAAGGGCTTTGTTGAGCAGCTTTACCGCAATTGGGTTGGCAAAATCAAGGCTCTGCTGCCCATAATTATTTTCAAAAATAATTTGACTTAATTCAGGCAAAGTCTGCACAAGGGCAGCAAGATCGTAACGCCCTTGATGGATATTTCTGGGATGAAGGCCAACCCCCTTTTCTTTGCTTTTCATGATTTCGGTAAATGCGTTCGTTGAATTATCAATAGATCTGGTTTCGGAATTTTTCCTTAGGAATTCTATCTAAGTCAATCAAGTACCCATTCACAAGGGCATATTCGTATTTACCGTCTTTGGTTAAGAAAAAGTTGGGAGTAGCACCTGTAGTCCAGCCCCCTGAAAATCTAGACGCCAATTTCAAGACCGCTAAAGGGAGTCCATGAACATCTTTTGCTCTATCTTTCTTGACTTGTATAGCCATATATCCTTGGCCTAAGAGCTCCATCGCCTTTTCCATACTTACTTTTTTTACGCTTTCAAAGGGCTTTGGGTACACTTTCCCTTCCTTATACTGGAGGCCAGTGGCATCCAAGGTCTCAAGCCCAAAGAAAATCTGCATGTCTCCTAGGTCTTCTACTGACCCAGAAAAAGACTGTCCGGCATTCCCCTCTGTCTCCCTTCTGCGGATAGCAAGATCTATGGGATACCAGCTACCATTTACCGGAACCTGCATTTCCTGAATAAGCAAATCCATCAATTGAAACCCATTGTCCGGAATAGCAAAATATTGGTCCGTGCTGTACTGGGTGTAGCTACGGGTAGCAATGGTGTACAAGGCATCCAAGAGCAGCATAAAATTGATCTTGCGCACCTCTTGCTTTTCTGGGTCCCCCATTAATCCTCCCGACTCAATCAAAATCGTGCTGGTACCCCATTTTTGAATATTGTCTCCAAAAGCTCGAGGCTCAAAGGCATCATCGTATTTGCCTACTTGTCCAGGAATCAACTCTTGGAGGAGGCGATTCATGCTTGCAATGGTCTGCATCGCCCGACCCCGAACGTCGTTAATCTCCGTTGCCTCGTTGTAAGCAGGGGCTAGTAGAGAAATAGTCGCCTGCTTAGGCGTGTTGACCACGTTATAATAGATTTGCTGGTCGTGAAGGTTGAAGCCAAATTCAGGTTGAAATAAATCCCTTACCGTTTTCAAAATCACGGCCTCTGGCGAAATCTGTGAAATCGCATCCCTGTTAAGGTCAATATCTAGCGCATTTCTACGTTTAAAAGCATCTGCCCCATCGGGGTTGAGCATGGGAATAAACTTGAGCTGAAGCTGTGATTTGAGCAGCTTTCTCACCCCCTCATATTCTTCTCCCTGTCCTCCCAGAAAATTAAATAAATCAAACAAAGCCATGGTTGCTGTACTCTCGTTGCCATGCATCTGCGACCAAAGCATGACCTTGGTTTCACCAGCGCCCCAGTTTAGGGAGGAAATGGATTTGCCTAAGACGGACTTGCCCACAAGGCTGACCTCAAATTGATCCGTATGTTTCTGAATCAAGGGCTGCAAGTCGGAATGCATAAATCGCCTATGGGTAATTGCTGATTCTTTGTGGTTTTCGAAAGCTTTCTTAAGCTGCAAAATTTCTAGTCGAGGAGGAGGAGTCTGGGCCCAAGAGCCCGTAACTCCCAAACCAAAAAAAAGAGTGATGCCCAAAAAGTGTCTTTTTAGCGCATAAACCTGCATCTTCATATTTTTAAACTATTTTAAACTAAAACTAGGAAAACGACTGTAATAATTCCCGCTATTTTTGTCAAACCAAAAAAAATCTTGCCATGAAGGTATATTTCCAAAGCCTCATCCTTCCCCTAAAATATCGGTTTACCATTGCACACCAAAGCCGAGAGGAACAGGAAACCTTAATAGTCACCCTAAAAGAAGATGGAATTTATGGACTCGGAGAGTCTAGCACCAACCCTTTTTATGGCATTACCTTGGAAAATATGCAGCAACCCTTGGAGCTTTTCCGTCCTGTCATTCAAGGTGGAAATTGGTCCAGCCCAACTGAATTGTGGGAGCTGGGAAAAGAAATGTTCCAGTCCAACCCCTTTGCTCAATGTGCACTTGACCAGGCCGCGTGGGACCTTTTTACCAAAAAGAGAGGACAAAAACTCTACGAATACCTTGGCCTCAGCCCAAGACATATTCCTACCACCAACTTTACGATTGGGATAGATACGGTAGAGAGAATGTGCGCGAAACTAAGAGAGGTGGACTGGCCTATCTACAAAATAAAGCTAGGTACTACACAAGACATAGAAATCGTACGGGAACTTAGAAAAAACACAAACTCCATATTTCGAGTGGATGCCAACTGCGCATGGACTGTAGATCAAGCGATATCCTATTCCGAAGAGCTAGCCACACTAGGGGTGGAATTTATAGAACAGCCCTTGGAAAAAGATAACCTAGACGGCATGAGCGAAGTTTTTACCTACTCCAAACTGCCTCTTATCGCAGATGAAAGTTGCATCAGCGAAGAAGATGTACAAAAATGCAAAGGCCGATTTCATGGAGTCAACATCAAGCTTGTGAAGGCTGGAGGCATTACCCCTGCGCTGCGCATGATCCAAAATGCTAAGTCTTTGGGTATGAAAACAATGGTCGGCTGCATGACCGAATCATCCGTTGGCATCAGCGCAATTGCGCATATTGCTCCCCTATTGGATTATGTAGACATGGATGGTGCCATGCTTCTCTCCAAAGACCCGGCAAAAGGGGTACGCATCTTTCCAGAAGAAGTCCTCTTTCCAGAAGGTCCGGGCATCGGCGCCGAGCTCATTATCTAATCATTTTTAACTAAAAATCTCAGTATCATCAAAATACTGTAACCTTTCTGAGAAGACGGAAGAAAGGCTTAAGCCTCTCCCACGATCATTTTGAAACCTTCGCCATGAACGGTGATGATTTGTACCTTAGGATCATCTTTCAAAATTTTTCGGATTTTACTCAGATACACATCCATAGAGCGCGCATTAAAATAGCTATCGTCCCCCCATATTTGTTTAAGCGCATGGCTTCTATTGACCAATTTGTTAATTTCTGACGCAAGAAGCCGGATCAGTTCATTTTCTTTGGAAGTCAACTTCTGCTTTCCTGAAGGTCCTTCAATGTATTGCTCGTCATAGTGCAAAACGAAGTCTCCAAAAGAATAGGTTTTTAATGGGCTAACCTCAGTTCCTTTTTGCGTGCGCTTGAGGATGGCAGAAATTCGCAACAAAAGCTCCTCCATGCTAAAGGGTTTGGTCAGGTAATCATCTGCCCCAATTTTTAAACCATCAATCACATCCTCTTTTTGGTTTTTGGCGGTAAGAAATAAAACGGGCAGATCCTCTTGCACCTTCTTTATTCCTTTAGCCAAAGTAAATCCATCCTTTTTGGGCATCATCACATCGAGGAGGCAAAGGTCAAACTTGCCTTTTTTAAACTTATTCCATCCCTCTTCCCCGTCGCGACAAAGCGTGGTGTCATATCCTTTCATTTGAAGGTACTCCTGCAAAATATCTCCCAAATTGAGGTCGTCTTCTACAACTAATAGTTTCGCCTTACTCATTGTTTTTTAGGTAGTTTAATGGTGAAAGTGCTCCCTTTGCCAAGTTCGGATTGAACCTGGATATCTCCTTTGTGTGCTTCAAGCATGGTTTTCACATAAGATAACCCCAGCCCAAACCCTTTTACATCGTGCACATTTCCCGTGGGAATCCGGTAAAATTTGTCGAAAATTTTTTTCGCCGACTCTCGGCTCATCCCTATCCCTTGATCTTGGAAGGTGATTTGAACCAGGGAACCCTGTTCCTTCAACACCACATCAACCGTTGGATTAGCCCGAGAATATTTGTTGGCATTGTCAAGTAGGTTATTGAAGAGGAGCGTCAAGTGAAAGACATCGCCCTCAATATAGGGATCTTTCATCTGACTGCTAAACTCGATTTTTCCTCCCCTATTTTCTACTTGAAGGGCAAACTGATTCATACAGGCTTGTATCATGGCAGGAAGATGAATAGATTCTAGTTTTAGTTTAAACTCATTCCTATCCAATGCCGCTGCTTGCAATACTTTTTCCACCTGGGTTACCAACCGTTTATTTTCCTCTTTGATAATTCCTAGGTAACGGGTTCGAAACTTATCCTGATTGCTTAACTCCGGATCTTGCAAGGCCTCCACCGCCAAACTTACCGTAGCAAGAGGGGTTTTGAACTCGTGGGTCATATTGTTGATAAAGTCATTTTTGATATCAGAAAGAGCTTTCTGTCTCAAAATGATCCGAATCGCATAGTAAAAACAAAAAATGATGACTAAAATAAAGAAAATAGAGCTCGAGATAGGAAGCCAAACCTGTCGAAAAACGTGGCTACTTTTCTCCGGGAAATACACATAAATAAAGTTATCCTTGCCCAAAATATCATTAGGAAATAACTTGGACTGTAGTCCTTCTTGTAGCAAAACCTGTGGGTCAATGATCTCCCCAATCCCAATTAGTTTGTCCTCCTCAGCAGGCTTAATTCCAAGTTCAAAATTTTCCGTAATTCCCTTCTCTAAAAACTGACTTCTCAACAGGCTCCGCAATTGTGCCGTATCGAGGCGATCTATAATCGCTTGCTGTCCCTCTGCAAGTTCAGAAAAAGCCTGATTCATTAACTCAATCTTGATATTGGTCTTTCGTATTTTGTCAAACGCATCGTCAGAAAGATTTACTTGAGTATCAAATTGAGGTACAATTCCCGTGTAAGGCCGGGCTGACTCCCTAGCAAATCTTTGTTTTTGGTTTAAATACTCCAGCTGCCGCTCTTTTTCCTGAAGGAGAATTTGCATTTCATCTGGCGTAAACATCGTAGACGCCACTTCCGGGGTCATATAAGCAAAAAAGTTCTCCAGCTCCGATAAAATAGTAACATCCAAGCCTCTGGATAGCAACATTCTACGAAAGGTGCTGCTTACCTGTGGCACTGGAGCCAAGACTAAAGTATCTACCAAAGACTTGCGGCTGTAAGTTCGGTTGGTATTAATCTGCAATTCGATGGGATCAATTTTTTTAAAGATTGACTCCTTCAATACCGGGTCCTTAATCAACTCGTTAAGTAACACGTCCGAGGTTTCCCCCTTCTCCAGTTCAGCTACTGTTCCAGCTATGGCTTGCAATGCATTTTGATCAAAGCGCTCCTTATTAATTCGAATGGCATTTCGTATCCAATAGTATTGAAAGCCCATCAAGCCAAAGCTCGCTAAGGACATCAAGACAATAATCAACGTAATGTTGCTTTTGGACACAGTACAAAATTAAGCGGATAGCGAGGGAAGGAGCCCCTCTTAACATGTTTTAACAATTAATCTAAATATATTTCTTTCATTTTCCCCTTTTTGACTGTATTCTAACAAATCGAATTTGTTGGTTTTTTAATTACGTACCCAAAAAAGGAAGGATCTATGCCTTCCTTTTTTATTGTTTCGGTATTTTTACCCCATCAACCTAAACTCTATTGCTCATGCATAAACCCACGCATATTCAAGGTGTTGCCATTGAAGCTCTTGCTAAGGAATTTGGAACCCCACTTTATCTGTATGATGGGGGAAAAATTGTAAACCAAATTCAGGCACTTCAAACAGCTTTTGCAACAATTCCTGTTCGAATAAAATATGCAGCGAAAGCGCTCTCCAGCCTTTCGGTTCTAAGCCTTATCCGAAAGGCGGGTGCAGAGCTGGATGCAGTTTCACTTGAGGAGGTGAAACTTGGGCTGCTTGCAGGAAGTAAAGCCTCAGAAATTATGTACACCCCCAGCGGGGTAAGCTTTGAAGAAATTCAAGAAGCCGTACAAATTGGAGCCATGATCAATTTGGACAGCCTTCCTCTTTTGGAAAGATTTGGCCAAACCTACGGAAATAGTGTACCCGTATGCATCCGAATCAACCCACATATCCTTGCTGGTGGAAACATGAAAATCTCCGTGGGCCACAAGGAAAGTAAGTTTGGAATCTCAATCGAACACCTTCCACAGATTCTTGAGCTAGCCCAACAGTATCAAATTCCAATAGTAGGGCTACACCTCCATACAGGTTCTGACATCCTAGATGCAGAAGTATTTTTAAAGGGTGGAAAGGTCTTGTTTAAAGCAGCTATGCACTTTCCAAACTTGCAGTTCTTGGACTTTGGAGGCGGATTTAAAGTTGCTTACAGCCCAGAAGATTCGGCTACAGATATTGCCGAATTGGGACGAATAGTCAGTGGGGCCTTCCAAGAGTTTTGTAAAAAATTTGGTCGTAAGCTAGAGCTTTGGATCGAGCCTGGCAAATTTCTCGTAAGCGAAGCCGGATACTTAGTAGTCAAGGCGACCGTAGTCAAAGAAACTCCATCCATCCATTTTGTAGGGGTGGACTCCGGGATGAACCATCTCATCCGGCCAATGATGTACGATGCCTACCATGAAATCTACAACTTGAGCAACCTAGATGGGGCCACTTCCTCCTACACCGTAGTTGGCTATATCTGTGAAACCGATACGCTGGCTTCTCAGCGGCAGCTACATACCGTAAAAGAAGGGGACTTCCTGGTAATCCAAAATGCTGGTGCTTATGGATACACCATGTCTTCCAACTACAATGCACGACTTCGGCCTGCCGAAGTACTCGTTTGGGAAGGAAAAGCCTACCTTATTCGGAAACGGGAACAGTTTGAGGACCTCATTCGAAACCAAGAGATCATACAATGGTAAGTATATCGTCAAATTGACTTCTACTGGTACATTTCCCTGGCTTTATCCCTAGGCGCCAAAACATTACTCACTAAAAAGGACTTTAGAAGTTAAAGCTCCTTTTTTTATGACCAAAACCCTCCGTTTGGTGTTGGGAGACCAACTCAACAGCCAACACTTCTGGTTTACTACCCCAGACCCTTCCCTCACCTACCTCATGATGGAAATGCGGCAGGAGACCGACTATGTCACCCACCACATTCAAAAAGTGGTTGGCTTTTTTTTATCCATGCGCAACTTTGCTAAAGACCTACAGGAGCAAGGACACCAAGTTCGCTACTTGACCCTGGATGATCCCCAGAACCTTCAAGATCTTTCTGCGCAGATTCATCAGTTGGTAAAAAGTGAGGAATTTAAGCGATTTGAATACCTCCTGCCCGATGAATATAGACTAGATGAGCAACTGAGAGCCTGCTGTGGGACGCTTGGCATCCACTGCGAAGCGGTGGATACAGAGCACTTTTTAACTTCTCGGGGCTTTCTCCAGCAACTTTTTGTAGGCAAAAAAACCTACCTCATGGAGACCTTTTATCGTGAAATGCGAAAAAAATACACGGTCTTGATGGATGGAAAGGATCCCATCGCAGGACAGTGGAATTTCGACCAAGATAACCGTAAGGCCCTAAAGGATAAATCCTTACTCAAAAATCCCCGCCTGCACCCCAAGCAGGTACACCACATTACCCAAATGCTAGAGGCCTCTGGAGTGAAGTGCATCGGTAACCTTGACCCAGACAACTTTTATTGGCCTACCTCCAGAGAAGAGAGCTTGGAAGTACTACACTATTTTTGCGAAGAGCTGCTCGCTAACTTTGGAAACTACCAAGATGCGCTCACCACTTGGGACCCCTACTTATTTCACTCCCGGCTGAGTTTTTCCCTCAATAGCAAAATGCTTTCTCCCCTGGAAGTAATCCAAGCGGTCGAGGCCTATTGGCGTGAATACCAGAAGGAGGTTGGGCTAGCTCAAGTAGAAGGCTTTATTCGACAAATTCTCGGTTGGCGAGAATACATGCGCGGGATTTATTGGGCCAAAATGCCCGAGTTTGCTCGTCTCAACTACTTTGGACACGAGCGAAAGCTACCCAATTGGTTTTGGACAGGAAAAACAAAAATGAATTGCCTCCACCAATCCATCACCCAATCCTTGGATTTGGCCTACGCCCATCACATTCAACGGCTGATGGTGACAGGTAATTTTACCCTGCTGGCAGGTATTCACCCTGACGAAGTAGACCGCTGGTACCTCGGTATCTACATTGATGCCATCGAATGGGTAGAAATTACCAACACAAGGGGGATGAGCCAATTTGCCGATGGGGGCATCGTAGGCACCAAGCCCTATGTCTCCTCAGCAAACTACATCAAAAAACAAGGAAACTATTGCAGCAGCTGCGCATACCAAGCCGAAAAGAAAACCGGCACCGATGCCTGTCCATTCAATAGTCTGTATTGGCATTTCCACGCCCGAAACCGTGAATTACTTGAAAAAAATCCCCGCATCGGGATGGTCTACCGCACCTGGGATAAGATGAGCAACCAACAGGAATTAGTAGACCAGGCCGAGTATTACTTGGAACACTTGGAGGAATTGTAAGAACTAAGAATCAATCCCCAATCCACTCGGCTACAAAAAGATTGGTATCCCGAGTACCTCCATTGTTACGGTTGGAGGCAAAAACCAGGTACTTGCCGTCATTAGAAAAAACAGGGAAGGCATCAAAGGTGCTGTCGTGGGTAATTCGGGTAAGACCTGTTCCATCCAAATTGATCATAAACAGGTTGAAGGGATACCCCCGCTGCGTTTGGTGGTTGGAGGCGAAAATAAGTTTCTTTCCGGAAGGATGAAAGAAGGGAGCCCAGTTGGCTTTTCCCAAGCTAGTTATTTTGCGGATGTCTGTACCGTCCGCGTTGGCCACATATAGCTCCAGGTCAGTAGGCTTTACCAGCCCTTCTTTAAGCAAATCCTGGTACTCTTGGATCGCTTCGGAGGTTTCTGGACGAGAGGCTCTCCAAACCAACTTGCTGCCATCAGGAGAGAAAAATGCGCCCCCATCGTATCCCAGGTCACTGGTGATTTGCTTGACTTCTGTGCCGTCGATGTTCATGGTAAATAACTCCAGATCGCCAGTACGCATAGAAGTAAACACGATTTTATCTCCCTTCGGAGAGACGGTCGCCTCCGCATCATAGCCGTCTTCCTGCGTCAATTGAGAAAGTAAATTTCCATTCAGGTCAGCTGTAAAAATATCAAAGCTAGGGTAGATGGGCCACACGTATTTGCCATCTGCTCTTCGCTTAGGAACAGGTGGGCAAGCTGGATCAACGAGGTGGGTTGAGGCATAAACAAAGGTCTTATCCCCTGGTAAAAAATAGGAACAAGTGGTGCGTCCCAGGCCTGTGCTTATCCTTTTTGGGGAACTGGTAGCTAAATTATCGGTTTTCCAGTCCAAAAAAAACATTTGATCACAAGAGTTGCCCCATTCCGAGTAGTCAGACTGGAATACCAATTTGGAGTCGTCAAAAGACCAATAGGCTTCTGCATTGTTACCCCCAAAGGTCAGCTGCTTGATATTTTTGAGGTATTTCATTTCCTCAGGATGAAGCAGCAAGGAGTCAGAAGAAGCCAGCTTCTCCTGTGCTGAAAGACTAAGGGTAATTAAAATCAGGGGGAGAATAATTCCCAGTTGGCGTAACGAGTTCATGTTTAATCTTGACTAGAAAGAAGGTGGTCGCAAAGATACTACTTATTATCTTTGGGCTAAATATCCCCTGCTATGAAACCACACCTTTTAAAATTCATTCCTCTTCTTATTTTTGGGCTACTTGTTGGATCCTGTGATGGTCCTCCAACAGATGAGACGCTTTTGACCGAGCTAAAAAAAGATATTGCCTTCCTTGCTGCCGATGACTTAGGTGGAAGAGCTATCGGTACTGAAGGGGAGCAAAAAGCGGCAGAATACCTTGCCGACGAGTTTGGAAAGCTGGGATTAGAGCCTAGGGGTACGGATGGGTTTTTCCAAGAATTTACGGTTTCCAAGCCGAGTAGCCCCCACGAAGAGGCGGTAATCGGCACAGACGGAGTGGGCATCACGGGCCGAAATGTAATTGCCTTTTTAGATAAAAAAGCAGACAAAACCATTGTGATAGGCGCTCATTTTGATCACTTGGGCATGGGGGGGGAGGGTTCACTCCACCGTGGAGAAAAAGCTATACACAACGGGGCAGACGACAATGCCTCAGGCACGGCTGCCCTTTTGGCGCTGGCAAAAATTTTCAAGTACGAGACCTTAAAAAGCAACATTCTATTTGTTGCCTTCTCAGGCGAAGAAAATGGGCTTTGGGGTTCCAATTACTTTGTTAAAACCCCAACCCTTGAACTGAAGACGGTCAACTACATGATCAATATGGATATGGTCGGAAGGTTAAACCAAGAAAAATCGCTAGCCATATATGGGGTAGGTACGAGCCCCAGTTTTACCACTATTTTAGATCCCATCAATACCGATAGCCTCAAGCTTGTGCCCTCCGAATCAGGAGTAGGTCCATCGGATCACACTTCTTTTTACCTCCAAGACCTTCCCGTACTTCACTTCTTTACCGGTCAGCATGCCGACTACCACAAGCCCAGTGACGATGCGGATAAAATCAATTACGAAGGGCTCGTCAAAGTGGTTCGCTACATTTCTCGATTGATCGCTCAGTTGGATGGTGAATCAAAACTGGCCTTCACCAAAACCAAGGACTCCAGTGACTCACCACGATTTACTGTTTCCATGGGAGTAGTTCCCGATTACCTCTATGATGGCAAAGGAATGCGAGTGGATGGTGTCTCGGAAGGAAAGCCTGCACAGGCTGCGGGGCTCCAAAAGGGAGATATTGTCATCCAGCTAGGGGATTCTACGATAAACGACATGATGGGCTACATGCGGGCTCTAAGCATATTCAAAAAAGGCGACTCTACCCAGGTCGTTGTCGAGCGAGTAGGACAAAAAATCTCTGTTAAAGTGAAGTTCTAAAAAAGTTATCCACAGATTTAAGCCGTTGGTCTTTGTTGCCCAACGGCTTTTTATTTGCTTTACAATCCGTCCTTATGTAGGATTCCCTGTCCAATGGCCAATTTTTTCCGCTCAACACTTCGCAAAGCAAAGACTTGATTTTCTTGGATTTAAGGCACAACTTAAGCATTTAATTGTAGCCCAAATAATCTATGAAAAACAGTAGACGGTCCTTTTTACAAAAGGTCGGCGTAAGTTCCGCCGCCTTAGCCGCAGCACCATTTACTGTCAGTGCTGGCACTGATCCTGCGCCCTCCCAAAAGAATGAGGACGAGCAATACCTATACATCGGAGATGACATCGCTGTAGCAACCACCAGTTTTGGAAAAATCAGGGGTTATCAGCTCCATGGCGTATACACCTTCTTAGGCGTGCCCTATGGAGCTAATACTTCTGGAAAAAACCGCTTCATGCCGCCCCAAAAACCCAGTCCCTGGGAGGGCATTAAAGATGCCATCTGGTGGGGAAATACTGCTCCACAAATCATGGACCGCCGCTATGCGAATGCACATGCTTCATTTGCGGATCACTGGAACTATGATGACGTATCCGAAGATTGTCTCAAGCTAAACCTTTGGACCAATGGACTTGCAGACGGCAAAAAACGACCCGTGTTGGTTTGGTTACATGGAGGTGGTTTCACGAATGGAAATGGCATTGAACAAGATGGCTATCATGGGGAAAACTTTGCCAGTAAAGGAGATGCCGTATTTGTATCCATCAACCACCGTTTGGGACCCATCGGATTTACCGACCTCTCTGGTGTGGGCGGAGAAAAGTATGCTGCATCGGGAAATGTCAGCCAGCTAGACATCATCGCATCGCTGAATTGGGTACGAAACAATATCGCAAATTTCGGAGGAGACCCCGGCAATATCACGATCATGGGTCAATCCGGAGGGGGAGCAAAAGTCACTTGCACCATGGCCATGCCCGCAGCCAAGGGAATGGTACACAAAGGTGTCGCCCTCAGCGGAAGCATGCTCAAGGCAAATAGCCAAGAGTACAGCCGAAAGCTTGGAAGCTTTGTTTTGGAAGCTGCGGGTCTCGGCCCAACAGAAGTAGACAAACTTCAAGACATTCCCTGGAGAACCTATATTGATATTGCAAATAAAGCGCTGGACCGTATGAGTAAAGAAAATCCTTTCCCTGGATTTAGAGGTGGCTTTAGTCCAGTCGCGGATGGAATATATGTTCCCAAGGGGGAGTTTTTTAGCGACCCCAAGGACCATTCTTCCTCCATTCCCTTACTTATTTGTACCACCTTTCACGAATGGGGGGCTACGCGGACCAATGCTGCCCTGGAAGCTGCTGGGGAAGCAGAAGTCATTGAGGCCATGAAGTCCCGCTTTGCAGATAAAGCGGCGGCGGTATATCAGGCCTACAAAAGTAATTTTCCTGGAAAATCCCCAGCTGAAATCATGACTCTTGCTGCATCCAACAGACAGAACGCGGTAGCCTGTGGCAATGCAAAGTCCAAGCAATCCGCCCCGGTTTACATGGCCTGGTTTGGCTGGGAACCCAACTTATACAACAGCCGCATGCGCGCGTTTCACTGCATAGACATTTGTTTTTGGTACGACAATACCGACCGAATGTACACCCATACAGGAGGAGGAAAGCGCCCACGGGCTCTTGCAGATAAAATGTCTGCTTCCCTGCTTTCCTTTATGAGAACAGGGAACCCCAATGGTGCAGGGCTGCCCTCCTGGCCCAAATTCAGTGTGGAAAAGGGAGAAACGATGGTGCTCAACGATGTTTCGGAAGTTCAAAATGACCCGGATCGTGCGGCAAGGACGGCACTTCCGAATCCTTAACTAGCAAAAGGCTCCGAAAAATGGGTCCTTTTTTGTTTTGATTTAAAGTTTATATGTATATCCGCTTATTACCAGTAACCAAAGAAAATAAGGTTTGAAGAGTAAGAAAATGTGCTGTCGACTGTGGACGGTCAGCTGTCGACGATTATCCGCAGGATTTAAGACTAATTTTGAACTAATCGTTGGATTGCGGATAATCATAAAAGTCTATCCTCCTTCCCCCCTTTTCCAGCAATGGGTTGTATATTTCGATTCGCTCACCCCAAATCGTAATGACACAATTCAACAACTATACGCTTCCTTATAGTCCAGCACCAGAATACTCCAAGTCGGTGGCCTACTTTTCCATGGAATTTGCCCTCCACCAACCTTTAAAAACCTACAGTGGAGGCCTTGGATTCCTTTCCGGCTCCCATTTACGCAGCGCTTATGAATTGAAACAAAACCTGATCGGCATAGGGATTCTATGGAAATATGGCTATTACGATCAAGTTCGCCACCAAGACCAAACCTTAAAGCCAGAATGGCACGAAAAAAATTACAGCTTTTTGGAAGACACCGGAATCAAGTTCACCGTACCGGTACACAATCAGCTTGTATGGGTGAAAGCCTACTACCTAGCTCCAGAAACATTTCAGTCTGCTCCCCTTTTTCTGCTCAGCACGGACCTTCCTGAAAATGACTATCTAAGTCAAACCATTACCCACCGATTATATGACTCAGATACTGCGGCTAAGATTGCACAAATGATGCTTTTAGGCATCGGCGGAGCTACCCTGATCGATATCCTAGCCTTTAACCCCGAGGTATACCATCTGAATGAAGCCCATGGCGTAAGTTGTGCCTTTTACCTCATGAAAAAATATAGAAAAAAGGAAGAAGTGCAAAAGCGTGTAGTCTTCACTACCCATACGCCCGAGGAAGCAGGAAATGAAAAACACGACTTCTACCTCTGTGAAAAAATGAGCTACTTCTACGGACATTCCCAAGAAGAGGTACGGCAACTTACAGGAATTGAAGGACCCCAGTTCAATCACAGTCTAGCTGCCTTGCGCTTTGCTCGTGCTGCCAACGGGGTGAGTAAGCTACACGGAGAAGTGAGCCGCCAAATGTGGGAGGGCTATGCTGGAATACCGACAATTCAATCTATCACCAATGCACAAAACTGGAAATATTGGTCCGACAAAAAACTCTATCGCTTCATGGAAGAGGGAGACAACGCGGGCTTTGACGACCGTAAACAATACCTCAAAAAGCGGGCTTTTGAGTTAGTTGCAGACCAAACTGGCAAAATTCTTGATCCCAATGTACTCACCATTGTTTGGGCGAGAAGATTTGCTGCCTATAAGCGACCAGACTTAATCACCCGAGATCTAGAGCGATTTGAAGCCTTGGTCAACAATTCACAGCTGCCCGTTCAGTTAATCTGGGCAGGAAAACCCTATCCTATGGACTATGGAGCTATCTCGGTATTCAATTCTTTGGTACACCTGAGCAAGCGCTTCAAGAATGTGGCCGTATGTGTGGGCTATGAATTGACTCTAAGTAAGCGGCTCAAGCAAGCTTCAGACCTCTGGCTAAACAATCCTCGCGTGCCCCAAGAAGCTTCGGGAACTTCTGGAATGACCGCATCCATGAACGGCTCTGTCAATTTAAGTACGGACGATGGCTGGATCTGTGAGTTTGCCAAACATGGAAAAAACAGCTTCGTCGTGCCTCAAGCTGACTACGAAAGCCTTTCCATCAAAGACCAGGATGACCACGATTTGGTACACCTCTATGAGATTCTTAATGGCGAAATTCTCCCGCTCTACTACAGCAACAAGCGAAAGTGGCGGGATATTGTGCAGGCAGGCATGCAAGAAGTCAAAGCCAATTTTGAAAGCAACCGCATGGCCCGAGAATACTATAGACTGATTTACAGCTAAGCCTTGAAAAATAAAAGCCCCGTAGTACTACGGGGCTTTTGTACCAGGAGCGGGAATCGAACCCGCACGGCCGATCTGGCCACAAGATTTTAAGTCTTGCGTGTCTACCTATTCCACCATCCCGGCTTCCTCTACCAATGTAGATACTTCAGTCAAATTCCCTTGATCTGAAAAGAAAAAGCCCTTTTTCAAGGGCTTTTTGAGCGGGAGACGAGATTCGAACTCGCGACCCCGACCTTGGCAAGGTCGTGCTCTACCAGCTGAGCTACTCTCGCAAAATATGCTACGAGGACCCTTGTTCTCGTAAATTGTGGTTGCAAATGTAAGCCCTCAAAATATTTTTACAAGGCAATTACCAACATTTTTTTCCTTGTCCAGGGATTTCTTCGCGCATTCTCCCTAAATAACTTTCCTTTGAGCCTCCTCTTTTTTTAAATAAACCTCTCTTATTCCATTTTTTTCTTTATTTCATGGAGTTTCAATAAGGCTTCTATAGGTGAAATGGTATTGATATCTAGCTCATCTAACAATCTTTTGGCTTCCGCTAACTTGGGATCCATCTCAAACAACTGCAATTGAAAATTGGATTTAGGAACGCTAGCAAGCTTTGCATTTTTCTCCTTTACGGATTTATCTTTCTCCAAATGCATCATAATTTCAGACGCTCGAAGCACAATAGGGTTGGGCATACCAGCCATTTGAGCCACATGGATCCCAAAACTGTGCTCACTTCCCCCTTCCTTGAGTGTACGCAGAAAGATCACTTTATTGCCCACCTCCTTAACGGACACATTAAAATTTTTGATCCGTGGAAAATCACTCGCTAGCTGATTCAACTCATGATAATGGGTAGCAAACAGGGTTTTTGCCTTGCAATTTGGGTGCTGATGTAGGTACTCGACAATAGACCAGGCGATGGATATTCCATCATAGGTGGATGTGCCTCTTCCGATCTCATCCATCAAAATAAGGCTTCTATTGGACAGATTGTTTAGAATACTTGCCGTCTCTGTCATCTCCACCATAAAGGTAGATTCTCCCTTAGACAGATTATCGGATGCCCCTACCCGCGTAAAGACCTTGTCGATAATTCCAACCCGCGCATAACTTGCCGGCACAAAACTGCCCATCTGTGCCATTAGAACAATAAGCGCCGTCTGTCGTAATAACGCAGATTTTCCTGCCATATTGGGCCCTGTAATAATCAGAATTTGCTGACTATCGTGGTCCAGGTAGATGTCGTTTGGAACGTATTTTTCCCCAAATGGTAACTGCTTTTCAATAACCGGGTGCCTTCCTTCTTTAATTTCAAGGGTTTCATTGTTGGAAATTTTAGGCCGGCAATAGCCATTGGAACTGGCAACTTTTGCGAAAGAGAGCAAGGCGTCCAACATTCCCAGCACCTTCGCGTTTTGTTGGATAGGAACCACATAGGCCGCTGTTTCCAATACCAGCTCTTGGAAATATTTTTGCTCTAGTGCGATCATTCGCTCCTCTGCATGAAGGATTTTCTCCTCATATTCTTTCAACTCTGGCGTAATATATCGCTCAGCATTCACCAGCGTCTGCTTACGAATCCAGGAATCTGGTACCTTGTCTTTGTGTAAATGCGTCACTTCCAAGTAGTAGCCAAAAACCTTGTTGTAGGAGATCTTCAAAGAAGAAATGCCGGTTAGCTGTATCTCTCGCTGTTGAATCTGCAGTAAATAATCTCTCCCTCTATTCGCTAACCCACGGTATTCATCTAAACCAGGATCTACCCCATCCTTGATGACTCCTCCCTGATGCAAAAGCATCGGAGCCGTCTCTTGTAATTCCTTTTCAATTTTCTCTACCAGAAGCTCACAGGGGTGCAGCTGTTCAGATAGGCGCTTTAGGGTAGGGTTTGACTGAGCTTTAAGCAGCGCTTTAATGGGCACCACCACATGGAGCGCGCGTCTAATCTGATTAATCTCTCGAGGATTGGCTCTACCTACAACCACCTTTGAAATCAAGCGCTCCAGGTCTCCCGTTTGCTTCAACTGCCCCAACATTTCATCGATTAAGGTGGGATTTTGGTAAAAAAAATCGACCACATTCAGGCGTTCCTCGATGGCTTGCTTGTCCTTTAGAGGCAGAACCATCCACTTCTTCATCATCCTGGAACCCATCGGAGTCACCGTTTGATCCAAAATTTGAATAACCGGCACCCCGCCTTCATTTTGAGGAAGCACCAGCTCCAGATTTCGAATGGTAAACTTATCCAACCAGACATATTTATCTTCCGGGATCCGAGAAATGGAAGAAATATGCTGAATATCTTTGTGTTCCGTTTCCTCCAAATAATATAAAATCGCTCCAGCAGCCACACTGGCGGAAGCCAAATTCTCAATTCCAAAACCCTTCAGGCTAGTAGTGCCAAAGTGGTTTTTCAGTTTGTTATAGGTAAAATCATGCTGATAAACCCAATCTTCACAGTGAAAACTGACAAATTCATTTTTTAAGAGTTCTGCGGCAGGCTTTTTTGCTGCTTTAGAGAAAATCAGTTCGGAAGGAGTAAAGCTTTGAAGCAGTTTTTCCAAATAGGCGGCATTTCCTTCTGCACACATAAACTCCCCAGTGGAAATATCCAAAAAGGCAATCCCATGGCAGTCTTTTCCAAAGTGAATGGAGGCCAAGTAATTGTTTTTTCGCGTATCGAGTACTTGGTCGTTGTAGGAAAGGCCTGGAGTAACCAATTCTGTCACTCCTCTTTTTACGATTCCTTTGACGCTTTTCGGGTCCTCGAGCTGATCACAAATCGCTACTCGATTGCCTGCACGAACCAACTTTGGAAGGTAAGTATCTAGAGAGTGGTGTGGAAAGCCGGCCAGCTCAATGTGAGAGGCGGCACCATTTGCGCGCTTAGTCAGCACAATATCCAAGATCTTACTAGCCACCACCGCATCTTCGCCAAAAGTCTCGTAAAAATCTCCCACACGAAATAACAATAAGGCCCCCGGATGCTTTGCCTTGATCGCATTGTACTGCTTCATCAAGGGGGTTTCTTGGCCATCTTTGGATTTGCTCATGCTTAAATTAGAATTGTCGTACTTTTGACTCTGAAAATAGACCTGAAAATAGCCGATTCGAAAAGGAAATAAAAGAGATGAAGAAATTAAGCATGAAAGAGCTAAAACGGCTATCCGTTCAAGCGTTTAAAGAAACCGAAAAATCCCCCCTCATACTGGTGCTAGACAATGTTCGTAGCCTCAATAATGTGGGCTCTGCTTTCCGAACAGGAGATGTATTTCGAGTGGAAAAAATTTACCTCTGCGGAATTACCGGCACCCCTCCACACCGAGATATTCAAAAAACTGCCCTTGGATCCACCGAGTCCGTCGACTGGGAATATTGCAACACCGCCCTAGAAACTGTTGCTCGATTAAAAGCTGAAGGCATCCGTTGCTGTGCCTTGGAACAGGTAGAAAACTCCATCCCCTTGCATCAATTTACCCCCCAGAAAGGCAGCAAATACGCACTTATCTTTGGCAACGAAGTATTTGGCGTAGAAGAAGAAGTGCTCAATGCTTGTGATGAAGTGCTTGAGATTCCTCAATTGGGCACCAAGCACTCCCTCAATATTTCCGTGAGCCTAGGTATTGCTGTTTGGGACCTGATGGTCAAATTGGAAAACTTAGGGTAATAGTGTACCAAGTACGAAGTACCCAGAGGGTAACAAGTCAGAATTCTGCTCCTTCTTGGTATTTTGTTCAGTCACCCACTTCTCCCTTCATTATTCAGCACCCAGAATTCGGAATCAAAAAAGTAGCAAGTCTGCTAGTATCAAGATAATTAGTATGAGGCACCAAGTACACTGTACAGAGATTCTTAAGGATCAAAATTCAGGCCTTAATGCAAATCCATACGTTATACTTCGTAACTGGTGCTTTATCCTTTTTTTAACTATGTGGTTAAAAAGGATATTTTCCTTCTGCAATCATCACATCCGCTACTTGTCTACGAAGTTCCTTGGTATTGATAAAGTCCGGCTTAGTAAATCGTTTCAAGCCCATCAGCAACACCTTTTGTTCATCTCCCTTGGAAAAGGATACTATCGCCTCTTTCGCAGCAGTCTCCACTTTGTCAATGGCTTCATACAGGTAAATTCTGGCCATCGCCAATTGGGAAGCACAGGCGGCTTCCCCGCGGAGGCTAATCAATTTTTCAGTTCTTAACAAAGCCGATTCAGCCGCATAAATTTCAATCATCACATCTGCCAAATTCATCATGATTTCTTGTTCGTCCTCAATCCGATCTTGCAAGGCCATTGCTGCCTTTCCCCCCACCATTAGAAATACCTTCTTCAATTTGTGTACTAGGTCTTTTTCCATAGCAAATAGCTCAGAGGTATCGATACTTTCAAAGGAGGGAACAGACACTAATTCCGAAGCCACTGCCATCGCTGATTCAAAAAGATTAATCTCTCCTTTCATTGCGCGCTTCAACACCATGCCCACCATCAGCATGCGATTAATTTCACTAGTTCCCTCATAAATACGAGAGATACGGGCATCACGATACGCTCTTTCCATCGGTGCGTCGGCAGAGTAGCCCATGCCCCCATAAACCTGTACCCCTTGATCCACGATGTAGTCAAGCACCTCGGATCCATGAACTTTCGCAATTGCACATTCGATCGCAAACTGTTCCATGGCTTTCAATTTGGCTTCTGAATCGGTAAGGCCCTGTGCGGCCAAGGCGCCCATGCGATCTTCAATGTCCTGGCCCGCACGGTAACAGAGAGACTCTGTCGCATAGATTCGTGTCGCCATCTCCGCCAACTTTGCCTTAATCGCTCCAAACGTGTTGATTGATACCCCAAACTGCTTTCTCTCGGTAGAGTAGCGGACACACTGAGTGGTAACGGTTCTAGCTCCTCCAAGTACTCCTGCTCCTAGCTTCACTCGGCCGATGTTGAGAATATTTACGGCAATTTTAAAGCCATTACCTCGGTCAGAAAGCATGTTGGCAACAGGTACCGGACAGTCATTGAAAAAAACCTGACGGGTAGAAGAGCCTTTGATGCCTAATTTCTTCTCCTCTTCATTCATTGTAATTCCCCCGAAGGTTTTTTCCACAATAAATGCGGTTAGGTTTTTATCATCCCCGATCTTGGCAAACACGATAAATAAGTCCGCAAAGCCAGCGTTGGAAATCCACATCTTTTGGCCTGAGATGAGGTAGTGGGCTCCATCGGCAGAAAGAGTTGCTTTAGTTTTGCCACTGTTGGCATCTGAACCAGCATCTGGCTCCGTCAAGCAGTAGCAAGCGGCCCATTCGCCCGTGGCCAACTTAGGGAGGTAGGTTTGCTTTTGGGCTTCAGTACCATAATACAAAATAGGTAAGGTGCCAATTCCTGTATGGGCGCCATAGGTCGTAGAAAAAGAGCCTGAGGCTCCAATAATGTCAGCCATCAGCATAGAGGTATTGAAGCTCATGCCCAACCCCCCATACTCCTCAGGAACAGATATTCCGAGCAAACCTAGTTCTCCCGCTTTTTTAAAAAGTGCCGGCACCAACTCCGGGTGCTTCATGCTATCAATTTGTTCAACATTGGGATTGATTTCCGTTTCAATAAAATCTTGACAGGCCTGCGCCATCATTTTTTGTTCTTCACTGAATTCCTCAGGAATAAAAATGTCCTGAGCTAGAGTTTCTCGAATTAAAAACTCACCCCCTTGGATGCTGTAAGTTTGTGTAGACATTAGATTTGTTTATTTTATGTTATGTTTTTTTTAGATGCAAGAGCCGAGAAACGAGACTCTTTCGATGGTAAGATGAAATTCATTTCTCCCACAAATTTTCTCTTCAAACTTCACTACTCTGCACTCAGAGTTCGACATTAATTTAATACCGCATTTCTTACTTCGATCTCGTTCTTGGTACAATTATTTAAGCAATTCGTATACCCCCGCCACTCCTTGGCCTCCACCAACGCAAGCCGTTACGAGGCCATACTTTTTATTTTGTCTTCGAAGTTCATTAAATAGCTGTATGGAAAGCTTAGCTCCTGTACATCCCAATGGGTGTCCCAATGCCACTGCGCCACCGTTGACATTGACCAAAGATGGATTCATATCCAAAGACTTCATCACGGCCAAACCCTGAGCGGCAAAGGCCTCATTTAACTCGATTAGGTCAATGTCCTGAAGGCCAAGTCCCGCCTGCTTAAGCGCCTTGGGAACCGCCTCTTTTGGACCAATACCCATGATACGAGGATCAACCCCTGCCACAGAATAGGACATCATTCGTGCAATTGGATCTAGGCCAAGGGATTTCATCAAGCGCTCGGACATGACAACCACAAAGGCCGCCCCATCGGAGGTTTGAGAAGAGTTTCCTGCTGTCACCTGCCCGCCAAGTCTAAAGGCTGGTTTCAAGGCTGCAAGGGCCTCCATGGTGGTACCTGCACGAGGTCCTTCATCCGTGTCCACCACATATTTTCGGGTTTTCTTTTTACCTTTTTCATCTAGGTAAGTTTCTTCTACCTCCACGGGTACTATTTCGTCTTTAAACTTCCCCGCCGCTATTGCTGCAAGTGCTTTTTCGTGAGACCGAACAGAAAAAGCATCGGCCTCCTCTCGTGTGATGCTGTAATCTTTGGCAAGCTCCTCTGCAGTCAATCCCATACTGAGATAGTAGGAAGGTGATTGAGCGGCAATCTTCCAGTTGAGCGCCGTTTTGTACCCCATCATGGGCACCAAAGACATGGACTCCGTGCCTCCCGCAATAATGCAATCGGCCATACCTGCCTTGATTTTTCCCACAGCAAGGGCAATGGCTTCAAGGCCAGAACCACAGTATCGGTTCATCACAAATCCCGGAATGTCAATGCCCAGGGCCAAAAGTGAAATCATTCTACCCATTTGCATGCCTTGTTCTGCTTCAGGAACCGCATTGCCAACAATGAGGTCATCGACCATTTTGGGTTCCAGACCAAGGGTATTTGCCACCAGATGTTTAATCACATCTGCCGCTAAATCGTCCGGGCGATAAAAACGAAATCCCCCTTTTTTGGATTTCCCTACCGCCGATCGATATCCGTTTATAATGTATGCGTCCATTTTGTATTGAATGTTTTTAGTGAGTAGTAGAAGAAGAGTATCAAGTCGCTAGTATCAAGTAGGGGCATCTGCTGATTTAGTAAAATTAGTGTGCACTGGAAGTTTTTAGACCCATGATCATCTGTTGCAATTCAGATAAGTCTTTATCCATTTCTTTTGCCTTCGCTGGAGAAATCAACCCAGTCTTTTCTGCAATAATCAACTGTGTTTCCAACTCATAACTTTCACCAAGACTTACTTCGGGTGCGTTAACAAACAATTTGGAAGACGTCTTGCCGCATCCCTCATCAATATTTGAGGGAATGGAAACTACCGCTCTTCTCATTTGTGAAACTAATCCAAATTTTTCTTCAGAAGGGAATGCCTTGGTCAGTGCATACGTTTTTACCGCAAACTCAACTGCTTTCTGCCAAACCTTAAGTTCCTTGAAGTTATGCATGCGTAATTAGTTAACTACTTGATACTTTTTTAATTTCTAAGTGGTTTTCCCTTAAACAAAATACTATGTATTCTTTCCAGCGTCTTTTTCTCCCCTGTCAAGCTGAGGAAAGCCTCGCGCTCTAGGTCAAGCAAGTACTGTTCGGTTACCTCTGTGGGTGAAGACAAATTCCCTCCTGCCATTACATTGGCTAATTTTTTGGCAATCTTAGCATCGTGCTCGGAGATATAGCCCCCATAGATCATTCCTGTTACCCCTGCTTCAAAGTAGGCCAGTGCAGAATTTCCTAACACCTTGATGTTATTTTGTTGAATCGGTTGGGTATAGCCTAGATCTGAGAGGGAAGCAACCTTTGACTTTGCATCTGCCAACTGTCTTTTTCTGTTGAGCGATATCCCGTCTTTAGCGCGCAAGTAGCCCAAACCTCGCGCCTCCTCAGCTGAAGTAGACACCTTGGCAGTAGCAATATTCATAAAGTACTCCTGCAGCTGGTTGAGCTCTACATCTCCTCCAATGATGCCATTGGAGAAACGAAGCGTCATCTCCTTCGTTCCACCACCAGCAGGGATAAGTCCTACCCCGACTTCCACCAAACCCATGTATAGTTCTGCGTGTGCCTGAATGTGGTCGGCGTGTAGCGACAATTCACATCCCCCGCCAAGAGCCATATTATGAGGGGCTACCACCACTGGTACAGTCGAGTAGCGGGCGCGCATCATCGTGTTTTGAAACTGCGCAATCATTAAGTTGATCTCGTCAAACTCCTGATCGCCCGCAAACATAAACAACATGGCCAAGTTTGCTCCAGCAGAGAAATTACCTCCTTCGTTACCGATAACTAATCCTTTGTAGGACTTTTCTGCCATGCCGATGGCCGTGTTAATGCCCTCAATCACTTCGGCACCCATGGCATTCATTTTGGTGTGGAACTCAAGGCCAATGACCTCGTCACCCAAGTCGTACACGGTTGCCCCAGCATTGCCCCAAACTTTTTTGCCGGCAGCTTTGAGAGTGTCCAAAAGGATAAACTCCTCCAAACCCGGAATGTCTTTGTAGGAGTTTGAAGCAATATCATAGTACTTGCGCTTTCCGTTTTCAACCTTATAAAAGGAATCGTATCCGGCGGCAAGAAGTTCATGTACCCACGTTGCGACTTTTTCACCAGCGGCCTCCATACGAACGATGGTTTCTTTTACGCCCAAGGCATCCCATGTTTCGAAAGGACCAAGCTCCCAACCAAAACCAGCACATACTGCCTGGTCTATACGGTACAACTCATCTGAAATTTCAGGGATACGATGGGAGCAATACTTGAATAGATCGTAAAAAGAGCTGCGGTAAAATTCACCCACTCGATCTTCAAAATTTACCAGTAACTTAAGGCGGCTTCTTAAGTCTTCCACCTCTTTGGCGGCCTCAAGTGCTTTAAATTTAGGTTTTTCCACCTCTTTGTAGGTGAAAGTCTTCAAGTCTAATTCCTGAAGCTCCTTCGTTCCATCCTTATGACGCGTCATTTTGAAATACCCTTGCCCCGTTTTATCTCCAAACCATTTGTTGTTGTAAAGGACCTCCACAATTTTGGGAAGGATAAATTTATCTCTGGATTCGTCGTGGGGCAAAGCCTTATACAAGTTGTTGGCCACATTGACGGTAGTGTCCAGTCCGACTACATCCATCGTACGGAAAGTGGCAGACTTCGCCCTACCAATCACAGGACCTGTAAGTTTGTCTACTTCCGAGACCCCAAAGCCAATTTTCTCAACGGCGTGCATGCCCGAAATGATGGCATAAACTCCTATTCTATTCGCAATAAATGCGGGAGTATCCTTACAGAGAACGGTTTCTTTTCCTAAATACCGATCTCCATAGGCCATCAAAAAGGCGACTAGCTCAGGTTTGGTTTTTGGTCCAGGAATAATTTCTAATAGCTTCAGGTATCGCGGGGGGTTAAAAAAGTGAGTTCCTACAAAATTTGATTGGAAGTCTTCGGATCTGCCTTCAGACATGAGATGCATCGGAATTCCCGAGGTATTAGAGGTAATGAGGGTTCCAGGCTTTCTGTATTTTTCTACTTTTTCAAACAGCAGCTTTTTAATATCTAGGCGCTCAACCACTACTTCAATAACCCAGTCGTAATCCTTGATTTTAGGAAGATCATCATCAAAGTTCCCTGTTATAATCCTGGAGGAGTTAGATTTTTCGTAAATGGCCGAAGGGTTGGCTTTAAGTGTATTTTGAAGGGCTGTTGTCACAATGCGATTTCGGACAGCGGGAGATTCCTTCGTCAGGCCCTTCTTTTCTTCTTCCTCATTGAGTTCAAGGGGCACAATATCCAGCAAAAGTACCTGCACGCCAATGTTGGCAAAGTGACAGGCAATTCTAGATCCCATTACCCCTGAGCCCAAAATGGCAACTTTTTTAATGGTTTTATTCATGGTATATTTTATTAGAATGCGTTGCGGTGGCTTTATTGCTCACTAAATCTGAAAGTGGCTTCTTTTGTTTGAATTTGATCAACAATATTTTGAATTTTTGAGATCACCCCGAAAAAACTGGCAAGCTCTTGTTCACTGAGTGCTGCGCGAATCTGTTCATTGAATCGCTTAACACTTTGAACGGAGATTTCTTTTTTCCGTTTTCCTTCTTCAGTCAAAAACATGCGTACGGAACGCTTATCTGCCGGGTCCGCCTTTTTGTAAATCAGCCCCTTCTCCTCCATCGTCTTTAACATGCGGGTGAGACTGCGCGTCTCCAATCCGATTAAGGGCGCTATTTTGGTAGCCGGTGTTCCTTCCTTTGAATTTATGTTGATCAACACAAACCCAATGGCGGTAGTAAATCCCTCCTCGGCAGCTTGCTGATTGTACATTCTTGAAATAGCATGCCAAGCACTTTTAATGGGATAATCAACTGTCTCTTCCTTTTTCATAGGTATCCCTAAGCTAGTATAGGGACCCTAAATTAGAAAAATTTTGTATGCATGCATACTATTTTTTAAAGAATACGAAAAATGGGTTACGAAAGTTGAAAAAGTACGATATACCAGGTACAAGGTGTGAACCAGAATCCTAATTCTTACACTCTTAATACTCAGTTAATGTCAAATGTCGCTCACGGATTGTAGAATAATGAAGTTTGACGTAATAGATTGTGGTGCTCACAAAACTCTTGTCCACACGCAATGAGCCTCGTTTCTTACCCCTATTACATCTTAGTGTATTGTACTTCTTGCCTATTACAATCGCTACTTTTGATACAATTTCTCAACGCGATCTGCATACTTTTCCATAATTACTTTCCTTTTGAGTTTCATAGTGGGAGTAAGTTCGCCGGTTTCAATTCCCCATGGAGTATTAAGCAATTCAAATCGTTTGATTTGTTCCCAATTGCCAAAAAACTGATTGAACTGCTCCACCTCACTCAAATATTTTTCCTCTACCCGCTCATTTTGGATCATCTCTGCATCTGTGGTGTAGGAAATATCACTGCGTTTGCAAAATTCTCTCAACCCATCAAAGCTAGGCACTATCAAAGCGGCTGCATAATTGTGCCCCTCACCTACCACTATAAGTTGCTCGATAAGCGAAGATTCCTTAAACTTATTTTCCATGGCTTGCGGTGCAATATACTTTCCTCCTGAGGTTTTAAACATCTCTTTCTTGCGATCGGTTATCTTCAAATACCTCCCATCAAGTACTCCAATATCTCCAGTATGGAACCATCCATTTTTGATTACCTCTGCAGTCATCTCAGGTTCTTTATAATACCCTTGCATCACATTCGGCCCTTTTACAAGAATCTCCCCATCTTGAGCAATTTTTACTTCCACATCTTTTACAATCTTGCCTACATAGCCAATCCGAATTTCGGCCTTGGTCCCTATCGAAGCTGTCACCACAGGGGAGGTTTCGGTAAGTCCATACCCTTCGCAAACCTTAATGCCTGCAGCCCAAAAAACACGAGCAAGACGAGGCTGTAAAGCAGAAGCTCCCGAGTTAATTTGCGTAATATTTCCTCCCAATGCCTCTCTCCACTTCGAAAAGATAAGTTTGTTGGCAATCTTCAATTGAACGTCGTACCATACTCCCATGTCCGCGGCGGGATCATTTCTAAGCCCTAATTCCAAGGCCCAGAAAAATAATTTTTTCTTTAACCCCGTGAGCTCATATCCTTTTGCTACAATCTTATCGTAAACTTTCTCAAGTAACCGTGGAACTGTGTTGAAGAGATGAGGTTGCACTTCCTTCAGGTTATCTCCAATGGTTTCCATGTTTTCTGCATAGTATATCGAATAACCCATATACATAAAACAGAAGGAAGCTGTTCGCTCAAAAATATGGCAAAGTGGCAAAAAGCTCAAAACCTTGGATATTCCTGCAGGAGGGGACATGATGTGTGATACTGAAATCAAATTTGAGAGCACATTCGCATGCGTTAACATTACTCCTTTCGGCCTACCCGTAGTTCCAGATGTATAAATAATTGTAAATAAATCCTCGGACTTTACATTTGACTTGTACCCATCTAAAAGGTGCCGATCTCCAGATTTTCCTAGTGCTTGCACTTCGGTCCAATGAGCAACATCAGGTAAACGGTCAAAGGAATAGATCTTTCGCTCTTTTCCGGCTTGAAGAGCTTTATAATAAATCGTTTGATCTCCAGCAAAAATTACCTTTACCTCGGCATGATCAAATATATATGTATAATCCGCTACCGTAATTGTCGGATACATAGGAACGGAGATTACTCCAATTTGCTGCAGAGCCAAATCAATGAAATTCCATTCCGGCCGATTTTCTGAGATAATTGCAACTTTTTCACCAGATTGAATTCCTTGTGCTAAGAAACCCAAACTCAATTCATCGATAATATCTTGAACTTCTTTCGACGAATATGTTTTCCACAACCCCTCTTCCTTTCTACTGAAAGCAATCTCTTTATTAAACTTACTCATCTGGTAAGGAATAAGATCAAATAGTCGGGTAAGTTCCATGTCTTATGTGGGTTTGGGTTGATTGGTTTTATAATATTAACAAATCATTAGTTATTCCACAAGAATAGGATATCCACAGTTTTTTATTCACTATATGTATAGTTAACTATTTAATTAAAAAAAATACAATAGTTATTAAGTCTGTGGACATGTGGATAACAGTTTCTCTCAGAATTAACCACAGATTGGAACCCGTAATCTTAGTATTCTACACACCTTATCCACTAGACTCACAGTCTTAATTTCTTATTAATCAATATATTAAGTAAAAAGATAATTTTTTGTGTACAAAATACCTTTTTAATAAAGTGAATAAACTTCTTGTGTACAATGTGTTTTTGAATGGTGGGTAAACTAGGACTTATTCCCAATTAAATTTTAA